>LT629302.1:3443171-3817562 GCA_900104375.1 Flavobacteriaceae bacterium MAR_2010_188
ATAGGATTAATCAGCAGCTTGTTGTCCGGATTTGTGCCGGGATCATTAGGATTTGTATTTTTCTTGATGTCTCAATTCAAATATATTGGGCTGATATATATGTTTTTTTCTGATACCAAATATGATAACTATGTGCTCTATATAATTTTTGGTGCGACTGTTTTATCCTCTATTCAACAAGGATTATTTCATGATTTGATATTATGGGGCGCTTTATTTTTTACCTTTTTAGTATTTCGTTACCAGTGGAGTATTCAAAAACGTTTATGGTTGACATTTATTGGGATATTTTTTGCAATAATAACCCAATCCATAAAGGCAGACTATCGTTCAATTGTTAATGAGAATTCTGAGCTGGCGGGTTTAGAGACCTTTAGTCTTATGGCTTTTAACCAAGTTACGGGTGAAGGTATTTTCGGATCACCGGAAAAAGTTAATGAGTTGAACGTCAGATTAAATCAAGGTTGGATCATAAGCGCCATCATGGCAAATATTCCTGATTATGAACCTTTCCTGGATGGTGCAACAATAGAAGAAGCTATTACATCAAGTTTAGTCCCAAGATTTCTAGTTCCAGATAAAAAGAAGGCAGGAGGAAGAGAAAACTTCACATTATTTACCGGCTTGGAAATTAACGAGGTTACCTCTATGGGTACTAGTATAATCGGCGAGGCTTATGGTAATTACGGAGTAAGAGGGGCTTGGATTTTTATGGGATTGTGGGGTTTATTTTTAGTGGTTTATTATAATGCTATTCGTAAGTTTGCGGATTATTATCCTTCAGTTCTGCTGTGGCTACCACTAATTTTTTTGCAAGTCTTAAAGGCAGAGACAGAATTGTCCGTTGTACTCAATCATTTAATTAAAGCATCTGTAATAGTCTTTGGGTTTTTCTATTTTGCATCAAGAACTTTAAAATGGAGACTTTGAATAAAGATACTATTGCCTTGGTTTTCAGAAAAAAACAACCCTATTATAACAGTATAGAGGAACTGTTCCATAGTATATATGAATTTTTGAAAGACAATGTTGACATAGTGCCAATAGAATTAAATGGATCTGGCACAGGACCGCGCGCATTATGGGGAAATATGAATCAATTACGAAAGTATCCCGGTAGTTTGATACATATAACCGGTGATGTACATTACGCTGGTTTATTAAGTATAAAGCCAGTTATTATCACCATCCATGATGTCAATTCAATTTTAAATAGGGGTTTCTTGAAAAGAGTTTTTTTAAAACTTTTTTGGTTTTGGCTACCAGCACTAAGAGCGACACAAATTACTGTTATCTCGGAATTTTCCAAAAAAGCCCTGTGTGAAATCATACCATATGCCAAAAAAAAAATTACTGTGATACCAAATCCAGTTAATCCAGTATTAGTTAAAGTCGAAAAAGAATTCAATAATATTAAACCCATAATTTTGCATATTGGGACTAAAACAAATAAGAATCTAGAGAGAACAATTGAAGCGATTTCTACTATAAATTGTGAATTGATTATTATTGGTGAGCTTAATACATCACAAGAAGGTCTCTTACTATCATATAAAATAGATTATCAAAATGAAGCACATATTCCCTACGAGAGTATCAAATATTATTATGAAATTTGTGATTTGGTAAGTTTTGTATCTCTATATGAGGGATTCGGCATGCCCATTATTGAAGCTCAAAAGGTAGGAAGGCCGGTCATTACTTCTAATTTAGCATCCATACCTGAAGTTGCAGGAAATGGCGCATTGTTAGTAAATCCATATGATATAGAAGAAATTAGAAATGGGGTATGTAAAATAATTGAAAATAAGGAATTTAGGCGTAATTTGATAGAGAGAGGTTTTGTAAATGCAGAGCGATATAAAATAGAAAGAATATCCAATCTCTACCTGAGTTTATATAGTGAAATTTTAGGATGAGAGTCACACAGGTTATAGAATCCATTGACGTTTGTACCGGAGGTCCCGCAAGAAGTGTGACCAATTTAATCGACGCGATGGCGACATCACATCCATCTATTCAAAATCAAATTTTTACTTTTAATTCCATAAGCCCGATAAGAACAGAGGCCAACGGAATCAACGTTCGATTTTTCGAAAGAAGTTTCGCAGGGACATCTTCCAAAATGAAAAGTACCCTAAAATCTATAAAGACAGATATATATCACGGTCATGGTTTGTGGCAATTACCTGTACATTATATGGCAAAAAGAGCCTACTTGGAAAACAAACCGTATGTGATCACTCCAAGAGGGATGTTAGAACCTTGGCCGATGACTCAGAATAAATTTAAAAAGCAAATTGCATTATATCTATATCAACTAAAAGACTTAAGAAATTCATCTTGTATCCATGTAACGTCCGTTTCTGAAGCTGAGAATATTAGAAAAATGGGAATAAGAAATCCTATTGCCCTTATACCAAACGGAATTAATTTGTGTGAATTTACAAAGGTCCCTAGAGTGAAAAAAGAACGTAAGAAAGTTTTGTTTTTATCCAGGATTCATAAGAAAAAGGGTATTGAGATGTTGATTGAATCATGGCAGAGTTTAGAAAGTACTTATAAAAATAATTGGTGTGTTGAAGTTATTGGAAATGGAGATAAGGATTATATTAAATTCTTAAATACATTAATTTATCAGAAGGGTTGCCAAGATAGTATTACGATTAAACCTCCCGTATTCGGAATCGACAAAATCAATGCTTATAGCCAGGCAGACTTATTTGTACTACCAAGTTATAGCGAAAATTTCGGTATTGTAGTAGCGGAAGCCCTGGCTAGTGGTTTACCTGTGATTACAACGATGGAGACACCCTGGCAGGAATTACTTGAATATGATTGTGGGTTGTGGATAGAACCAAATTCTGATTCTTTAACTGGGGCTTTAAGAAATATGCTGTTAAAATCTGATAGGGAATTAAATGAAATGGGGAAACGGGGAAAAAATTTAGTAAGAACACACTATAGTATTGAGTCAGTTGGTAATAGTATGGCAAATCTTTATCAATGGCTGAATCGGCAAATTAAAAGACCGAAGTTTGTTATGTTAGATTAATACCGCCGATATAAGTATGCTAGAAGTAAATTTAAATTCATATAATAATAGTTGGTATAGACCAGGATCCAAACTAAAGCAGATTGTCTGGTATTACATCAATTTATTATTTTTAAAAAACTCCCTAAATCCATTTTCTTCATTAAAAGTTATTTTACTAAAAATGTTTGGAGCCGAGATAGGAAAAAATGTAGTTATCAAGCAAAATGTTAATGTCAAATATCCTTGGCTATTAAAAATTGATGACTATTCTTGGATTGGGGAAAATGTTTGGATAGATAATTTAGCTTCGGTTGAGATAGGGAAAAATTGTTGCTTATCTCAAGGGGCGCTATTATTATGCGGAAATCATAATTATATAAAAACAAGTTTTGATCTTATTGTAAAACCTATTTTAATTAAGGATGGTGTTTGGATTGGAGCGAGGGCCGTGGTGACTTCTGGAGTAACATGTAATGAACATTCAGTCTTATCAGTAAATTCTGTAGCGACTCAAAATCTAGAGTCTTATACAATTTATCAAGGAAATCCGGCTAAAGCTATAAGGAGAAGAATAATCAAAGAATGAAAGTATCAATAATTACTGCAACATTCAATAGTCAGGCCTCATTAAAGACTTGTATTGAATCCGTTAATTTACAAGATTATGAGAATTTGCAGCACGTGTTTATAGATGGTAATTCTACTGACAATACCTTAAATATTATTAGGGAAAATTCTAAGAGAAATAACTTGATAATAAGTGAAGATGATAAGGGAATTTATGATGCCTTAAATAAGGGAGTTATCGCTTCTGCAGGGGATATTATCGGTTATGTCCATTCAGACGATATCCTTGCTCATAAGAGTATAATCTCGGATATTGTTACAATGTTCAAGAATGAAAATATAGATGGTGTATATGGCGATCTAAAATATGTAAGCAAGAATGAACCTAAAAAAGTAATTAGATATTGGCAGAGCCGTGAATATCATCCCAAACTAATTCTTCAAGGTTGGATGCCCCCGCATCCAACCCTTTATTTACGAAGGAGTGTCTATGATAAATTTGGTCTCTTCAATTTAAGGTATAAGATTTCTGCAGATTACGATTTCGTAATTCGGATAATGAAGGATAAGAATTTAAAATTCGGTTATCTTCCAAAAGTTATTTGTGACATGAGGGTCGGGGGAGCAAGCAATCGAAGTGTTAATAATATTATAAATAAGACTCGAGAAGACTATTGTTCGTTGCTTCAAAATGACATCAAAAATCCTGTTAAAAGCGTTATACTTAAGAATATTCATAAGATTCCACAGTTCTTCAAGAAATAACTATCTTTTCCTTTAGATTGACAAAACCTGAGACTGTTGATACAATCGAAATTTTTGTTAGTTCTATAGTATCAATGTAACGTTGTCTCTCAGCAAATTAAATAATTATCTTATTTTTGCCTGTGCAAATTGATCAGTGCATTTAAAAATAACCCCAGAATGAACCTATTATTCAATCCACAAGTGCTCCTCGATTTTTTTAATGAGCATAGAATACTTTTTTCTGTATTTATATTTTCTACATCATTTATTATAACATTTTTAATTATTCCCAAGATAATTTTTGTAACCTTTAAAAGACGGCTATTAACGGAAGTTGGTTCAAGAAGTTCACATAAGGTTAGTACTCCAGTATTTGGAGGTGTAGCTTTTTTTATCACAATAATCTTGATTTTATCGGTGACCCAATCCATGTATCAAGAGTACCTTATTGGGAACCAAATAATTGCGGCTGTTACAATTCTTTTTATAGTTGGATTAAAAGATGACCTAGTTGTCTCCACAGCAAAGGCCAAATTAGTCAGTCAGATTATTGCCGTTACCTTTGTAGTATTCTTACCAGAATTAAATATTCTTAGTCTAAAAGGATTTTTAGGCATATATGAGATTGGATTTCTAAATATCTTTGCAATGTTATTCATGCTCATGGTCATCAATGGTTATAATTTAATTGATGGAATAGATGGATTAGCCGCAATTATTGGGATTATTATTTGCGGGGCATTCGCCTATGTTTACTTCACTATCCATGATAATTTTTATTTCTTATTGAGTGTTACAGTTATTGGTTCATTGGCAGCCTTTTTACGCTATAATCTATCTAATACAAAGAAAAAACTTTTTATGGGTGATACAGGATCACTGATAATAGGTTTTATAATTGGATTACTTTCATTAAGATTTCTTACCCATCGCGATATTGTAACCTCCACAATTGGTTTATTAACGGAAAATAGTGTCCCTATAATAGTAGCAATTTTATGTGTGCTGATCTTTGATACTTCGAGGATAGTTATTTCGAGAATTCTTGAGAAAAAACATCCTTTTGAGGCAGATAGAAATCATGCTCATCATATCCTCTTGGATAGCGGTCTTTCTCATTTAAATTCTAGTCTCCTTCTAGGAGCTTTTAATATTGTGATGATAATCGTATTTTGGTCCTTGGGTGTTTACTTCTCTAGTTTTATCCTAGCGGCTTTACTGATATTATGTTTTATTGCTTACTTTTTTGTACTTAATAAATTGAAAAAGAGGTATTAAAAAAGCTATATTTGCCCTCTGTTTTTAATTAGGTAATGAGTGAAAAACCCTGTAATTCTATGGCTCACCGAAATAATCTGTATATACTTACGATAATTTCCTGTTTATTTATTCTTTCCTGTGGAACCAAAAAAGGGGTAATCTTTTTTGAAGATATCGATACCACTAAAGCTTTTATAAAGGAGAAATCACCGAATGTAGTTTATCAAATTAAGGATAGATTAGTAATCAGAGTTTCTTCACCTGACAATATCGGGGTGGCAAACTTTAATAAAAATGAAGAGGTAAGTTATAAATCGGGAGGGGATGGACTAACAACGAATGCGGTCTCTAGCGTACCTTATATAATAAACGATGAGGGTTTTATTGAATTTCCTAAACTAGGTGTGATAAAAGTTGCGGGTCTCACCAAGAAAGAATTAGTTGATAACTTGAAGGAGAAATTAAGTATTTATATTAAAGTGCCATGGGTAGACGTTGAATTATTAACATTTAAAATATCCTTCCTAGGCGAAGTCGGTAGTCCTGGATCCTACGTGGTCGAGAATGAGAAGATCAATATCTTAGAGGCCATAGCCATGGCTGGAGACGTAAATATAACGGGGAAACGAGATGAATTATTGGTCATGAGAGAGGTGGATGGTAAGACAACTTTTATCGAAGTAAACTTGCTGGATGAAAGTTTATTTAATTCAGAGGCTTATTACTTAAAGCAGAATGACATAGTTTATGTTCAGCCTATAGCACTGAGAACTCGTGAAATAGGTTGGGAAACCAGTGTTTTAAGATACACCGGTATTATAGCATTCGCTCTCTCCATTTACAGTATATTATCTCGATAATAGATTATAAAGATTAATGAATATAACAGAGCAAGATTCTTGGACGAGTAGAGATGTAAATGACGAGCGTATCAATATTCGTAACCAAGTTGAAAATTATTTAAAGAATTGGAAATGGTTCTTATTAGCTCTATTGATTGGCCTAAGTTATGCCTATTATCAGATAAGAACTACAATTCCTCAATACAGCATAAATTCTTCTATCTTACTAAGAGGTGACCAAGAGGCTGGAATATCAGAAGCCGCAATAATTAGTGATTTAGGTATAAATACCGGTGCTAGTAATTATGTAACTGATGAAATAGAAATTCTCAAATCACGTACCTTGATGAGTCAAGTGGTTCGTGATCTTAGTTTAAATGTTGAATATATAAGCGAAGGATATCTGCGTACAAAAGAATTATATAAAAATTCTCCTATAAAATTTCATGTTCTAAAAGACTCATTATTAGATAATACTTCTGGTTATTTCGAAATAAAAGTCCTTAATCAATCCGAATTTATTTTTATTGAAAATGGAAACGAGAAGGATAAACCTCTTCAATTTAATATTTGGCATGACACTGCTAAAGGAAGCATTAAAATTGAATCATTGCTTAATATATCCCAATATAAGGGCAAAAATATAATAATTAGTATAAGGGATATTTATTCAACAGTGGCGACATATCAGAATAGAGTTAACATCTTCTTTCCTAGTAAGTTATCGAGTATCATTCAGTTGAGTATGACATCTCCAGACAGAGAGAAAGCCATGGATATACTTAATAACCTTGTTACTCAGTACAATAATGACGCCCTCACAGATAAGAATCAAATTTCTAAGAATACATATGAGTTTATAAATGGTCGATTAGCTCTAATTGAAGACAGTTTATTTGCAACAGAGAAAGATTTCGAGCAGTTTAAAAAAAGCAATCAATTAGTGGATATAGCAAGTGAGGCGGAAATAAATTTGGCGGGGAGAGCTACTACAAAACAAGCTCGAGCGGATATGGAAACTGAACTACAGCTTGTTGACTATATGCGGGATTATATTGGTAAGGACAATTTGGAGTTGATTCCATCCAAAATTGGTATTTCTGATATTCAAATCAATGGATTGATTTCTGAATATAATGCTTTATCTATTAAAAAACAGGAGCTTTTAGAGAGTGTTGGTAACGAACATCCTCTAGTAATTGAGGCTGATGATAAACTTTTAGTTTTGAGATCAAACCTTATTAAAAATCTTGACAACATGACTGCTTCCTTGTCTATTTCACTCGATGATATAAAAAGACAGGGACAAGATTACCAAGGTAATTTGGCATCCATACCTACCCAAGAGAGAGAATTTCGGGATATTCAGAGACAGCAACAAATAAAAGAAACGCTTTATTTGTACTTATTGGAAAAAAGAGAAGAAACGGCAATTGCTATGTCTGCAAACTCCTCAAGCGCCAAGATTGTTGACAAGGCATATGCTTCTTTGGGCCCGGTGTTGCCGAACAAAAGAAGTATATATTTAAAGTGGTTCATTATTTCAATGGTATTTCCCTTTGTTATAATTTTTATCAAAAATCTTCTGGATACGAAGGTGAGGGAAACCAGGGACGTTGAAGTTAAAACCCGTAGACCAATCCTCGGAGAAATTCCGAAAAATAACTTGAAATCTCAATATATAGTCCATGAAACGGACAGATCCAACCTTGCCGAATCATTTAGATTATTAGATACAAACTTGGAGTTTTTATTAGCTGATAGCACCAAGGAGTGTAAAACAATATTAGTCACGTCAACAATTAGTAAAGAAGGGAAAACCTCGATTTCGATAAATGTTGCTCTTACACTGGCATATTCTGGCAAGAAGGTTTTGCTAATGGAAATGGACCTTAGAGCGCCAAAAGTTCTGAGATATTTAGGAATGCCAAATTCCATAGGGATTAGTAATTATATAAAAGATAAAGATGTTCAGGTTTCCGAAATCATTAAGACATCTGATTTATCAGAGAACTTCCACGTGATTTCTTCAGGGGATATACCCCCGAATCCTACCGACATTTTAAAGACCAAGAGGTTAAAAATGCTAATTGAGGGCTTAACAGATAACTATGATTACATTATAATCGATACCGCACCAGTTAGTTTAGTTCCAGATACACTGTTATTAAGTCAATATGCAGACCTTTGTGCCTACGTTGTGCGAGCTAATTATTTAGATAAACGACTTCTTAAATATCCTGAAATGTTGGTGAAGGAAAAGCGATTTGATAATATCGCCTTTGTGATAAATAGTGTAGAACGTAAAAAGGGTTATGGTTACGGATATGGATATGGTTATGGCTATGGTCAGGAAATGCCTCTTCCGTGGTATAAACGCTTGCTGAAATTTAAAAAATAAAGCTCATTCTACTTTTTATCGACGAAATACTACATTTTATCGATTAAATTGTTTAATATTGTTCCGTTAACATATTTTTGTTGCCCTTCTTAAGTCTTAAACACTTGAGAGATTATTTAATCCAAGTTTATGTCCTAATCGCTCCCTCCTTAGATTACGACTACAGAACATATTAAGTGTTCTAATCAAAAATTAATTATCCATTCCCTTCCCTCAACGCATCCGCGATGCATTTGTTATTACAATTAATTTAACTGATTATAACCTTAAAATTAAACTTATGAAAACTTTAAAAATTACTTTTTTATTAGTAGCAGTGGTACTTCTTGCAATGTCTGGTGTTAGCAGTGATAGTTTTAAAAAAGACAACAATGTGAAGATAGACACTAACAATGTTGAGCTTAATCTTTTAACTCACGAAAGATCAGCTAAAACCAGCGTCCCGACAAACTCGTAGTACTTATATATTATTTTGTGAAATAGTTTAAATTTGGAGAGATATACTCTTTTCAAATTTGAACTTTAAGCACCTAATCTTTTCGATTTTTCAATTATTTGGATTCTTCTGTTATTCACAAACAGATGAATCCATCCTAAATGGTCAGCAAAAACTCAGGAATTCTCTTAATGTAATTCAGAGATTGAGGGTGCTTTCAAATGACAATGACAAAACTCCTGAAGAACGTATCGCTCTTGCTGACAGGGCCTATAAGCTATCGAACGAGTCTAAAATAGATACCACAATTCTACTAAGCAGTCGTAATCTAGCTTACCAGTACATGATATTTTCAGAGTTTGAGAATCATCGAAAAATCTCTTATCACAATCTAAATCTTTCCAAAAAATTAAAGGACACGTTAGCATTGGCGTATACAAGAGACAATCTTGGTTACAATTATTTTATAAATAGAGAGCTAGACAGCGCATATTACTACTATTCCTTTGCATTAAAGGATTATGAGAGCTTGAAAATTGTTAAAAACCGAATTCGGGTACTAATTGACTTAGCCAGTATATTTAAAGATGAGAAAGATTATGTAGGAAGTGATGAATTTCTTATTGAGGCTCTATCCCTTGCTAATTCTTTAGAAAAGTCTCAAATCGTCTTAGATTATAAAAGACACGTATATGACTTATTTGCTCGTAATTCGTTGGCTCAAGACGATTTTGACCAAGCAATTAAGTATCATGAACTGGCCATTGAAACCGCAGACCAACTTCCCTACGGGAATTTGTACAAAATGTGGTCCTACAACAACCTAGCTTGGGTCTACAGAAGGAAAGAGAATTTTGATAAAGCCCTAGAGCTTTACAATATCATTTTAGAAGATGATGAAATCTTCGAAGATGATCCAGCGTCATATCCACTAGTTCTTGAGAATATCGCTTACACCCGCTATCTGCGTGGGGACAAGGACAAGGATAGTATTGAAAGGACATTTCAAAAAGCAATAGCCTTAAGTAAGGAATTTGAAGACAAATCTGTTGAGCTTTCCGTTGCTGTCGATATGGCCAAATTTTATTTGAATGAGCAAAAGACAGATTCCACTCTTAAATATGGAAAATTAGGATATAAAATAGGTAGAGAAATCACAGAGAATGAAATCCTGCTTGATGTTTTGATGGTGCTGTCTAAAGTAGAAGATGAAAAAGATAGTAAAATGTATTTGAATGAATATATTCAATTAAATGACAGCATTCTAAAAAAGGAACGTAGCGCTCGGAATAAATATGCGCGGATAAAGTTTCAAACTGATGAGATAGAAAAGGAAAATGCCATGATTGAAGAACAAAGAAAATGGCTGGTCTTGTTCTCTTTAGGATTGATACTAACTTCTATTCTAGTTTATATAATCTATACTCAAAGATCCAAAAACAAAGAACTTCAATTTGCTCAGGATCAACAAAAATCTAATGAAGAGATTTATAATCTTCTGTTAACTCAGCAAGACAAAGTCGATGAAGCTAGGGCCAACGAAAAGAAGCGCATCAGTCAAGAAATTCATGATGGTATATTAGGTCGAATGTTTGGCGTGAGATTAAGTTTGGACAGTCTTAACTTTAATTCTGGTCCCGATGCCATAAAAAACCGCTCTCATTATATTTCAGAACTAAAAACGATTGAAGATGATATGCGTAAAGTATCACACGATTTAAATACGGATTTTGTTTCTGGCTCAGGGTTTATAGGTATTCTCGAAGAATTGATACAGAAGCAAACACTGGCTTATAATCTTAAATATAACTTTGACTTTAGGGACGATATTAGTTGGGAATACGTGCCCAATAAAGTGAAAATTAATATCTATAGAATCATCCAAGAAGTACTTCAGAATATTTATAAACATGCCGGCGCAGAGAAGGTGTGGATTAGCATTTTACTAAATAATGATGTAATTTGCTTAAACCTGAGAGACGATGGAAAAGGTTTTGATACAGCCAAGGGTAAGAAAGGTATTGGGCTTAAGAATATAACTTCGCGCACCAAAGAGATTGATGGGAAGATAAATATTCAGTCCACAATACATGAAGGTACATCAGTAGAGATAAGAGTTCCATATAAATCATAAGAATGAATCAGTTGCGCATTTTAATGGTAGACGACCATCCGATAATTATAGAGGGTTATCAAAATGTGCTAATGGCAACCAAAAAAGATAATCAAACTCTTATTATAGAAACAGCAAATACCTGCGATCAAGCGGTGTTATTGATTAATAAGTCTTCAAAGGAAATACCATATGATCTTTGCTTTTTTGATATAAGTTTACCTCCATCTGCAGATGGCACCGTGACTTCAGGTGAAGATTTGGCAATATTGGCAAAGCAAAAGCTTCCGAATGCCAAAATCATTATCCTTACGATGTTTAATGAATCATTCCGGATACATAATATCATTAAAGAGGTTAACCCCGACGGTTTTTTAATTAAAAGTGATTTAACCTCGAGCGAACTTGCAGAGGCTTTTCAACATATATTGGTTGCGCCACCTTATTATAGTAGTACCGTGAGTAACTACCTAAAAAAATCCATAACAAACGATATTTATGTGGATGATATAAATAGAAAAATACTTCATCTTCTGTCCCAAGGGATAAAAACGCGTAGTCTAAAGGACCATATCGATTTGAGTATGAGTGCTATTGAAAAGAGAAAGAAACAACTTAAATTATTGTTCTCGGTTTACGACGGTAGAGATGAATCTCTCTTAGAAGAGGCAAGAAGTAAGGGCTTTATTTAGATATGTTAAAGTTTTGACTTTAATAGATTTTTAAATCACCTGTATCGCTTGCTCTGACCCAATAGTACGGTTTTTCCACATCATATTTACGGTTTTTCCGCATCTAGAAGATGCAACTTATATCTACATTCGAAGTATTCAACAATAGATTAATCCTCGAAAATATTTGTTGAGTTAATAGCAAATCCCGAAAACCTGATGTCACCCCCCTGAGATCAGGTTTTATCGTTTTAGAAAATCTCTCCTGAAAATTTAATAAGCTTCACGATAAAGAGGCCGAGATATATCATACACACTAAAAACTTTATAAAAGTTGAAGCCAAAAAACCAAGGAATGAGCCTATTGCAGCTTTAAAGGCAATATTAAAGTCATTTTTATTTATCATTTCTCCAATAAGCGCTCCCACAAATGGACCTATTATGATTCCGCCCGGTATGGGTGCGATAATTCCAACTAATAGACCAACTGTAGTACCGATCATCCCGGCTTTTGATCCGCCAAACTTTTTCGTTCCTGCGGCAGGTATCACATAATCTAAAATTGAAATTATTAAAGCGATAACGCCCGTAATAATCAAAAAAGTCCAATTAATTGGTATTGAAGGAGCAAGATAAAAAACTAATAGACCAACCCAACTTGTAATCGGTCCCGGTATAATTGGCAAAAAACTTCCTAGCACTCCCAACACCATCAAGATTCCTGCTAAAACGATAAGAAATTCATCCATATAAATACTTTTGTAACTAAATAATTAGTTTAAACTAAAAAATTAGTTATATTTGAATAATTAATCGCAACAAGATAATGAAAGAGTTAACCAAAGCAGAGGAAGAAATCATGCAAGTTTTATGGGTTTTGAAGAAAGCCAATGTAAAGCAAATCATTGTCGAGCTGCCACAGCCAAAACCTGCCTATAATACCGTTTCTACTATCGTTAGGATTTTAGAGAGCAAGGGTTTCGTAGATTATGAGAAATTAGGTAAAGGGCATATTTACTACCCATTATTAGAAAAACAGGATTATTCTAACCAATCGTTGAGCAAGTTGGTAGACGATTATTTTCAAGGGTCATTTAAAAGTATGGTGTCTTTCTTTGTAAAGAAAAATGATATCTCACTAAAAGAACTTGAGTCGGTCTTACAAGAAATCAACAAAAACGAGGATAAATCATGATAAGCTATATTTTAAATACCTGCTTATTTCAACTAATCTTTTTGATTATATATGATGTATGGCTAAGAAAGGAAACCTTTTTTAATTGGAATAGATTCTACCTCCTCATTACGGCATCCTTATCATTAGTACTTCCGCTCTTAAGATTTGAAAGTCTTGCGCTAACACTACCGAAAGAGTATAGTATACAATTGCCAACTATCAATATCGGCGGTGGAAATGCAAGCCAGGCAACTCTAATTACCAATTCAAAATTTCCTAATGAAAGTGCAATCCTTTGGACATGGAATACCTGGATTTATTTAGGAATGGCTATAGCCGCGATTATATTTCTGATAAAACTCCTCAAAATTTTTAAAGTTTATAAAGAATCATTAAAATCGACCCAGTATAGTTGTCAATTGGCGCTAATCCCAAAATCTACGGATGCTTTCTCATTTTTCAAGATTATATTCATCGGAGAGAATTTGAAACAGAGCCATAAAGAATCCATTATTAGACATGAATTGGTGCATGTTACCGAAAAACATTCATATGATTTTATCTTTTTTGAGCTGCTCAGAATAATTTTTTGGATGAATCCGCTTATCTACCTATATCAGAGTAGGATAGAAGAACAACATGAATTTATAGCGGATTCAAAATGCATTAAACCAAATGCTAAGTCTGACTATTATAAGGAACTCCTTAATCAGGTTTTTAAATATGATTTATCCTTGGTAAACCATTTCAATAAACAATCATTAATCAAAAAACGAATCGTTATGTTAAGCAAAACAAAATCAAATTCAAATAATGTCTATAAATACGGACTAATAATTCCGGTAATTATTGGAATGCTATTTTATGTTTCATGTGAGCAAGACAACTTAGAATCGTCAAATGAATCTAAATCGTTGACCTCTAAAATTAGTGAGATTAAAAATTCATTAGAAAGTGGCGATAAAATTTCCCTTGAAGAAGCGGAAGCTTTAGAAGGACTATATGTAGAATTGATAAAAAAACGTGAGCAGATGAAGGTAGACAATAACAATAAAGATAATGCAAACCACAAAGAACGAAATGAAACTTTAGTGGTAGAAGGTTTTAGTGCCGAAGAAGTTCCCTATATACTACTAAACGAAGTTATAGATGGTAAAAATGTAGTCGATCAGCAAATAGAAGTTCCTTACGCGGCCATTGAGAAAGTCCCTTTATTTGAAGGATGTACAAGAACAAATAGCAATAACGAAAATCAAAAATGTACCTCAGATAAAATCGCTGATTTTGTGAGTAAAAACTTCAACACCAAGATTGGCAAAGAGTTCGGTTTGGTAGGCCGTCAGCGTATAAACGTGATTTTCAAAATCGACGAAAATGGAAATGTAGTTGGCGTTCGTTCTAGAGCTCCAATTAAAGCCTTAGAAGAAGAGGCAATGCGGGTAATTTCTCTATTGCCAAAATTCACCCCGGGTATGCAAAAAGGAAAAAATGTGATTGTTCCGTATAGCCTTCCTATAGTTTTTGAAGTTAGTGAATAGGATATTTTAATTATTGTCATTAAAAGAAAAGCAGTTTTTAGAAGGTACAAGACAATCGATACCATTACGAAAGACTAAATTTCCATTCCAAAAAAAATTGTAATTTTCGGGCCTATTCCGCACTGCATGAAGGTCTCTACATTTACCCTTTTTTCTCTTTTGTTACTTCTTTTTTCCTGTGATGGATTTTCAAAGAAAAAAGTATCGACCGAAGAGATCTTAAATGATGAATTAAAAACTTTCAATTGGAACGAGGTTGATGAATATCCCACTTTTGATAGTTGTAATTCGGCTGAAGGTAAAGAGAACAAGCGGCAATGTTTTGAAATTACTTTAAGAAATATCTTGAATAATTATCTTTCCCAACAAACAATTATTGTCAACGAAGATGTTAACGACCAAATTCAGTTAGCAATCGAGATTGACAAAAACGGTAATTTGCAGATTGAAGATATTAAAATGAAATCTGAAACGCTTCATCAGATTCCGAAATTAGATAGTCTGTTAAGACATGGATTTGATTCTATCCCAAAAATTTATCCGGCCATAAAAAGGAGTCAACAGGTAACGACCCGCTTTCAACTTCCAATCGAGATAAAGATAGATTAAAGATTAACCTTGTAGCCGAGTGAAATATTCTTTGAAAAGTTACCTGCATTTTCAACCAATAGCGCAAAAAGTTCGTTATACCTCAATACCAGAAATGAGTTATCTGAAATCTTAAAATCGGCACCGACTCCAAACTTAAAAGGTGATTGGAACTCGGTTTCCTTGGCTTCCCTTCTTACAGGTTCATCGGCTGGCCCAACCGAGTAGCTAATGGATTTAAAAAAACTTAATGTACCAAAGTCAATATTGGTGTAAAAACTAAACTTAGACTTGTCGATAATCCTAAATCTGTATCCTAATGCCAATTCGGTTAAACTATATTCAAATTTGTCACTCTTCAGCACATGACGAGCGTTAAGGTAAAGCGCGTGCCTAGGGAAAGTTTGTAAATCTATAAGCTCTAAGCCTAATCCAAACTGTGGATTAATGGCGTCTTCTGTGTTATATACAAAGGGGCTATTGCTTATTCCTACAAAACCTTCTAGCTGAAGAAGTATATCTATTTTTTCAATTTGAGTGTTGTAATTGCTATCAGCAGCTTGGTTGTAATCATCTACAAAAACGCCTAAATCATATAAAGTAAGGTCTAGCTTATCTATGTTATTGGTTGAGGTGGTAATTAGTTTTCTAAGCTCTTCTTTATATTCTTCCTTAAACTTTCGGCTTTCTTTGGTGTTTTTCAACTCGATAATTGTGCCATCTTCCTTTCGGATAAAATAACGGTATTGGCCGTCTATGATATTCCAAAGTAAATCTAGGTTGCCATCGATCTCTGTCTTTAAAGTGTATTCCTTGCCATCAACAGTATAGGTTTGTTGAGCCTGAATTAAATAAGTGCCAAAAAGAAAAATTAATATGAAAAAAAGTCTTTTCATCGATAGTAGAATGGTTTCGTAAATCTAACAAAAATAAATCATTTGCTAATCTATCTCAGATAGCCTCTGTCTTTCCATTTGTAGCCACCAAAGACGGAACGTACCGCAATATAAACCGTAAAAAATGGATATATAAAACACGACCATACATAGGATAATAAAATGGTGTCCTTGTTTAAAAACCTGGCTGCCTTAAATAGCAATAAAAAATCTAAACTTATTTTAATCACAAAAATTGAAAGCAGATTTTTAAGCGGAAAAAGTCCCAACACCACAAAAATAATCCCGGCAATCAACGCTGCATTCATCAAAAAAACAGACACTGCCACCACTTTGGCGTAAATCGGTTTATAATTTTTAGATTTTGCGGCCCATCTAATCCGTTGTGCAATCAGGGATTTTAAGTTGGGTTGAGAAAGTGTTTCTACAATTGCTAATTCCGATTTTAGGTAGGAGACTCGGCATTCTGGATCTTCAATAAATTTTTGCATTGCAAAGATATCATCCCCACTTGCGATGCTTTTATTTCCTTCAAAACCCCTCAGTTTTAGAAATTTGTTCTTTCTGTAAGCCAGATTTGCCCCGTTGCACAGAAAAGGTTTGTTAATCCCGAAACCGCCAACGCTTGCGCCTTGTAAACTCATATTATCCAACATTTGAAATCGATCTAAAAAACTTTCAGATTCAAAATATACTACCGGCGCAATAATCATGTCGACTGATTGTCTTTGTATAAAACCATCAAAAGATGCTAGCCAATATTTTGGCACTTTGCAATCGGCATCGGTGGTGATAATCCAATCATTTTCAGCATTATCAATTCCTAAACTAATGGCATCTTTTTTAGGGGAATTAGAACTCACTTCATTTTGAAGAATCCGAAAATTGATTTGAGTTTTATTCAGAGCGTTTGCAATAATATTTTCTGAATCGTCAGAAGATTCATCGTTTATGAAAATCAATTGAAACATATTAATAGGATACTCCAATTTTGAAAAACTCGAAAGAAGTAAATGAAGATTTTCGGCCTCATTCCTAAACGGGACAATGATCGAAAACTTTGTTTTCGCTTTTAACTCTGGAATATAAAACGTTTCAACTTTATCAAAGCCAATAATAAGACTTCCGATTAAAAAAAGATAAAGAAGAGTAATTAAGATGAATATGGCTAGCACATTGCTAAGATCGGCTATTAACAATTGTTTCAAAATCTTTTCACTAAAAAGAATTGATTAGATTTGTAGGGCAGTCAAATCTTAATAACTTTTTCTTAGTATGAAGGCATATCCTAAACTACTTATATGCGTTATTATTTTCTCTTTTTTTATCACCGAAACGCAGGCGCAACGAGAAACCAATAAATGGAAACTTCAACTTGCAGTTGGGTTAAACCGCCCATTTTGGGACGGTTTTGTGGACGGTCTAAATAGTAACGATTATAATGCCCCGACGGTAAATCTTGGAGTTCAACATATGTTTAATGATAGATTAGGGGCGAAGGTAGATTATGGCTTCAATCGTTTTAAGAATGCCGACGACGTCCCTGATTTTAAAATCAATTATTCTCGTGTAAATGCGCAATTGGTTTATGACCCTTCTAATGACTTATTGTTTTTACCAATGCCATTAAGACTTATTTTGCACGCAGGCCCGGGATATTCGTTTGTTAAACCACTTGCATTGCTGGGAGACAATAAACAGAGTTATTTAAATGCCATGGGTGGACTAGAAATTCATTACGCGCTTTCAGAAAGACTTTCTATTTATGCCGATGTGGCCTATGTTTACGGATTTACGGAACTAGATGATTATGACCCACCAATTTCGGGCTTAGGAGCATTTAACGGTAATCTTTTTTATGGAACCATCGGACTTACAGTCTCCTTGAGCGGATGTTATACCTGCAGCGAATTTTGAGCGAAAAAATAATATTAGGAATCGATCCGGGTACAACTATTATGGGTTTTGGACTTATTAAGATTGTCCGGAAGAAAATGGAGTTTATGCTGTTGAATGAACTCGATCTTAAAAAATATACTGACCACTACTTAAAACTAAAATTGATTTTTGAAAGGACGATTGAATTGATTGATAATTATCATCCCGACGAAATTGCTATAGAAGCGCCGTTCTTCGGAAAAAATGTTCAAAGTATGTTGAAGTTGGGCAGAGCGCAAGGTGTTGCGATGGCGGCAGGATTATCTAGGGAAATCCCGATTACTGAATACTCTCCTAAAAAGATTAAAATGGCTATCACCGGTAACGGAAATGCGAGTAAGGAGCAAGTTGCAAAAATGCTTCAAAGTACCTTAAGCTTGAAAACTTTACCGAAAAATCTCGATGCTACCGATGGACTTGCCGCGGCCGTTTGCCATTTTTATAATGAAGGCAAGGTTGAAATCGGTAAAAACTATACTGGCTGGTCTGCCTTTGTAAAACAAAATCAAGATCGGGTTAAGTAGCAGTTGGCAGTTTTTAAAAGCAGTTGGCATTAAAAGGTATGCAGTAGCAGTTTTCAATAGCAGTTTTCAGTAGCAGTAGGCAATATGCAGTGGCAGTTATCAATACCAAAAGAAGTTAGGTTTTCACCGTAAAATACTTTACCAATATATGGCGTTCCAGGATTTATTGGCCTTAAAGAAATCATTTTCCTTGGCGATGAAGATTTTTCGGTTAACTAAGGACTTTCCTAAAGAAGAAAAATATTCACTTACAGATCAAATAAGGCGTTCATCACGAAGTGTATCGGCAAATATTTCTGAAGCATATCGCAAGAGAAGGTATCCGAACCATTTTATCAGTAAATTAACGGACAGCGACGCAGAAAATGCTGAGACCCAAACATGGCTGCTCTTTGCTCTAGAATGTGAATATATAAATAAAGATATTTATAAGGAATTGAAAAACGAGAGCTTAGAAGTTGGTAAAATTGTAAATTACATGATTGCCAATCCCGATAAATTCGATACTAAATAAGTTATTAGAATGAAATATATAGCTACTGCATACTGCTACTATAAATAAGGATTTATTGGCTTTTAGAAAATCCTTTTCCTTGGCGATGAAAATCTTTAAACTGTCTAAAAATTTCCCCAAAGAAGAGGTTTACTCACTAACAGATCAGATAAGACGTTCTTCACGAAGTGTTTCAACTAATATCGCTGAGGCATATCGCAAAAGAAGATATCCAAATCATTATATAAGTAAATTAACCGACAGAGATGCAGAAAATTCTGAAACACAGACTTGGATACTATTTGCATTTAAATGTGAATATATTAAAGAAACAACATATAATGAACTAAACTCCGAGAGCCTCGAAGTAGAGAAGATTATTAATTATATGATTGCGAATCCTGAAAAATTTGGAAATTAAATGATGTTTATATTTTTTTCTGTTACTGCTACTGCCCACTGTTTCTTTATTTCAAACAAATGAGTGGCATCTATATCCATATTCCTTTTTGCAAACAGGCCTGTCACTATTGTGATTTTCATTTTTCTACCTCGCTTAAAAAGAAAGACGAATTGATAGAGGCTATTCAACATGAATTAGTTCTAAGAAAAAATGAACTACCAAATCAATTTGTAGAAACGATTTATTTTGGCGGTGGCACGCCCAGCTTATTGACATTAGATGAAATAGATTCCATTTTAAAGACGATTTATGACAATTATGATGTTTCGGAAACACCAGAAATCACTTTGGAAGCAAATCCAGATGATTTAAACGAAGACAAGATTTTAGAATTGGCTAAGAGCGATGTCAACCGGCTGTCGATTGGCATTCAATCGTTTTTTGAAGATGATCTTAAACTTATGAATCGTGCGCACAATGCAGATGAAGCGTATAAATGTCTGGATTTAGCAACGACCCATTTCGACAATATCTCCATTGATCTTATTTATGGAATCCCAGGTTTATCTAACGATTATTGGTTGAAAAATATTGAAACTGCGCTGTCTTATAATCTGCCTCATATTTCTAGTTATGCACTTACAGTAGAACCTAAGACTGCCTTGGCCAAATTTATTGAAAATGGTAAAATTCCGGATGTTGATGATGAAGTTGCTCAGCAACAATATAATATTTTGGTCAATAAATTGGAAGCTTCAGGTTTTGTGAACTATGAAATTTCAAATTTTGGAAAACCTGGTTGGTTTAGTAAGAACAATACCGCCTACTGGTTGGGGAAACCCTATTTAGGGATTGGTCCTTCCGCACATTCTTACGATGGGATTTCAAGAAGCTGGAATGTGGCAAACAATTCAAAATATATAAAAAGCATTACTGAAAACAAACTTCCTTCGGAAAGTGAAACCTTGTCCCAAGAAAATAGATTTAATGAAGCCGTTATGACCGGACTTAGAACAGTTTGGGGAGTTTCATTGGCCAAGATTGAAGCGGAATTTGGTCAGGAATTTCTAAAGCATTTAATGAAGAACTCACAGAAATATATTTCTGAAGGTCTCTTAGAACTTAAAAATCCCACAATTGAAAAATTAGCTAATCATGAGGTGCTAACGATTACAAAAAAAGGAAAGTTTTTATGCGATGGAATTGCTTCAGATTTGTTCATTTTAAATTGACAACCGTTATGCTGAATTCATTTCAGCATCTCACCAGCAGGCATATTGAATTAAGACCCTGAAATAAATTCAGGGTGACGATATTGGTAAATCATATAAATCTGAAATATGTATTCTAAACCTACCTGACTCGTCATTCTGAACCTGCCTGATTCCTGAGGCGAGCTTGTTTCAGCATATCATGAAGATTTGGAATATATTTATATCCTGAAAAAGGTTCAGACTGGCATAACATCCTTAATTTTAAATAAACAAATGATTGCGACTCTAGACTGGAACGGTAAACCAAGAAAAATCGATTTTTCCAAACCTTTGGATATTTCTATACCGCTGCGCGCTTCAGATGAAAACGTGAATGCTTGGTATCTTAAAAGCCCAAAAATTGAACCGGTAAAAATGGATGATTGGGTGGGGAGCGTAAAGGATGGAGCAGATGTAAACTTCAACAATATTTATTTTAATCCACATGCCCACGGAACCCATACCGAATGTGTTGGCCACATCACTGAAAAAGTGCATTCTATAAATGAGCATCTTACCACATTTTTTTTTTCGGCAAAAGTCATTTCTGTAGAACCGCAAACTGTCGGAGAGGATTTTATCATTCAAAAAGAACAGATAAAAGCTCAGTTACAATCAAATGAAGTTGAAGCATTGGTTATTCGCACTTTGCCCAATCATCCAGATAAATTGTCTAAACATTATTCTAATACCAATCCGCCGTTTATTTCAGAAGATGCGGCACTTTTCATAAAAGATTCTGGGATTAAACACCTCCTAATCGATTTGCCCAGTGTCGATAAGGAAAAAGACGATGGCAAATTATTGTCGCACAACGCTTTTTGGAATACCACTGGGAATATTCGCTTTGACGCCACGATTACCGAATTTATCTATGTGCCCAATACTGTAGAAGATGGTCTATATTCCTTAAATTTACAGATAGCGCCTTTTGAAAATGACGCTACACCAAGTAAACCGATACTTTATAAAATATTCGATTAATGGAGGCATTTTTGGGGATTGTAATTGGGATTCTTTCGAGTTTGGGAGTGGTTACTTATTTAAAAACTCTGAAAAGTAAAAAACTGGTACAGTCACAATCGGTTTTGCTTCTCGACAAAATAAAGACCGTATGTAAATTTATTACGGTAGAAGGCGACTTCGCCGAAATCTACCATTACGAAGACGTTAAGGAACGCTTCTATAAATTGGTCGCATCTCGTAAAAAAGCGCTCGTTGTTATTAATGCGAAGGCGCACGTTGGTTACGACCTTTCTAAAATTGATATGGAAGCACTTGTGGATAAAAAAATCATTCGATTAAAACACTTTCCACAACCCGAAATTCTGAGTATTGAAACCAATCTTAATTATTACGATAAACAAGAGCATATGTTCAATAGGTTTGAAGCATCTGACTTAACTGGGCTTCATAATCAGGCCAAGCAATATATCATGGAAAAGGTCCCAGAGAGTGGGCTTATGGAAATCGCCCAAAAGGAAGCGCTTCAAACGATACTTTTAATTGAAAATATCGTGCAGACCATCGGCTGGAAGTTAGATTATTCCACCTTAGAAATAAAGACCGATGAGAGCAAACGACTTAATCCATAAATTACAATGGATGTAGAAAGTATAAGAAACTATTGTCTATCCCAAAAAGGCGTAACAGAATCCTTTCCTTTTGACGAGGAAACCTTGGTATTTAAAGTTCTTGGCAAAATGTTTGCGCTCCTATCCTTAGAAAAATTCGAAATCGGCGAAGGTTCTATCAATTTAAAATGCGACCCAGAATGGTCCATACAATTAAGGGAAGAATATGAAAGTATAACGCCGGGCTACCACATGAACAAACAACATTGGAATACCGTAATTGTTCAGAACTCCGATATTAAACCAAACTTTTTAAAAGAACTGATTGACCATTCTTACCAATTGGTTTTTAAAAGTCTGCCTAAGAAAATTAGAGAAAGCTTAGATTAGACGATTCAATTAGAATTGAATTTTTCAAAATAAAAAACAACAATAATTATATGTCTATCCAAAGCGCCTTAGAAGAAAGAAGCGAAAATAAATGTGAACTTTGTTCCTCTACCGAAAATCTATCGGTTTATAAAATTCCACCCAGTCTTCACGAATCGTTGGACAATTCTGTCTTGGTTTGCGAAACTTGTAAAATTCAAATTGAAAATCCAGAGCAAATGGATGCAAACCATTGGCGCTGTTTAAATGATAGTATGTGGAGCCAGTATATTCCAGTACAGATTATGGCTTGGCGAATGTTACAAAGATTAAGGGGAGAAGGTTGGCCCCAAGAATTAATTGGGATGATGTATTTAGATGAAGAAGCCATGAGTTTTGCGAGGGCAACCGGAGAACATGAAGATGCCTCACAAAAAATTATTCATCGCGATGTTAATGGAGTCATTTTAGAAACCGGGGACTCGGTGACCTTAATCAAGGATTTAAAAGTGAAAGGCTCGAGTATGGTCGCCAAACAGGGAATTGTGGTTAAGAAAATTTCACTGGACCACGAAAATGAAAAATATATTGAAGGTAAAGTAGACGGGCAGCAGATTGTGCTAATTACGGAATACGTTAAAAAAGTCTAATTAAGCCGGTCATTTTCATCCTTTTTCTTTCCAAAAAAACCAAATCCTATCGGTAATAATAAAAAGAAGAACAAGAATTTTCCGGTAACCAGTCCATAGATGGTTATGGCCGCTGCGATTATCATCAAAATGATGAGAATTTTGTTTTTCATATTAATTCACAAAACTATATATAATGCACTTTAGTATCGCTTCTAAATATTAAATTTATCGAAGTAATAAACTAGTTTTCAGTAAACCAATAATCTCGAGCAAAAATAATAAGATGAATATAGAATGGAAAGGCGTTATGCCCGCAGTCACCACAAAGTTTAACGACCACGATGAAATTGACCTGAAATTATTTTTAAAAAATATCGATGCCCAATTAGAGGCTGGAGTTCATGGTTTGGTATTGGGTGGGACTTTAGGTGAAGCAAGTACCTTAACTGAAAAAGAAAAGCGAATCCTAACCAGAAATACTGTTTCTCATGTAGGTGGAAGAGTGCCGGTGATGATCAACATTGCCGAACAATCTACCAAAAATGCGATTGAAGCGGCACACAAAGCGGAAGATGATGGCGCAAATGGATTAATGATGTTGCCGCCAATGAGATATAAAGCTTGCGACCAAGAAACCGTAACCTATTTTAAGTCGGTTGCAAGAAATACCTCATTGCCAATAATGGTTTACAACAATCCGGTGGATTATAAGATTGAGGTGACTTTAGATATGTTTGAAGAGCTGCTAGAATGCGAAAATATTCAAGCGGTAAAGGAATCAACTAGAGATATTACCAATATAACCCGTATAAAGAATCGATTTGGAGATAGGTTGAAGATCATGACCGGAGTTGATACTCTAGCTTTGGAAAGCCTCATTATGGGCGCCGATGGTTGGGTTGCTGGTTTGGTATGTGCGTTTCCAAAAGAGACGGTTGCGATTTACGAATTGCAAAAAGCCGGAAAAATCGAAGAAGCAATTAAAATTTATAGATGGTTTATGCCATTATTGGAGTTAGATATTCATCCTAAATTGGTTCAAAATATTAAGCTGGCTGAGGTTGCCACTGGGCTAGGAAGCGAGTATGTAAGAGCTCCGAGGCTTCCGCTTCAGGGAGAAGAAAAGGAGAAAGTGATGCGAATCATAGACGAAGCTCTAAACAATAGACCGACTCTTTCAGATTACAAAGATCTTTAGAAGAAAAAGTAATAGTCAATACGAAAAGGAAAAATGATTACAGGACAAAATTTTATAGGAAATAAGCGCTCTTCAACGGGCCAAAAGACATACAGAACATTCAACCCAAAATTGAATAAGGAGAACGAGTGGGTTTTTACGGAAGCCGACATGGACGAACTTAATGAAGCGGTTGCCCTAGCGGTTGAAGCTTTCAAATCTTACCAGAGAATATCGGGATTGGAGAAAGCAAAATTTATTAATGCAATCTGTGAAGAAATATTGGGGTTAGGGGATAACCTAATCAAGGTGTTTTGCGCTGAAACAGGACTGGCAGAAGGTAGAGCAAAAGGGGAATTAGGAAGAACGATCTCACAATTAAAGAGCTTTGCAGATTTAGTCGAAAATGGAAGCTATATCGACGCAGCCATAGAAACTGCTGACCAAACGAGACAACCTGCGGCAAAGCCAGATTTAAGAAAAATGATGTTTCCGCTTGGTCCAGTTGCCGTGTTTGGCGCTAGCAATTTCCCGTTAGCATTCTCTACCCCGGGAGGCGATACGGCCTCGGCATTGGCTGCGGGTTGCCCGGTCATAGTTAAATCACATCCTATGCATTCTGGGACGGCGGAGTTAATCGCATCTGCAATTATAGAGGCAGCTCATAAAACAGGGATGCCCAATGGTGTGTTCTCATTGCTAAACTCTAGCGATAGCGGAGTAGGTCAGGCACTTGTGCTTCATCCAGATATTAAAGCGGTTGGTTTTACCGGAAGTTTTAAGGGCGGAAGGGCATTGCACGATATGGGTTCGCTTAGACCCAATCCAATACCTGTTTTTGCAGAAATGGGGAGTATAAATCCAACGATTCTTTTGCCGAACGCCATCAATAATAAATCTGAAGAATTGGCCGAAATGTATGCCGGTTCTATTACACTTGGTGCGGGTCAATTTTGCACAAATCCAGGGCTAATTATTGCCTTGAAGAGCGAAGCACTTAAAGATTTTCTAAATATTTTGGGTCAGAAATTAAGTAAGATTCAGCCGTCTTGTATGCTTCATCCTAATATTGCCAAAAAGTATAATGAAGGCAAGGAGAAGTTTTTTGATAACGATGCTGTTGTAGAAATTGAAATTGATTCAATTTCAGCAGAAGAGAATCATGCTTCGCCAGCTTTAGCTACAGTTAGTGCGACGGACTTTTTACAGTACAAAGATTTGCATGAAGAGATATTTGGTCCTTTTTCTGTAGTGGTTCAGTGTGATGATGTAGAACAATTGCAAGAAGTTGTAGATAATCTAGAAGGTCAATTAACAGGCTCAATCATCTCGGATTCTGGAGAAATAGCAAATTATAAAGACATTGTAAATAGTCTTCAAATGAAAGTTGGTAGATTGATATTTAACAATGTCCCAACCGGAGTTGAAGTTTCACCTGCCATGTTGCACGGTGGACCGTATCCAGCTTCTAGCGATAGCCGTTTTACTGCGGTCGGTACAGACGCTATTAAACGTTGGCTGCGACCTGTAAGTTTTCAGCATTGGCCAAATGATATGCTGCCAGCTGAACTAAAAAATGAAAATCCGCTCAACATTTCCAGAAAAATAAATGGAAAGCAAACAGAGGATAAAATCTAGAAGATATTATTGGGAATGTTTGACTAATCCAACCAAAATGAAACTTTCAAAATTATGTATCGTCCTTTTTATTCTTGTCAATATTAGTTGTCAAAACGAAGAGGGAAAGACTAAGGATTCCGATAATCTAAAGTCGATTATTGATGAATATCAAGACTACGAAGGTTATGATAAAGCGAAGTATCCTTTAGGGCTTTATACTGAAGAATATTACAGTGCGCAGGCCGACTTTGCCCAAAGTCATTTAGAAAAACTCAATAAGATTGAGGTTAAGGATTTATCAGATAGTGAAAAGATCTCGGTTGAACTTTTGAAGTTTGAGCTTCAAGATAACATAGATTATTTCAAATTTAAGAGATTTTTGAACCCACTTTTGTCGGATTCTGGTTTTCATAGTAGTCTTAATTACGAAGTTAGGCCCTTCTCTAACTACAAAGACGTAAAGAATTATTTGAATAAATTGAATGCTATTCCCGTAATGGTGGACCAGCATTTCGTTAATCTTAGAAAAGGTTTGGATGAAGGTCTTTCTCAGCCTTTAGTGATTTTTAGAGGTTATGAATCTACCTATAACGACCATATAGTTGATAGTTTTGAAAACAGTTATTTCTATTCTCCTTTTAAAAATTTACCAGATGATTTAAGTGATAAAGAACGAGATTCGGTTCTCTTAGCCGCTAAAAATGCAATCGACCAAAACGTAACTCCACAGTTTGTAAGAATTAAGGATTTTTTTGAAAGTGAATACTATCCAAAAACGAGAACAACCCTAGGAGTTTCAGAAACTCAGGGTGGAAAGGAATATTACCAGAACAGAATAAATTATTATACAACAAGTACAGATTATACTGCGGATAAAATTCACCAAATTGGCCTAGATGAAGTAGCAAGGATTAAGTCAGAAATGGAAAAAATCATTGCTGAGCTAGGCTACAAAGGCAGTTTTGAAGATTTCTTTAAATTTTTGAGAACAGATAAACAATTCTACGCCAAAACTCCCAAGGAACTTTTAATGTTGGCTAGGGACATTGCTAAAAGAGTAGATGCTCAATTGCCTAAGTACTTTAAGACTCTACCAAGAAAACCTTACGGTGTTGCTCCTGTACCGGATGCAATTGCGCCTAAATATACTGGCGGGCGTTACGTAGGGACTTCGGCCAACAGTACCGAGCCAGGCTATTACTGGGTTAACACTTATGATTTGCCAAGTAGAACCCTTTATACCCTACCTGCATTAACGGTGCACGAAGCGGTACCTGGTCACCATTTACAAGGTTCACTAAATAACGAACTAGGAGACAAAATCCCGAAGTTTAGAAGAAACCTTTATCTCTCGGCTTACGGAGAAGGATGGGGCCTTTATTGCGAATATCTCGCAGATGATATGGGCATGTATACGACGCCTTATGAGAAATTTGGCCAACTTACCTACGAAATGTGGCGCGCATGTAGATTAGTTGTAGATACAGGAATCCACGCCAAAGGATGGACCCGCGAACAAGTTGTAGATTATATGACCGCAAATACAGCGCTATCATTACATGAAATCAATACTGAAACCGACCGTTATATTTCTTGGCCGGGACAGGCACTTTCCTATAAAATCGGAGAACTTAAGATTAGGGAATTACGTAAAAAGGCCGAAAAAGAGTTAGATACAAATTTCAATATAAGAGAGTTTCATGAAGTTGTGTTGGGCGAAGGAACGGTTACCCTTTCAATCTTAGAAAAACGGGTAAATGATTATATTGAGAAAGCTTTAAACAAAGCTAAGAAGTAATTTCCTCCTTGAGCCTGCCAATCCATTCAGGCGGGGAGGGTTAGGGAGGTGTTGAAAAAATGGCCAATAAAATAATTCCATACAAATCAGATTTAAGAGAAAGAGCACGACAATTGCGGAAAACGGCTACCAAAACTGAACTTTTGTTGTGGAATAAATTGAGAAAGCGGCAACTGGGTGAACAATTCCATCGGCAAGTACCTATGCTAGACTATATAGTAGATTTTTATTGTCATGAAATTGGTTTGGCAATAGAAATTGAGGG
This sequence comes from Flavobacteriaceae bacterium MAR_2010_188, assembly GCA_900104375.1. Lineage (NCBI taxonomy): Bacteria > Pseudomonadati > Bacteroidota > Flavobacteriia > Flavobacteriales > Flavobacteriaceae > Flavobacteriaceae bacterium MAR_2010_188. The sequence continues at coordinate 3,471,491 of LT629302.1, forward strand.
GAGTAGTCATAATGAAAAGTTTCTCTACGATTCTAACCGACAAAACCGTTTAGAAGAATAAGGGGTGCATTTTCTGAGATTCTCTGATAAAGAAGTGATGAACGCGTTGTCTAAAGTGATTATAGAAATAAAAGATAAAATCAAGGAATCTAATGACTGAACGGATTTTCCAAACTACAATAATTAAAAACACCCTCCCAACCTCCCTCAAGGGAGGGGCTAAAATTTTTCTTCAAATAATAAAATAGAAATGACATCCACCTTTATATGCATAGATGCCCATACTTGCGGTAATCCAGTAAGATTGGTTGTAGAAGGGGGTCCCCAATTAATTGGGGACGACATGAGCGCAAAACGTCAACACTTTATAAAAGAATTCGACTGGATTAGAAAAGGATTGATGTTTGAGCCTCGAGGACACGATATGATGAGCGGCAGTATTCTTTATCCACCCCATGACCAAGCCAATGACTTCGCGGTTTTATTTATAGAAACATCGGGCTGTCTCCCAATGTGTGGGCATGGAACTATCGGTACAATAACCATCGCCATTCAAGAGGGATTGGTTAAACCGAAAACTCCTGGCAAAATAAGAATGGAAGCGCCAGCCGGTTTAATTGAAATTGAATATAAACAAACAGAAAACAAAGTAGATTGGGTAAAACTTACCAATGTAAAAAGTTATTTGGCAGCGAAAGACCTGGAGATTGATTGTCCTGAACTGGGGACTCTGCGCTTCGATGTTTCATACGGTGGGAATTTTTATGCCATCGTTGATCAACAGGAAAACTTCTCTGGAATTCAGGATTTTTCAGCTGCAGAAATCATTAACTTTTCACAAATTCTAAGGCAGAAAATCAATCAGAAATACCCAAATAAATTCATTCATCCAGAAAATAGCACCATCAAGGATGTTTCGCATATGTTATGGACAGGAAATGTAATCGATGCTGAATCAAATGGAAGAAATGCCGTTTTTTACGGCGATAAGGCGATTGATCGTTCTCCTTGTGGTACCGGTACTTCTGCACGATTAGCCCAGCTTCACGCTCGTGGAAAATTAAAAAAAGGAGAAGAATACATTCACGAAAGTATAATTGGTAGTAAATTTATTGGAATGATTGAAGCTGAAACCAAAATAGGTAATTTCGATGCGATTATACCAAGTGTTAAAGGTTGGGCTAAGATTTATGGAAACAATACAATTACGATTGATACAGATGACCCATATGCTTTTGGGTTTCAAGTAATCTGATATATTAGAATGAGCAAAAAAATTGTCATAATCGGCGGGGGTATCATTGGATTGTGCTCCGCATATCATTTGTCTAAAGCTGGGCACGAAGTGGTGGTTGTGGATCAATCTAACATGGATGGTGGCGCCTCTTACGTCAATGCGGGCTATCTTTCCCCTAGTCATATCATTCCTCTTTCTGCGCCTGGGGTTATGGCCAAAGGAATTAAGTGGATGATGAATCCGGCCAGTCCTTTATATATAAAACCACGCCTAGACAAGGAATTCTTAAAATGGACTTGGGCATTCAATAAATCTTGCAACGCTGATCATGTACAAAAATCTGCTCCAGTCATTCGGGACATTTCTGTTCTGAGTCAAGAACTATACCAAGAAATTGATAAGCAAGAAAATTTTAATACGCATTACGTAAAAAAAGGTTTGATGATGCTATGCCAAACCGAAAAGGCGATGGAGTCAGAGATTGCGATGGGTGATTTAGCGAGTTCCCTCAACTTGGAAAATAGAGTGATTGACAAAAAAGGAATTTCCGAAGTAGAACCTAATGTAGAAATCGATGCCATTGGAGCAGTTTATTACGTCTGTGACCACCATACCACGCCTTCTGAGTTTATGGCATCCCTAAAACAAAATCTAATTGACAAGGGCGTAACTATTTTTAAAAATGAAAAGGTCTTAGATATCAGTAAAAAGGGAAATAGTATTGAATCAATTACCACCGATAAGCAAACTTTGGTAGCAGACGAATTTGTTCTTTCTGCAGGGTCATGGAGCGGTGAATGGAACCGAAAACTCGGCACTAACATTTTAATGCAGGCTGGTAAAGGGTATCGGATTAACTCAGAATCTGCAACAGGTATTACGGTACCTGCAATTCTTTCTGAAGCAAAGGCAGCAATAACTCCAATGCATGGTTTTACAAGATTTGCTGGCACCATGGAAATAGCGGGAATCAATACCAACATTAATAAAATAAGGGTTGAAGCTATCGCGAATGCGGTAAAAAGATATTATCCCAGTGTGTCGATAACGGAAGAGGAAAAAGACAATGCTGCCTGTGGTTTGCGTCCTGTAACACCAGATGGATTGCCATATATCGGTAAATCATCTAAGATTAATAATATGGTTTTTGCAGCCGGTCATGCCATGATGGGCTGGAGTATGGCAACTGCTACAGGGCTATTGGTATCTCAAATTATAGACAATCAAAAAACCTCGATGCCAATAAAATCATTTAGTCCAGATCGCTCATTTTGAGCCTTTTCTGGTAGCTGTTCGTCGGTAATTTCTGCACAGATAAATTAAATGACTAACTATCAATTCCTTTTGTCGAATATTAAATTTTATATCAGATTAAAATTAGATATTGTTCTGACTATCAACAAATAGTAAAAGCATTATAATTCCCCCAAAATCTGAAACTATGAATATAAAAATTACCAGCTACAACAATTTCTGCAATGTTAAAGGTGTCTTGGATAAAGATACCGTCAAACTATTTTTAAGTGAACTTTACAGTGTTGTTACCCAAGTAAATTCTCTAACCCTTAGTTTTGAAGGTCTAGAAAGCATTGACCGAGAAGGAATTAAGGCTCTAGCTCAGCTCCATAATGAATTTGTGAGACAGCAAAAGCAATTCTCTGTAATCGGTTTAGGTTCAGATGAAATTTACGCCCACTTTAAGTCTAAAAACGCAGCCTGATTTTTTAACGAGCGAATTGAGTAATTAGCGAATTAGCGAATTTGATTATGCTCAAATTACCTATAATCTGTCACCCTGAACTCGTTTTAGGGTCTAATGAGTTAATCCTTCATTTGAGTTGCTGAAACAAGAAGACAGGCATTAGCAAGGTTGAATTTATAAATAAATTGGTTCTGCGTTTTCTGAGATGCTGAAACAAGTTCAGCATGACAACCAGCTACTTTTAAAATTTCGTCTACTTGTCAACCTAAATTATTTCAGGGTTTTAATCTAGTCAAGTTTTAATAAAGATGCTGAAACAAGCCTGCCTGCCGTTAGGAAAATTCAGCATGACAACTCACTGGTTTTTAATTTCGTCTACTTGTCAACCTAAATTATTTCAGGGTTTTAATCTAGTCAAGATTTAATAAAGATGCTGAAACAAGCCTGCCTGCCGTTAGGAAGGTTCAGGATGACAACTCACTATTTTTAAATTAGGTCTACTGGTCACCCTGAACTCGTTTCAGGGTCTAATGAGTTACTCCTTCATCTGAGTTGCTTAAACAAGCCTACATGCCGTTAGGAAGGTTCAGCATAACAAAGAACCAACAACCAACAACTAACTACCAACAACCAACAACTAGGCACACATATCTGCAATGATTTTCCATTGGCCGTCTATTTTTTTGAAAATAAGCATAAAGACACCGTTTGCATCTCCCGCTTTTCTATCTAGATTAAATTTGCCCATCACGTAGTATGAATCCTCACTGATTCTAGAGATATTCTCTATATCGAACTTCAGGGTTCCGGTGAAATCTTTATTTGGATAGCGAACTTTGTAGTTTTCTAATACTTTATTCCATCCTCTGGTCAGTCCATTGCTGCCGTAAAATTTTAATTCATCACTCTTCCAATAACCTTGCATAAAGCCATTGATGTCACTATCATTCCATTCTCTTACTTGCGTGTCCAAAACATTTTCAATAGCTCTCGTGTCGTTCTTGTTTTCGAGCTTGGAAGAGCCACAAGACAACATAAAACTTGATATTAGAAATGCAATTAATAAATTTTTCATTTTATAGATTTTTAATTTTCATATAATCCTCTTTTAGGATTTGGCTTAAAGATATTAGTAATTCTTCAGCATTCCTGACCGTAAAAGTTAAAGGAGGCTTAATTTTTAGAACATTGTGTTCCTTTCCATCACTGCTCATTAAGATTCCCAAATCTTTCATCCGATTAATTAGATAATCTGTTTGTAGAGGAAGCGCATTCATATTTTCATCAACAAACTCAATTCCTAAAAACAATCCTTGACCTCTTACATCACCAATTATCGGAAACTCTTTGGAAAGCTTTTTTAATTCATCTTTTAGAAAATCCCCCACTATTCTCGCATTTTCTTGAAGGTTTTCATCCTTCACTGTTCTTAAAACTTCCGTCGCAATTCTGCAAGAAACCGGATTGCCACCAAAAGTGTTGAAATATTCCATACCGTTGGCGAACCTTTCCGCAACTTCATTGGTGCATACGACTGCAGCAACAGGATGACCATTTCCCAACGGTTTTCCTATAGTAATAATGTCGGGTATAACATTATATAGTTGAAAGCCCCAAAACGTTTTGCCCATACGACCGCAGCCGGTCTGCACTTCATCAGAAATACAAAGTCCACCGGCATCTCTCACCAATTTGTAGATTGATTTTAAGAAGCCCTCTGGAAGTTCAATCTGTCCGCCACAACTTATTATCGGCTCAATAATTAAACCGCCAACTTTTTCACCGCTGGCCTGAATTTTATTAATCATCTTCTCAACCTCTTCAATATAATTTTGGACTGCGTTTTCTCCGCGATATTTTCCTCTAAAAGTGTCAGGTAAAGGAAAAACATGGGTAGAATGATTTGCTCCTTTTCCGCCTTTGCCTTCAAATTTATAAGATGATATGGTTATAGAACCATTGGTGTTTCCGTGATATCCCACTTCAGAAACTATCATTTCTTGCGAATTGGTATAAGTGTTGACCATCCTCAAAGCGAGTTCTGTCGCTTCGCTACCCGAGTTCACAAAATGAAAAACTGAAAGTTCTGCGGGTAATGTTTCAGCCAGTTCTTTTGCCAATTCTGTAATATTCCTATTAAGGTAACGGGTATTGGTATTTAAGAGCGCCATTTGTTCTTGTCCAGCTTTTACAACTCTATAATTTTCATGTCCCACGTGGGCGACATTGTTCACCGTATCTAAATATTTTCTGCCGACTTCGTCTATGAGATATTGATTGGACCCTCGCACAATATTTAAAGGATTTTTATATTGAAGACTTAGACTTTTCCCAAGATGATTCTTCCGATACTCATAAATTCCCTCTGAAGTTTTATGAACGACATTGTTTAATTCCGAATTTTTAAATAGAAGATTGGAATCTGGGATAATACTTTTCCAGACCTTTAATTGTTTCGGATAAACCACACCAGGATAATCGATAGTATAATCTAGCATAGATAACATCACCTGAAAATGAAGGTGAGGAGACCAGTTTCCATTTTCAGGATAATTACCTAATTCTGTGATTTTCTCTCCTTTTTTTATGAAATCACCGATGGAATGTTGGGTAGCGGTTTGTGGAATATTGTGAGCGTAAAGAGAATAAAATTCAAAATCGTTAAGCTTGTGTTTCAATATCACTAAACCTCCATATTCCTTATTGCCTTGATCATTAACTGCGGTGACGACTTCCCCATCCCAAATGGCATGGATTGCCGTATTCGCAGGAAACCAAAAATCGATTCCCATATGGATAGTCCTACTTTCAATTCCGGAGTTTCCTAATTTATCGTAGGCAGAAGAGCTATAAATAGCACGGGGCTCACAATAGCCACCGGCGATAATCTTTTCGGGATGCTGTTTTTGAAGACGATTTATTTTAAAATCAAATAGTTCCAGATCATCTAATTCTTGTTGATGCCCAGCCCAGCTACTACCAACGCCTAAGTCTAGATGAAAGATTTTATTGCTAGGAGCAGATGGGATAAGATCAGTAAGCTTTAAATCCTGTTTATATGCCCAACTTTTGAACTTTTCTTCATCGGGATGAGCAGAAAAATTACAGGCTTCCCTAAAACTATAATGGGCAAAATCTGCACTCACAGCTCTCCATTTCTTGAGCAAATTCCAAGCTGATTTTTCACTGATGAGTAAATAGGTGTTATCTGGTTCTTCTTTCTTATTAATCGCCGATTTGGTAACAGAAATCACCAATCTCATCGCAATAGCAGAATATAGATGAGCAAGTTCTACCTCTTTTAATTTGAAAGATTCATTAAAACCGCGAACAATTGGTAAACATGCATCTAACGGGTCATTAAAATCCATGATTGCGTAGGCGCAAGTAACCGCCAATTCATTGATGGATTGGGTGAAAATGGCATCTCCAAAATCTATGATTGCTTCAACTTTAGGATTTAGTAAATCAGGGGAAACTATAATATTGTTATCGTTAGCATCATTATGAATAATCGATTTTCGAAGAGTGGAAAATTCAACCAAATTATCTTCAAATTCATTATGAAAATATTCAAGAATTCCTCTTTCTTCTTGATTAAAAAGGGGAAGAAATTCTTTGGTCCATAAAGACTGAGCGATGTCCCAAGGAAATTCTCTTTCAGCAAAATCGTGATTAAAATCTTTTAATAGATACGCAAGCCTTCCGCTGAATATTCCCAGACTAAATCGTAAATCCTCAGATTTTGGATTTACCGAACTCCATAAGCGCCCATCGATAAAGTTTAGTGCTCTAATCTGCCTTTCACGGCCAGCACTATCTTTATGGTATGAACTGTAGTTTCCGGATTTATCTTTGAGCAATGTCGGGATGTGCAAACCTGAATCTTGATCTTTCAAAAATGTCAGCATTTTTTCCTGAAAATCTAGATATCGTAAATCTGCATTGGGACGAGATATCTTCAAGACATATTTAGATTCATAGGCAGCTACTATCTTAAAGTTGAAATCTATTTCACCTGCGAGCTTTGTTGCTTTTCCTCGTAGGCCGTAATGATTGAAAAATATCTCCTCGGCTTCATCGGGAGAAATAGAAATATGCTGAAAATCCATTAGATTAATCTTGATTAGAAGTATAAAAATAGAGGAAATGCTTGCATAAAATAGGAAGACCTCCTAAATATTCAATTTTTAGGAGGTCTCATTTATTTTTGATTTTGAATGATTGTTTACAAAATCTTCACTTGCTTTTCGTAGAATGATTCTTGTTGTTTTTTCATGAGTTCACGAGAAACCTTCATCTTATAAGCATAAAGTTCTTCCTCTTCAGCAATCGCGCCATAAACTCTTTCATTAAGGGCGAAATCAGTTTGAACAATCGCTTTTCTTTGATTGGCGTTCTGCATGGCCCAAGCCTTCACGACGTCTTCAGCTTCAAAGAATTTTATGTCATATTCACCTTTTGGCGACAATAGTTTTGCAAAAATCGGAGATGTTTCAATAGCTAGAAATAATAAAAAGATAAAGAAAGATGGTAACCAAGGCAGTTCTCCCAGGGCGTTTACTCTCGCCATTAGTCCATCAAAACCATCAATGATAGGTTGGGTGCTTGCAACTTTATCGGTGTATTCTAGTTGCAACGCAGTAATTTCCTCTTCGATTGCAGAAATCTTTTCAGAATTTGTAACCTTTAGAGTTGTGAGCTCGGCCAAGGCAGCATCGTGCTTATCGCGTTTTTCTTTATAAACCGGGCCTTTACCCAAACGATTGGTACCTGCAGTTCCTTCTGCTTCCGAAATATAGGTTGCATAAAGAGCATTTACTTCACTTTCTTTAGTGGTGACTTCATTTTCTAAACTGCTGATATCATTTTCTAAAGCCTGAATATTCGGCGCATATTGTAGAGCGATTTGGTCTTTATTTGCGAGGGTAAGTTCATTTTTTTGTTCTAATAGGACTTGATTGATTTCCTTTTCAAAAATCTTTAGTTCTAATGGCTTAGAAATCACTACTGCGATTATTAAAGCTAAAATCAGTCGCGGTGAAGCTTGAATCAATTCATCGAAAAAACTATCGCGTTTTTTAATGGTAGAGACAATAAACCTATCTAGGTTAAAGATTAAAAGTCCCCAAACCAGGCCGAAAAACGTGGCGGCAAAGAGATTATCGAAAACGGTGAATAGGGCATAGCTACCAGCAATAAAAGCCATAACTGCAGTAAAGAAAACAGTGGCGCCGATACCCGCATATTTATTTTGTTCGCCAATAGAACAATTTTCTAAAATGGCTGTATCAGAGCCAGAGCACATAATGAAAAACTTTTTAAGCATAATTGATGTTTATTTTAGTAACTCAGCTTAGGGCTAGTTAGGTGAATTGTTAATTAGAACGTAAACTGTTTCAATTTGTTACATGTTCAAAATAAAAAAATCTCATTCCTTTGGTTGAGAATGAGATTTAGATGACAATGATTTAGAAGTCTTTATTCTTTTACCTGAATCATGATTGGTGCATTCTTTTTGCCGTCGGCAGTTTTTATATCGAATAGTTGAAGATTATCACCTTTCTGAGCCTTTGCAACCTCAATTTTTGAAGATTCGTCTAAAGAGTTAGAATTTATCATTAGCGTTTTTACACCCGGAATCTTAAGCTTATAACTTGTAATCTCGCTTCCTTCAATTTCAAGATTTAATTTTAATAATTCATCTTGAGTCATAACAATCATATAATCCTGAGGCTTTTTGCCGTTAACCAAGATTGGTTTGTCTTGTGGTAGGGGTTTAGAACCGATAGGAGCGGTCGTTATATAGACTTTTGGTTTTGCGCTGTTGCTATTTTTTGTCTCAATGTTGAGTTTTCTGTTATTCTTTAAAGCATCGATTGCTTGGTCTGATGACACCGATTTTCCCTCTAGGTAAAAATCAGCATCTTTTTTCGCCATTTCTACCAAGTGGTCTATTGGGTCTTTTGGTTTTGGAGGAGGTGGTGGAGGAGTAGGAATTCTAAGATTATCGCCATATCCGGGTCGGTTATTCTTAAATTCTGCAACGACTTTATCATCCTGATAAACCTTGGAAATGTTTTGCCCCGGCACCACATCCGAAGAATTGACTTGAGATTTACTTACCACAACACCATTTGAATTTACTTCAAACCCTTTGCGGTTATAATATTTGGTATTATCATTAACAGTAACATAAAAATGAGGTTTCCCTGCGATTATCTTAAATCCTGTTTGATACTCTTGATTTTGATTCGGAGATTCTTCAGCAATAATTTCTTCCCCATTAAACTCTAATGGATCGGTGGTAATTTGGATATTAGAATCTTCGTAAATAATTGTTTCCCCGCTCAATGATTTTGATGGGTTTGGAGCGGTTGGTGGAGGAGGAGGTAATCGAACCTCAGGATACAGTTCCGCTTTTGCCTTTTGAGCATCAGTCATAAGATTATAGATGTATTCGATTCTTTCTAATTCTGATTTCTTAACCATCATATGATCAGATTCCATCTCATTATATTTTTTTGCAAGTCTGTTGTACTCTTTGATTTGATCATCGTTGGCAGACGTTAGATGTATTATGGTATCTCCAAGCGTTACAGCGTGTACGTCATTAATGATATAGCCGTTTTCAGATAATATAATGCTTTCCAAGTATTCAGTCGTGATGACATCTCTTATCTGATAAATTAAACTAAGCTTAACTCCATCGTTAGTTGATAATGATAAATTTGACTTTTTAGAATCTATCAGTTTTATAAAGTCATTTTTAAGTGAAGCAAATGATGTCCTTTGGCCATTAAGCTTTAGTTTTAAAGAATTCTTTTCAAGAACTAAAATGGGTGTTTCATACTTACTTGCCGCGTTCTCAAGGTTAGTTGTTGCTTGCTCAGTCTGATTTAATTTATTAGAATAGATTGTTTCAGTTTTCTTCTCACTAAATCCATAAACTGTAAAGGCCAACAATGGCAAAATCATAAGGGTTCTAAGCAAAAATGCGTTTTTTGAAGTTTTTGTTTTCATGACTGTAAATCGTTTTTTGATTGATGAATAATTTATGGCGTTCGCCATTTCGGGTGAATTGGAATGCGATGAAAATTCAAGTAATAACTGCTGATAAGAAAGATGTTCTATTCCTTGCTCTAGAACGGCTCTATCGGCCAAAAATTCGTGATTTAGTTTAATGTCTTTTCTCAGTAAATAGATTAAAGGATTAAACCAGAATATAATTTGAAGAATCTCTAGAAATAAAATATCTGCAGAATGCTTTTGCTTGGCATGCGTTTGTTCGTGAATAAAGACTTCTTCAGGAATTGCATTTAAATAGTACTTGTCCCGATTAAGAAATATAAAGTTGAAAAAGGTATGGGGTGCAAGCAGATCAGATAACAGTACATTAATAAACGGCGTGTCTTTGACTCTTGGATTTTGCTTTATCTTTTTAATTATATCAGATAGATTCTTTAGGAAGCGTGCCGTAAAAACAGCAACACCTAATAAATATATACTCCATAATATAGCTGGTAAATAATCTTGAAATGTTTTTTCTGCCGCAACGAATTCATGGTTTGCTTGTGGAACTTCTTCAACAAAAGACATGGTCGGCGCTGGGACTTCGATATATTCTGTAAAAGTTATAATAGGTATGCTGAGCGAAACCAAAACTGCGAAAAGTAAATAGAACCTTTTAAAACTATGGGCGCTGGTTTCTTCGAAAAGAAGTTTGTACAATAACATGAACAAGGCTAAGCAGGCGCTAAATTTTAGAATAAAAGGTATCATGCGTTCTTCTTTTTTAGTTCACTATCAATGATGGATTTCAATTCTTCCAATTCGGATTTGGTGAGGTCTGTTTCTTTGGTAAAGAAGGAAGCAAATTGTGATGCACTATCGTTAAAGAAATTTTTGATAATACCGTTTACTTGCTTGGAGAAATAATCCTTTTTAAGCACCAGTGGATAATATTCGCGAGCATTACCTATTGCTACATAAGCGATAAATCCTTTTTGGGTCATTCGCTTTAAAAGAGTCGCAATGGTTGTCGTTGCTGGTTTTGGTTCCGCATATTCGTCCAATAAATCTTTCATAAAAGCTTTTTTGAGCTTCCATAAATGGTTCATTAATTCTTCTTCTGTCTTGGTGAGTTGCATCCTAATTATATTTTATACTCTACAAATGTAGAATAACTATTTGTATTCTACAAACGTAGAGCAGATATTTTTCTTTGGGATTAAGATTATTTGAGGTTTTCCGTTTGGGGTTGCTACGGAACTTTCCTTTGAGTGTTTGTGAATTATTTAGTCCGATGGTTTGGTGAGTCTCACTCTTTTAGAACGAATGCTTTCAATTATTACGGTAGAAATAATTAAAATCCCTCCCAGTAAAGTCTTTTTGGACGGAATTTCATTGAGAAAAAAATAGGCGATAATGATTCCATAGATAGGTTGGGCGCTCCCGATTATAGTGGCGGTACTGACCTTAAAATACCTGAGAGTACTTATGAACAAGGTATGGCCTATTGCAGTAGTCAACAGCGCCAAGATAAGAACATATGGAAATTGCGTCTTTATAGCAGATGAATCCATTAAGAACATAACCGGAAGCAATAATATGCTCAAAATCAATACTTGATAGAACATTAAAAAAGTTCCGTTGTAGTTAGGACTTTGTTGTTTAAGTATCAAAATCCTGATCGAATAACAAAAGGCCGAGAATATTCCGAATAAAACTCCTAGAACTTGGTCATTATCGAGATCAAAATCTGGAACTAAAATATATATACCACATAAAACAATACCTCCAAGCACGAGATGCACAGGGTCTAACTTTACTTTGATAAATAAGGGCTCCATAAGAGCGGTCATAACAGGAAAAGTAAACAACGATAAGACGCCAATGGCGACGTTACTAAATTTTAAGGCATAGAAATAAGTGATCCAATGGGCTCCAAGAAAAACCGCACTTATTAAAAAGGGTAATCGATGCTGCTTCGATTTTAACCCTAAAGGAATTTTTTTATACAAGCAATAAACATAAAGAAAAATACCTCCCAAGGCACAGCGCCACCATATAATCACCGGAACGGGCATATCAATGAATCGACCCAAAGTGCCGGATGTACTTATGATGACTGTTGCTAAAAGTAATATTGCTAATTGTTTGTTATGCGCGTTTGGCATTTATTTTACTTTTTTAAAGTATTTCTAAGACAATAAAAAATCCTTTTACCTGGGTTGGGTAAAAGGATTTTGAAATGTTTATATCAATTCATTATTGTTTTGGTTTCTCCACTTCTGCGGATAGAAATCCAAAGTTTTTGCTGTAATTGAGCATTTGTTCATCGAAAGTTACTGGTTGGGTAACTTTTATTGAAGTTATCTCACCTTTATCATCCATCGCTGGAACCAGCACCGGGTTTACAAATCCGCTGTAAGGAGGAGATTTAAAAGCTTCATTCCTCTTTAAAACTTCTGCATGTAATTCTTGATCAACCTTAACTCCGTATGTTTCAACCAAATTTTTAGCAGCTTCAAAATCACCTTCAGACTTAATCCTTTGGGTTTCCCTGAGTAATTGTCCGAAAAGACTTCTGAGTTTTTGGTAATCGGTTATTTTAAAATACGTTTTCCCATCTCTATTTATTTTTTTGATGATGCTGTCTTGTTTGCCCTTTTCGTAAACCCAAGCACTTACCCATTGGCGGTTACGCATATGCGCTTCTTCAATGTCTGCACCCGGCTCTAATCTATTAAGTTGGGTCATAAGACCATTTCTTATATAACCATTATACTGAGCTTTGCCCAATTCTTCATAATTATCGGTTAGTCCTAACTCCTGGATTTTTGGGTCCATGATATAATATAATCCTACCAAATCCGCACGACCTTCTTCTAAGGTCGAAGCATAATTCTTAAGGGTTACTTTAGTTTCACCAACACCTGGATTCATCTGTCCTGAAGCATGGCCAACCACTTCGTGAAGCGCGGTATGCAACTTGCTGGCTAGTTGTGAATATTTTTCTGAAAGTCTCACCTCTTCGTCATCGTTGGCAAATTCCTTTAACTTATCTGTACCGCCAACACTGTTATAAGAATTAATGATATTACCCAAACTAACCGATTTACTACCATGTTCTTTTCTGATCCAGTTAGCGTTTGGAAGATTAACACCAATCGGGGTGTTTGGCGAAGCATCTCCAGCTTCGCCCGCAACTATGACAGTTTTATAAGTAACCCCTTTAACGGTATCTTTTTTATGTTCTTCCATTAAAGGTGAATTATCCTCGAACCACTGTACGTTTTGTTCCAAAACCTGCATTTTCTTGGACATATCGAAATCTTTGATTTGTATGATTGATTCATACGAACCTCTATAGCCTTTAGAATCATTATAAACTTCAATGAAGCCGTTAATGTAATCGATGTTTCCTTCGGTTGCTTCTACCCATGCAATGTTGTAGTCGTCCCAGATTTTTAAATCTCCAGTTTTGTAATAGTCAACTAAAAGACCCAAAGCTTTTCCTTGTTGCTCATTTTCTGCAACAGACTCAGCTTTTTCTAACCATTTTATTATTTCATCTATTGCAGAACCATACATACCACCGCTCTTGTATACCTTTTCTACCAATTGGCCATTTTCTTTGACCAATTGAGAATTCAATCCAAAAGAAAGAGGTCTTAGTGAGTCTGGAGATTTTTTCTTGGCATAAAAGGCATCTACGTCCGCAGCTTTAATTCCGCTTCCATAGAAATTGCTTGCAGATCCTTCGACCAATCCTTTTTCTTCATTTAAGTTTACCTTTTTAGCATCTTTATCGTTAAAGATGACTTCATAGGCTTCGCCGGTGAGGGTTGTATTTGTTTCAGACAAAAGCGTGTCAAAATATTCTTTTGAAAACCCAGGCTTCAACTTATCCATAGAATAGTGATGGTGGATTCCGTTAGAAAACCAAACCCGTTTTATATAGGTTTCAAACTCTTTCCAATCGCTAGAATTTTTATCCCCTTGATAGCTGCTGTAGATATTTTCTAAAGCTTTTCTAATAGTTAGGTTGTGTCTATAATTTTGGTCCCAAATGATATCGCGACCAGCTAATCCGGCTTGGGTAAGATAATAGACCAGTTTTTGTTCTTTTAAAGAAAGGTCTTCCCAGCCAGGAATTTGATATCGCAGGATTCTTATATCCGCGAACTCTTCAACATCATAATTAAAATCATCGGTATTTTCTGCAATTTCTTTGGTGGTTACATCGTCCACATCATCTGCTTCTTTTTTTCCGTCGCATGAAACAAGACCAATTAAAAATATGGCCATTAATAATAAAGGTGATTTTTTCATATTTATTTGATATTTTAATTATCGGTGGAAATCAATTTTTCAGTCGTTTTTAATTCAGCATAATATTTATAAAACCAAGGAATGGTTTCGATTCCTTTGAGGTAGTTCCAAATACCAAAATGCTCGTTAGGGGAGTGGATGGAATCACTGTCTAGGCCGAATCCCATTAATATAGTTTTGCTATTCAATTGCTCTTCAAATAAAGAAACAATAGGAATACTACCACCGCTACGTTGGGGAATAGGGGTTTTATTAAACGTTTTTTCATACGCCTTTGCCGCTGCTTGGTAACCAATTCCGTCAATTGGCGTAACGTAACCGTAGCCACCGTGATGAGGTGTCACTTTTACCGTAACGCCGGCGGGCGCCAAACTTTCAAAATGATTTTTAAATAATTCAGTGATTTTATGCCAATCTTGGTGAGGTACCAATCTCATCGAAATTTTTGCGTAGGCCTTGCTGGCGATAACAGTCTTAGCACCTTCACCTGTATAGCCACCCCAAATACCGTTAACGTCTAAAGTTGGTCTAATGCTATTTCTTTCATTGGTGGTATAGCCTTTTTCGCCATACACGTCTTCAATATTTAAGTCTGAAGTATATTGATCCAAAGAAAATGGAGCTTTTGCCATTTGGCTCCGCTCTTCATCGGAAAGATTTTCTACATCGTCATAGAATCCTGGAATCGTTATATGATTGTTTTCATCGTGAAGTGAAGCAATCATTTTCGCAAGAATATTAATTGGGTTAGCGATTGCGCCGCCATAAATGCCAGAATGTAAATCACGATTTGGTCCAGTAACTTCTACTTGGACATAGCTTAAACCACGAAGGCCGGTAGTTATTGATGGAACATCGTTAGCAATCATCCCGGTATCTGAAATTAAGATGACGTCATTTTTAAGTTTTCCCTTGTTCTCTTTAACAAAAGTAGCAAGGTTTACGCTACCCACTTCTTCTTCGCCCTCTACCATAAATTTTACATTACATGGAAGTTGGTCGGTCTTGCATAAAAACTCCAAAGCTTTAACGTGCATATACATCTGACCTTTGTCGTCACACGCACCTCGCGCGAAGATGGCGCCTTCAGGATGAAGTTTAGTTTCCTTTATCACTGGTTCAAAAGGTGGGGAATTCCAAAGGTCTAGTGGGTCAGCTGGCTGTACGTCGTAATGTCCGTATACCAAAATCGTAGGTAATTTTGGGTCAATTAATTTTTCACCGTATACAATAGGGTGCCCTTTTGTTTCGCAAATTTCTACATGGTCGCAGCCGGCTTCTTCAAGTCTAATTTTAACTTGTTGAGCGGTCTTATTAACATCTTGGTTATAGGCAGAATCTGCGCTGATAGAAGGGATTTTAAGCAATTCGATTAATTCGTCAATAAAGCGTTTTTTGTTTTGCTCTATGTACTCCTTTACAACGTTCATGAATTATTTTTTTGAATTGGGATCAAAAATACAAAATGCCTTAAAGAATTAATCCCATGCAGGGTTTGAAAATAAAAACAAATATATATATTTGCATCCCTGTTGAAAAACAGACTAAGCGGGCGTGGTGGAATTGGTAGACACGCTAGACTTAGGATCTAGTGCCGCGAGGTGTGGGAGTTCGAGTCTCCCCGCCCGTACTGCAAAAGAGCTTCTCAGAAATGGGGAGCTTTTTTATTTTACAGTGTTAGTATTCTAAAAATAGTGGAGGTGAGAACCTGCCTATCCTTTCAAGCGGGGTTTACGCCGCGCTAGATGCGGTAAGGCTCTTGGTCTTTACGCTTCGAATGCGCTCAGCGCAGGCTCGAAAGAAAAAGCTTCTCTAAACTCTCTTGGCCAATCGCAAGGGTTTGTTGGACGACAGCAGCCTGAAAGCATACAGTCTTCAAAATTTATAAACGTATCACTCGTTTACCCACTTTTCTTAATTAGGAAATCAAATTCTATAAGGGTACCTGCGTTGTTATGCTCATTCATTTTTCCGTTAAGTTGCTGGGTTAATAGTTGAACTAACTGTGAACCGAAACCGGTACCTTTAGGGGCTAAACCTACAATTTTACCCACTCCGTTGTCCTGTATTTTCAATTTTAAATTAGTGTCGGTAGTTTTTTCTAAACTGATGTTGATAATACCTTTTTCATTTTGAGGAAAAGCATACTTCAGGGCATTCGTTAAAAGCTCGTTGACAATAAGCCCAATAGGAACGGCCGTATCCACATCCAGTTCTAAATTATCCATTGCACACTCAATCTTTACTTGTTCTTCTTTATTAAAAGTATCAAGAATACCTTCGCTAAGATTTAAGAAGTAATCCTTCATTTCTATACTCCCCAAGTTTGTTCCCTGATATAACTTTTGGTGGATAATACCCATTGATTGAACCCGGTTTTGACTGGCAATCATTGCCTCTTTTGTGGCAGGGTCTTCTATCTGGGCAGATTGCAATGAAATTAAGCTCTTGACCAGTTCTAGGTTATTTTTTACGCGATGATGTATTTCTTTGAGAAGCAGTTCGTTTTCAGCATTGCGCTTATCAAGCAAACTATTTTTATTGGCTAACTCCTCATTTAATATTTTTAGTTGGTGATTGCCCTTTTGTTTAAGCCAGTAATTACGATAGAGTAAACCGAGCAATATAGCACCAATGACCAAGGCGACAATGTAAATAATTTGTCGTTGCCGGTTAGCAGCGAGCTCTTCATCTTTTTTGAACACATTTACCTGTAATTCACTTTCGCGAAGGCTCCTTTCATTTCTTTCTACTTCAATAATATTGTTAATCTCTGAATACTCAATATAATATGCAAGAGCCGTTTTATAGTCTCCCTGAAGCTCATAAACACTGAATAATTTCTGGATAAAATAGGCAGTATTTGATTTGGTATTTATTGCAATAGAGGAATTCCTGGCCTTTTCATAATAGTTTATTGCTTCATCATATCTTCCTTCTGCCTTTGCAATGTCGCCTAGACGGGAATGTGCAAATTGATATGTATCGATGGTTGTCAGGTTATATTCCTCTAACAATTTTATAGTTTTAATCAGGTTGGATTTTGCTTCCTCATATTTCTCTCTATTAGTTAGGTTATTGCCCATTGAGTAATAGTACCAGGTATGATGAAACGGGTTAGTGAGTTGGGGCATCAGCTCATGAAATTGTTCCATGTAATAGTCGGTCGAATCGGGATTTGTATCCCCGAAATGATAAGTTAATAGCTTGTAGGCGACAACAAGGGCCTCATTTTTTTCCGGATAATCTGAGTCCTGATAGCCAATCATGCTTTCCTTTAAATATTGAACTCCCATTTCTTCTTCTTCAGGCAAACCATACTGATAGAGAAATCTACCTTTATCTTTCAAAAGCTTTAGCTGAATTTCAGGTCGGGGATCTTCTTTTAGCAAATCCAGTGCCTGGACAAAAAGCTCCAGGCCGGGTTTTGGTTCTCCTCTGATAACTTTTATCAAGGCCCAATTGATCAGTAAATCATACCCCACAACCTTATCCTTTTTGCTTTCCGGGATTTTTTCGTAATAAGCCCAACCTATGGGTGCCAACGAATCCACAACGTTAAAGTTATGAGACCTATTCGCTCTATCAGTAATATCAAGATACAAATCAGCCAAACGTTCGTACTGTAAGGGTTTACTATTTTGGAGTAGGTGAGCAGCCATATCAAAATAAAAAACAGTGCTGTCTCGGTCAAAATGCGGCATTTCTTTAAACCATAATGCCTTGGCGTGGTAAGCTCTACTCAAAGCAGAAACTTGATCAGGTGAAAGTTCTTTTCTTGCAGACTTTTTTATTAGTTGTAAACTTTCAAGAGTGGTTTGATGAAGAGGCTCCTTGTTATCCAAAACCTCTAATGCTTTATCTGTGAAATAGACAGAGCTGTCCGTGTTGAAATGATCCATATTCTTATACCATGCGGCTTTTGCGGAATATGAGTTGCTCAATTCAAGTGCAGCTTTTACACTATCTATAACTTGGACACTTTGTGAAAATAGGCCCATATGAAAGAACAAAGCAGAACACCATATCAAGAATTTAATATAGCAGTGTATCATAGCTTTGCAAGTAAGATTGATATGGACAGTCTTTTATTTGTCATCTAACACGGGAAAATTTTATATTCTCTTAGTAAAATAGATCTAATTGTTGCCGTAATTGGACAAAAAGTAAATAAAATTTTGTGATTTAATTATATTATCACAATTAGAAATTGATTTTGTTGTGTTTTACAGCTGTCCCTTTCTTATTTCTGGTTATTGACTTGCTGGGCGAAGAGAATAACCTTTCATCACTAATATAATTTCACCCAAAGCGTACAAGGTGGATGGTTATTTTTTAGCAGTTTTCATCTTATTTCCCTGAGGAGGCAGCGCGTTATTTCTTCGTATTCTAGTGAGAAGCGACTACTGAAATTTGTCTTTCTATAATTCTAATTACCACTGATGGTCAGCTTTTTTTTTAATTCCAGTTCAATTGTTGTGTTAGCTTCTGAAAGTTTTGTGATAGCAGATCATTTAAACTATCAGAAATGTGGTATGATTTTTTAATACAAAAATTTTTTTCATTCCAATCCTCAAACTCAATATATGGTTATGATTATTGCGCCTAAAGAGCGGGTGACTTATATTTTAGAAAGAATTATTCATTTAAAAACACTGCTCGATAATGCCTGGATCTATCTTATGGTAATGGATCCTACTAACGCAAACGAGATTTTTCAATATAAGAAGAGCTTAAATTGGCTGTCATTATCCAATAAAAAAATCAAGGTAGAAGTTGGAAAACATAAATTTGAAAGTTCGACTACTTATTAAAAAATTTTACTTTATAAGTAAAATTCTCATCAACCTTTCCTTTAACTAAAACTCAAAATCCTTTAAATCCTAGTCAGAATAATGGCTAGGATTTTTTCTTTTTACTCTTATTTCAATTTATAAATTGCTATTAGTTTGTAGATTATGAATTTCTGCTCTCCGAGAGTCGATTGATTTCCACGATTGAACTACCTTTTCTTCGCAAATAATTTATGCGGAAAAGTTCGATAGCCATTTTTATGTCCTCTGCTGTTTTAACATTAAACATTACCCACTTTCCTCCACCATATCGAAATGGTGATGCCAACTTTCTGCCGAATAATATCTTCGTCAAAGACTTTCCTGTTGGTAAGTGTATCTCTCCGTCCATATGGATATGGCCTAACTCCTTTTTGCCGACATAAAAGTCTGCGCCATCTACTTTATCTCTTTCTTGATAGTTCCAATGGGTTAATGCAACAACATTGTCCCAGCTTTGTATTTCTGAACTTATGTTCTGCAATGGTCCCTCTAAAACCGGGGGTGGGATGATAGGGGCTTTTTCTTGAATCTTCATTGTTCTAATTACTATTATTAGGCTGAATTAATCATGTTTCGACAATATCCTAAACTTCAACTCAAATTTTTATATAAAGCTCGGCGATTCATAAGCTGAATAATCTTGAAGGGCAAAGAATCTTTTGATAAAATAATGCATCGAGAGTTTTGTGTCGAAGTTGGGCAACCTTCAAGTTGAAGTTCTGCGCGATAGCAAGATTCTAACTTAAAATCAGTCTAACAACAAAAGATCTTGTTCAATTAAAATGTTGCGATTAGCATTTCCTAGAGCATTGAACAAACGTAGATGCGCGTTCAAAAGATCGAATTGGAGGTTATTGGCCTTTAGACTTGTCTCGATTAATTTTTGTTCACGGGAATTGACTAAGAACAAAGAACTTTCTCCAAGGTCAAATTTTCGATTTTCAGCCTCAACCAATTGTGTAGTACCCAATACAATTTCTGTAATGAGCAGATTTTGTTCAGTTAAAGAGCTTAGCTCTGCAGTGGCGGCGAATAATTGGTTTTTTAAAGTTAATGAAGTCGACATTCGTTCAAAATTAACATCCTGAAGTTTCCAATTCGCCAATTGAAGGGCACCGCGTTCTTTTCTAAGAAATAGCGGTACACTAAAATTAAATGCAGCTTTATAGTTTGCGGTATTTAAGCTATTCACTTTTTCATAATCCGGAGTTAGGAAATTATATTGTAGATCCAGTTTAGGAAGAAGATTGTTACGTTTTAACGAACGCTCTACCTTTAATTGTTCTATCCTGGCGTCCAAACTTCTAAGCCGTGGGTGAAGTGCCAACGTATCCCTATTTTCAATCTCAGTTTCAAAGGCAAGGGAATTCCAGATTACACTCCGCTCCGGAACTTGTGGAATGCTTTCATCTTCAATTTGCAATGGCACACCATTTATCCAAAGATAATTGCTCGCCTTCAATTTTGATTTGCGGAGTTTTAATTGTGCTGCTTCAAGGCTTAACACCCTATTCTGAAAGGTAATTTTCGCCTCTATACTATCAATTGCAGCTTGATCGCCTTCCTCGACCCTTCTTTTTACACCATTAAAACGTATTTCGGCGTTACTTAAAAATGCCTCGTAGATCAAGGTTTCGTTGTAGGCTTCGATCCATTCAAAATAGGCCTTGCTCGATTCAAAAAGAACTTTATTAATGGATATATCCCGCTGGGCCCTAGATTGGTCGAGGTAGAATCTAGCTTGCTTCAGTGCGGCCATACGCTCGTTAATTAAAAAGCCTTGAGCGACAGAAAAGGATACACCAGCACTGTACAAACCATCTTCGGGAACCGTTAGGCTTGGATCTAAAAATTCTCCGCTGTTTTCTTCAAAATTTGCCTTTAATTCAATCCCATACCAAGTAGGGATTTTAAATGCAGCATTGAGCCGATCGTAATATTCTGTTCCTTTGAACTTTTTTCTATCATAATCCACCTCAATCTTAGGGTCAAATCCCCCGCGTGCCTGAAGTAGGGTCGATTCACCGATATTCAATTTTAAATTGGCCTGTTTAACCAAGGGATGGTGTTGCTTTACAAAACCAAGATATTCTTCATAAGTAATTATGTAGTCACTGGGCACAGGCTGTTGTTGAGCCAAAGTGCTCATTGATATCATTAAACAATTTATGGTGATCAAAAATCCTATCTTCTTCATGCTAATCCTTTAAGGATTTTTTGCTATCTCCATTTTCTGGGGCGTAGTAATTAGGGGGAAAACCATTTAATTTTCGCCATATTTCATACCATATCGGCACATCTTCCAACAGAGCAATTGTATAGGCACCTGAACCGATGCTTACATTTTTTGGCCATTCTTCTTTTTCTTTATCTGGGGCGATCAAAATTCTAAATTTACCGTTTTCGCTAATGAAGGTTTCGATAGCTACTATCCTACCGCCATAAGTGCCAAAAGATGCATTTGGCCATCCACTGAAAAAGATTGCCGGCCAACCATCAAATTGTATCCTGATTTCTTCATTTAAATGCATTAAAGGAAGGTCTATCGGTTCTACGAAAGACTCTACTGCGAGGTCATAGTCGGAAGGCATAATATTAACAAGTTTTTCACCTTCTTTAAAGGTCTCGCCAATACCGGCTCTAATAGCTTTATTGATAAATCCATTTTGCGGTGCGGTAATGTAGTTCATCGCGCTACGGATTTCGTAGTTCGTAAACTGGTTCTCTAACTTCTGTATTTCTGCTTCAGCTTCAAACTGGTCGGATTCTGCAGTAAATCGCTCACCACTCGTTTTGGCTATTTTATCTGCATATTCTGCCGCCACACGGCTAATTTCAACTTGAGCATTAATGACCTCATTCTGACTAGACAAGTATTTATTCTCTTGAGAGATCAACTTAGCTTCTGTTTCTTGAAGTTTCAACCTTTTTTCTTCTACATCGGCGACCGATTTTAAACCTTCTTCTTGTAAAGTTTGTGTTCGTTGAAATTGTTTTTGGGCAATAAGTATATTTGTCTTGGCTGCTTCTAGGTCTATGCTATCACTTTTAACCTTGAGATAACCTTGCTTCAGTTTATTTTCCGCCTGTTGAAGTTTTAATTGACCTTCCCGGCGTAAGGCAACAATTTGGTTTCCGAGGGAACCGATTTTTCCTTCGTATGATTTTAAAGATGAAGATTTCGCATCTCTTTGCGAGCGTGTACGCTCTACTAATAGTGGGTCTTGGTATTCATTCTTTATTTCTGAAATATGCAAAATCGTATCGCCTTTCTTTACATAATCGCCTTCCTGTACATACCATTTCTCGATTTTTCCTGGTATTGCCGACTGAATAGTCTGTGGTCTCTTGTCGGGGGTGAGGGTCGTAACAAACCCATTCCCAGAAACGTTTTGGGTCCAGGGCAGGAACAATATTATAATCAGAAGCAAACCAAACGCTACCAATAGCCGGTTTAAAACCTTGTAATGTTTGGTCCTAAAGGCTTGGGCAAAGGAGTCGTATCCTTCTAAGTTTACTTTTTTGTTTAATTGATTATGTGATATATTAAGCATTGCTGTTGCTAATTAAATTTCCATTATCTAGCGTAAGAACTCTAGTAACCCGTTTTCTCCAGAGAGGGTTTCTTGATGCTACAATAATGGACCACGGTTGATGATTGGAGGTTAAGTACTCAATTATGTTCTCGGCATCTTCTGGTTCAAAATGCTCTAAGGGATCTTTAAGCAAGAGTAAAACGGGTTCATGCACAATGGCTCTCGCTAGCACAATACGCTTAGCAACTGAATGCGGTATTTGCTGACCCTCGGGATAAAGAATTGTTTTGAGACCGTTGGGTTGAGTTTTAATAAATGGCAGAAGTCCAATTTTATCCAGAACCTCAAATACTCGATCTTGAGATATAGAGGTATCTCCAAAAGTTATGTTATCTAAAATAGTTCCCTCAAAAGGATGTTGGTCTGGTAATACCTGTCCAATCTTTCTCCTGTAGAGGTTAGGCCAAATTCCTTTTATTGAGGAGTTGTTTATATAGATAGACCCAGAAGTTGGAAAAATAAGCCCAGAAAGCAGCTTAAGCAGTGTGGATTTACCAGAGCCAGAACCTCCGGCAATTAAGATGCGCTCATTGGTATCTACTTTAAAGCTGATGTTATTTAAGATAGAGACGCCATCAGGAGATGTAAAACCAAGATTTTCTAATTCTATATGAAGAGTCTGTCTTGTTGCAAATGGATCAATTCCATCTTGAGGCTCCAACTCTTTATCCACGACTTGTCCCAATTTTTCTAAGGATGTCAAGACATCGTAGAAGGTTTCAAGACCAACGATTAATTTTTCTACCGACGCAATTACTAATAAGATGATAATTTCTGCTGCAACAAACTGTCCTATATTCATTTCTTGGTTAAGGACCAAAAGACCACCTATAATTAAAAGGCCTGAAGTAACAAGAACCTTAAAACCGATCATATAGATATATTGGATTAGTAAAACCCTAAAATGGCTCTCTCTTGCAATAAGGTAATCTTTGGTGAGCTTATCATTACGCCTCATAGCAAGGGAAGTATTACCTGATAATTTAAAACTCAGAATTGACCTCGCGACCTCTTGTATCCAATGAGCTACTTTATACTTGCTTTTGGATTCTTGCAAACTTGTGGTCATCCCTTTTCTGGCAGTGAAACGGAATACCAGATATATTAAACCAACTAAGAGCATTCCATAGATAATAAAGAAGGCGTGATAAAACGACAACAATAACAGTCCGAATATTATTTGAAGCGTGGCCGCAGGAAAATCGAGCAAAATTTTTGATAGTCCTTTTTGTACGGTAAGTGTATCAAAAAATCGATTT
This sequence comes from Flavobacteriaceae bacterium MAR_2010_188, assembly GCA_900104375.1. NCBI lineage: Bacteria > Pseudomonadati > Bacteroidota > Flavobacteriia > Flavobacteriales > Flavobacteriaceae > Flavobacteriaceae bacterium MAR_2010_188. The sequence continues at coordinate 3,495,457 of LT629302.1, forward strand.
GCTAATTCTGGTGGATATTGGTTGCGAAGCTCGCTTACCTTGATTTTTGGAAAGCGGTAAGCAAATTCAAAAGAAGAACGGGTAAAAATCTTTTGTTGAATGCTTTCAAGGATTCTAATTTGCATAATCTGTAAAACACCTTGGAATATTACTCCCAAAGTTACTAGTGCTACTAAAACAATCCAGGATGTAGAAATCTGGGCACCTTGTATTAAGTTAATGATTGCTTGTATACCAAGAGGAAGGGATAATGCAACTAAGCCGGCAAATATGGCATAGTAAACAATCTGCCTTATATCCCGATTATCTAATTGTAAGAGGCCAATAAATCGTTGCCAAGGTGAGAGGGTTGCCTTCATTTATCTTTATTTTTTAGTAAGCCGAAAACCATATTAGTGTAAAAATCAGAAGGCGGAATTTCTTCGGTACAATCCGTGATGGTCGGGAAATGTGCTTGGAGAAAGTGTTGGTGCATAGACCCCTCCACGATTGTGCTTGCCAATGAGGCGGGATATTTGTAATGTGGATCATAGGCTGCTATCGCATCCTTTATCCTTAATATGAGGCGCTTATAAATTCCAAAATATCCAACTTTATTATCCTCGTCTACTTCTTTGGTCAGAAATGATTTAGAATACTCATTAATGACGATTTTGTTAAGTTTAATTTCATCAATATGTGAGAAAGAAGAATCTGTGGTTATTGATTTAGCTATAAATCCAATGATCGATTCTAGTTTAGATTTAGCGTCGCTAATGCTGTACGTACTTAAAACCATCTGATACTCAAGCCACCCCCAGTACCATGAAGTGAGGTAGAGCAATAATTTATGTTTGTTTTCGAAGTATCTATAGATTGATGCTTCCGGTGATGAAATTATTTCCCCTAATTTTCTAAAGGTGAAAGATTCAAAGCCAATGTCTTCTATAAGGATAATGCTATTTTCAATGATGCGCTTTCCTAAATTTGAAGATTCTGGATCCTTCAAATAGAGATTTTCGTTGACTTTTATTCGTAGATTTTTGAGTAGCTCCTGCATAATGATGATTTAAAACGCAAAAATAATAGTAATACTATCGATAATAAATAGTTTAACTATTTATTATGTTTATTTAACCATCAATTTTGAATATACAATAAAGGTATCATATAATGTTTACCTTGGGCACTATTCTTGTGATAAGACAGCAATTATAAATACAGCACTCATGATTAAAAAAATATCAATTCTACTCACATTTATACTTATTGCAACTACTCTTCAACTTGGTGCACAAAATACACTCACCGGCAAAATAACCGATGGTGACCAAAATGCGTTGACAGACGCAATGGTTTATGTGGACACTATTAAGGTAGAAACGAAAATAAACAAACGAGGTTTTTTCGAAATAAAAGTGCCGACTACCGCCCAGGTTATTAATGTTTACTCTCCAGTTTATGGCTTACTTTCTAATCCTTATCAGGGAGAAGAGACTATGAATTTTGTGTTCCTAAAGGATAGTGGCACTGACGCCAAGGTAGATGTTGTTAATATAGAGTATAGTGACTTGGTAGATAAATCCGGAAATAGCGGTAATGCAAATATTAATTTGGAAGAAGATAAGAATGTGGTTGGATATAACACCATCTATGATTATATAAGAGGTAAAGTTGCTGGAGTTACAGTGTCATCAACAAATAGAATAACTATTAGAGGTGTAAATAGCGTGGGAGGGTCTTCGGATCCACTATTTGTGGTGGACGGATTTCCAGTACAGAGCCTCGATTATATAGATGTAAATCAAGTAAAGAACGTAGAAGTTTCCAAGGACGGTTCCATGTACGGTGTAAGAGGTTCCAACGGGGTGTTAATTATCACGCTAAAAAAGAATTAATTTTCAACATAAAAAATAATAAAAAGGGCGGTTTTATAGCCCTTTTTAGCTTCAGGCCTTTCACATTTTACTTTCACATTCGTTTTATATACATCACATCTTCGATTTGTTTTCATGCCGAAATTATCATAAATTGTAATTTCAATCTTCCCCTTCTTCAACATAATCTTGCATTAAATTGTTAAGAATCTTAATATTTTTCGTCTCTAATCGATGATTTAGACCTAAATGTTACAATAGTTTGTACAAAGGTTACATGCTTACTCCTTAAAGTTTTGAAATCACCATAGATTTAAAACAACAAAATCCGAAGTGATGTTCAAATTAAAAGTTTGGTTAATTAGACCTGTAATCTTAAGCGTAGTAGCTATAGCATTTCTATTTTTTGGTTGTTCCCAAAAAGGAAAAGAAAACCTTTTTAATAAAGAAGAGGCGATCGAGAAAATCTCAAATTTTAGTCTGATTGACCAAGAAGGTGAATTTCATCGCCTGTCTTATTACAATAATTATGATGCTCTGGTATTGTTCGTTCAAGGAAATGGCTGCCCGAATGTTAGAAATTCTTTCCAAGGGCTTGGGAATCTACAAAAGAAATTTGAAGGACGGAAGGTGAAATTTTTAATGGTTAATTCTAATATTCAAGATAGCCGAGAGAAAATTAGGACAGAAGCTGAAGAGTTTAATGTCGATATTCCAATCTTGGTAGATAATGAACAGTTGGTCGCCAATATGTTAAATCTTAGGGTTACAGCGGAAACTTTATTGATTGATTTGAAATCTAGGGATATTATTTACCGTGGACCCATTTCTGACAGGCTCGATTATGAAAGCCAAAAGCAAGAAGCCAAAAAATAACTACTTGAGTGATGCCATAGAAAAATTTTTCCGTGGAGAAAACATCGAGAATAAAAATAGAAAAGCCATGGGCTGCGCGATTACCCGATTTTCTGATTCTAAATTAAAGGAAGTCACATATACTGAGCAAATAGCTCCGATTTTGGAACAAAAATGTGTGAGCTGTCATCAAGTTGGCGGTATTGCTCCTTGGGCCATGACCGATTATAATATGGTTAAGGGATGGTCTGCAATGATAAAAAATGTTATTCAGACCAAGCGGATGCCTCCTTGGCAAGCCGACCCTAACTACGGTCATTTTAGCAACGATATTTCTTTAACAACTGCTGAGATTCAAGATGTATTAAGTTGGATTGATGCAGATATGCCTAGAGGAAATGGGGATGACATTCTCACGACTATTGGGACCGAATCTTCCCAGTGGAAACTGGGTAAACCAGATTATGAAATCGATTTAAAACCAGAAAAAATTTCAGCTAATGGCATTATCGATTACCGATACCAAGCTTTTGAAATTCCAATTGATTCTACTATTTATTTAAAGGGAGTTGAAATTTTAGCCGACCGCAGCGAAATTCTGCATCACGTTTTGGCCACTATTCAATATCCCAAGGATTATGTCCTGCCATTGGATCGAAAAAGGGGTCCATGGATAGATGGGATTATGGCGGCATGGGCTCCGGGCACCGCGCCAGAAGTTTTTCCAGAAGGAACGGGCCGCATTATTCCTAAAGGGTCTAAAATTCATTTTCAACTTCATTATACCACTAATGGCAAAGAAGTCGAAGACAGGTCTAAAATAGGTCTTCATTTTTGGAAGTCTGCCCCAGAAAAAGAATATATAACTATTGGCCCCAGTGATTTTGATTTGGTGGTTTTGCCCAATGATGCAAATCATTTCTCTACCATTACCGAGAAGATTTATGAAGATATCCGTATTTATTCCTTCTTTCCGCATATGCATTACCGAGGAAAATCAATGAAATATATTTTAGAAAGACCCAATGGCGAAAGAGAAACATTGATTTCTGTCCCTAATTACAATTTTAATTGGCAAAGACAATACTGGTTACAGAACCCGATTGATGTAAAAAAAGGCTCCAAACTAATCGTTGAGGCTAGGTTTGATAATTCTCTTCAAAATAGGTTTAATCCTTCCGCCCAAGATACTGTTCGTTTTGGTGAACAGACCAAAGACGAGATGATGATTGGGTTTTTTAGCTATCACAAACAATAGATTTTAATTCAACACAAATATTATGAAGGTCACACGATTAATTATCAGTTTTATTTTCATGACTCTGTTTTCTCAAAATTCTAACGCCCAAGCGGTGGACGATTGGTTAAATGAAAATGCGATTTTAGATATATTTCATGTGATTACCGGACCGCATTCTACTAGGGATGAGGTTATGGACTTTTTAGACAATGAATATTTTCCTGCCGCAGAAAATGCATACCCGGAAACCTTACAACTTCATCTTGAGGGAATAGAAGGGGCTCGTAAGGGGCACCATGCCAAATTTTGGATATTTGCTTCTCCCGAAGTCAGAGAATCTTATTTTCCGAAAGATAAAGAAGCCACAGAAAAATTCAGGTCGTACCAAAAGAAATTTAATATAAACGTGTCCACAAATAAGATGATAGAGATTTTTAGAAACTGGGACTGGACCTATAAGACCGATTGGAGAATAATTTCAAAAACAGATGCGGAGGAATCACTAACAGATATTAAAGGGAAAGAATTAGATGTGCATCACGTTATGCTCGAATATAAGGGTGATGGAACCAAGATCGAAGCGGAACTTTTAAAGCTAATCGCTGGAAAAGATTTACCCAACAGTCAATTCTTTATCTTACTGGGCGATCGGGACATGCGGGTCGGGGGATACGCTATACTAGAACTTCATAAAACCGGGGAGTCAAATAGAGATTTACTTGAAAATTCTGTTATACCAATGGAGAAAGAACTCTTCTCATCCTATCACATAGTAGATTGAATTTGAATATTCGATATTTTTAGGTATGTCTAAACTCTTGTTTATCATATTTATAACGTTAGTATGCGTTGGTGTATATGGGCAAACATGGGAAATAGGAAGTAACTATAAGATAACACGGGAAGGAACTCACTATAATGAGATGCCCGATTCTCTTATAAGGATTTATCGGCCAACGGAAGGCTTTCGGTCGGAGCAGATGCATATCTCAATAAGCCATTTAATGAGGAAGAACTTAAGATTAGAATGAAAAATCTAATCCTAAAAAGGTTAAAGTTGCAGTCTTCTAATAACTCTACAGATTATAGTAAGAGAGAAAAGCCTAAAGATCCATTTATTGAAAAAGTCCTAGAGCTTTTAGAACTCAATTATCAAGATGAGGATTTTGGGATTAGTCAATTTGTAGAAGATATACCTTTTAGCCGGATGCAGGTTCATAGAAAGCTAAAAGCACTTACTGGTTTTTCAACGAGCCAATTTATCAATGATTTTAGATTGCGAAAAGCTAAAGTGCATTTAGAGCAAAATCAACTAAATGTTTCTGAAACAGCCTATGCATGTGGATTCAATGACTCAGGATATTTCAGTAAATTATTTACTAAAAAGTACGGAACCAATCCGTTGGCTTATAAGACCGAGAATATCGGTTAAAAATAATTCTTGATATGTACTAAGGTTTAGTTAACCCATTAGATAGTAAAAGAGATTTTAGAACTAACAAAATTAAGATAGTTTCAAAATTTCATTGATAATCATTTAAGAGTAATCAGCCATTGCTAGGTTATAAAAGTAGACCCTTGGCCAAATAGAAAATTAAAAAAATAACTTTTTCAAATCCTATCTCAGCAACGCAAAATGCCCCCTAAATTCCGCACCGTTGGTGCTGATTGCCAAAAACCAATAATCATCAGCCTTGGCGACTTTGCCATTCTTAAGGCCATCCCAGCCTCTTTTCTGATCTGTAATAGTGGTCATTATATTTCCAAAGCGATCATAGACTATTGTTTGTAGTAAACTAATCTGTGGATTATCAAAAATGAACCAAGTGTCGTTTATCCCATCTTCGTTGGGTGAGAAGAACCTTTTGTAGCTAGGTAATAGAATTGTTTTAGATAAGGTTGTACAGCCATTTACGTCTCTTACCGAAAGTAGAAGTTGGCCCGGTTCTGTGAAGAAATTGTTCCCCAAAATATAGTCGCTGCCGTTTAATGAATATTCTAGAGCGATGTCATTCGCGGTGCTAATATATATTTGGTATTTATTTTGAAAAGTTTCAACCTTATAATCAAAGCTGCTTAAGCCGGAACCCTCTTCAACATTAAATTCTACAATCCTCTCGCAACTCACCCCATCAATACTCTTAACCACCTTCAATGTGTATTTTCCGGAAGAAGTAATGGTAACGTTCCTATCCGAAAAAATCGTCTCATTTTCAAAGTTGATCCAAGCATAAGAATCATAATCTCCAGCATCGATAATCAGATCATTAGACTCACAGAAAAGATAAATTTCTGCAATTTCTGGCTCAGGAACATGTATCAAATTAATTTCAAAGGGAACAATTGAGAAACACTCGATATCTTCTTCAGAAACACGGGCGTAAATAACTAAATCTTGTAAGGTGCTAAATTCATCATTTATAATTGCATTTTGATCAGCTTCGGCTTCCTCACTATTATAATAATAGCTAATTTTTAGGTCAGGATTTGTAGGTGTTGAAATGATTTCGGTTGTCTTTTCAGTTAAATCTATTGTGGTTGGATCGCCTTCTGCATTTCCACAGCTTATTAAATTGCTGGGAGCTGCAATAGTCGGACCTTCCGTAGAAAAAAGCCAAAAACTGCCAATGCTGAAACAGTCATCCTCAGCACTAGAAACCTTTACAAAAATCTGCTGATTATAAGGATCAATGTTGGTATAAACATTCGATACTATTTCGTTCTGTGTGAGTTGCGCATCATTCTGCGATATATAAAACTCTATAGAGTACTGATTACCAAATTGCTGTTTAAGTTCCGCCTTTTTATTTTCTAGGTTAAAATTAGAAAATCCATCTAAACCACATTTTTCAAGGTCGGTAATGCTATCCAAATCTAGCGTATTGGATAAAAGAAGATTAAAGTCGGCAATATAGAAGCAGTCGGGAGCTTTATCGTTGCTAATTCTGAAATATACCTTTTGTTCGGTAGAAACGTTGACGGCTGAAGAAATTAAATTTATTTGAGCAATTGCATCTTCTTCGGTAAAATAATAGGTGAGGTTAACTTGGGTAGCATCCAAATTAGCCAATATCTCAGAATTTTTCAAGTTGAGGTCAAAACTGTAAGTGTCGGATAATCCACTGCAGACGGACCAATCACTAATTTCGCCAACTACAGGAATAGAATAAATTGAAAGTCTAAAACTGGTAACTTCAAAACAACTCGATGCGCCCAAAGTTTCAACCCTCAAATAAATGGGAGCGTCATAATCGGTTATACCGAGCAATGAATCTAAACTATTCCCTGCGCCATCGCTATTTGAGGCGCTTTCAGTTTGAAATAATCTTATTTCATAATTGTTAGGATTTTGATTAGGCAGAAGTTCTGACGTCATTTCATCAATATCCTCAACTGTGACTCCAGTACTAGTACAAATAGCATAATCTGTGATACCATTTAGATCTATTCTCTCAACTACGGAGAATTTTTGAGGGCTCACAGCGTAACAGTCTGGATTAATATCTGATGTAACACGTACATAGATTATCTGTTCACCGGATAGATTATAGGCATTATCTAAAGGGTTTCGTGCCTCGTGCGCATCGGTTTCGTTAAGATAATAGGTTACGGAATACAAAGTGGAATCAAGCCCATTGAGAGCATCGCTTGCTTTTTCATTAAAATTATTGGCATAAGTACCATCAGATTCATTCGCACAGACCAACCAATCTGGTAATGCTACCAATACTGGTGCTTGAGTTATGATAAGATTAAAAGAGATTGTTGAAAAGCATGGTGAATTATATTTGTTTTCCGCCCTTATAAAAAATTCCTTGTTCAAATTAAGGATTGAAGAGAAATAGTTTGCAGAGACTGGATTTGAAGAATTCTGTGCATCAGTTTGACTCTGGTACAACGAAAAATTATAATCTTGGGCTGAGCCCGAAGATAGAGAAGCCGCCATCACTGCTTCCAATTCGGAATAATCTATTCCACTATTTGTACAAAAATATTGGTCTGCAATAGGATTGAGAGTAGGTGCGGAATTTAAAATAAGTTGAAATGAACCAGTGCTAAAACATTCATTGATTCCTCTGCTCTCTAACCGATAGTATATGGTCGATGTATTAGCTATTGAATATAAAGTTGAAAGTTCATTTGTTCTCGCAATGGCGTCTGTCTCATTTTTATAATAGAAAACCTTATAATCTGAAGCATTTAAATTACCGATAACTTCTGCGTCCTTTAAACTAAGGTCAAATGAATAAGTGGAGGCGGCAGAACTCTTGCAGGCTTCCCAATCGCTCACCTGATTAGTGGGAGGATTAGTAGTGATTACCAGTCTAAATGATGAAATTACAAAACAACTAGTATCCACTTTTCTTTCAATTCTTATAAATATGACTTTATCGTAGTCTGTAGTGGTCAAAAATATAAAAGGACTAATAGGATTTGTCTTATTGTCTGCATCTGACTGAGAAGGATGGAGTGAGATATTAAAATTCCCTGGTCCTTCGCCATTAAGAAAGGAATAGACCATTGCGCTGATTGCAGCGGTATTTATACCGCTACTAGCGCAGATAAAATATTCATCCACCTCATTTATAACTATACATTCTTGTAGAGGAGGAGGCCAATTCTCCAAATCGGGACCGCTTTTTACGGAAGTAGATGGGGATGATTTAAGATTGTCTTGAATGGAAGAAGTATACCGTTTCTCGCCAGGAGTCTGAGAGAAATGTAACGTTATATTTAGGACAAACAATAAAAACAGATATCTCATTTGATTCTCTTAATATCGATTGTCAAAACTAAACTTAGCATCATACCTTCAAATCTAAAAGCAATAAAAATTTTAAGCTTGGTAAATATAGGCTATCACAGAAGTATCAGATTCTATCTTGAATCATTCGGCAAAACTCTTCAACTTTTTGATTTTCAAGATCAAAAAAAGACTCGTTTGATACTACAAACTTTTGTTTTGGTAGTTTCGGCTAGTCAACCTTTATGATTTTCTTGGTTACAGAATTGCTGCCGTCATTAAATTTCACGATGTAGATTCCAGAATTCAAGTCATCTACTCTAAATTTGTTTGAAACATTTTTTAAGTTTTTCACCTTTTTTCCAAGAATATTGAATATTTCAACATCTACCTTAGAGAAATTTTCAAGATGAACTTCACCGTTAACCACTGGATTAGGATACAGTTTTAATTCATTTATAGATTGATTTGGCACACTTAGAACTGAATAATCCGAAACTACGAGGTCGTCAAAACCAAATGCCTGCCCGGCCTGTACTCCAATCCCCAAGACCATGGTGCTCGTTAAAAAAGCAGCCGGAATTGGAAACTCAAAAGTGGTCCAAGTATCTCGAACAGGAAAAAATGTGATGTCTAATCCTAAGTTATCAGTTCCATTATTAAGTCCGATTGCCATATTGGTTGTTCCGTAACTAAGTGTGGAAGAAATATAATAACGGCCACTTACATAAGCGCCACCAATTACAGAAGACATATCAAATTCAATCGATTTCACTCCAGCGATAGTGTATGCGTCGCAGAGAACTTGTGGATTTAGATTTAAAAAATCGGTATCGTTTTGAGCAGAATTGTAATCTACATCTGTAGAGTTAACCGTCATCGCATTTCCTTTAGACATAAAGGTGCAGGGAGGAGGTCCCACGGTCAACACATCTTCTTTAAACTCACCGGTTGCTTGGGAGATATTTCTAATATTGGTAATGGCATCCGTGGTTTCAAAATCTTGTTCAAAATAAATAGTTTGAGCTTGTGAAAACAGAGTTGCAAGAAAAATCAGGTAAGTAATTTTTTTCATATTGGTGATTTTTTGCTAATTAGATTAAGTATCTGATAATAATACGCTTAAGTTTTATCAAAGTTAATCGGTTTTTCGGAAATACTATCGGCCTTATAATTTTTATCTTTTAGGGTCGAATTGTTTGAGCGGAATTTGGGCCAATCTCCAAAACAAATAAGTAGGAATTTATTCATAGTAGTGGTATATTTCTTATAATAATGTATTTGGGCGTTACAATTATACACTTAAACGATTATATTTCCTAATATTCTTACAAATAAATTATAATATTATTAGATATCCGCTCATAACTAATTGGAAATCAAATAATTGTTATATCCAATTATTGGATATTTTGCTGACGTTTTTTTGATGCATCTGTTAATATTCAGTCTAATAGATAAAATCTTTCGGCCAATAACGGGATATTTAATCTTAATTAGAAAAGTGAGTTTAATAGAAATGTAAAAAGTTAATGTGTTGCCATCTTGCATGGCAACACATTAACTATAAATAAAGGTTTTTACATAAAGTTATTAGATTTAATCCTTAACAAATTTCATTATCTTTTCAATATTGTCATTATCCTTCAGACTTATTAGGTAAAGACCCGAGGCAAGAGTACTCACATTTAGTTGAGCTCGTTTATCTTGGATATTCCCCGACAAGAGAATTTTGCCGCTAAAATCATAAACCACATATGAAAAGTTACCGCTACTGCCCTCCATATTAATATTTAGACTTTTCTCAACCGGATTGGGATAGATTTTAAAATTAGTGAATACCGACCTATTGGCCAATCTAGCAGTTGAGTTAACACAAGTTATCGTGTTGTTAGCACTATTATAAGTTAGGGATGCATGCGCAACATTCCCCACACAAAAGTTAACGACAAGGGTTCCCTTGGCACTCGCCGAAGTAATAAATGACGCCACACCATTAGAGTTGGTTAGTGCACTTCGTTGCTCGGAAAACGTTCCCGAAAAGGTCCCGGTAACCGTCGCATTGGAAACAGGATTGCCCAAGTTATTCAGAATGGTTACAGATGCAGTTCCATATTTACTTCCCTTGGCTGCTGAGGCAGTGCCCGTAACGATGGAAGACACGTACATACTTGAGGCCGTCCCAGTTGTGGTTCCTGTTACAGAAACAACAGAAGATGTTGTTGATGCGCCCAAATTGTCAGTGGCAACAGCTGTTAAATCAGAAGTTCCTGAAGCTACGGACCATGATCGTGAATATGGTGATGTTGTATCTACACCAATCGAACTTCCATTTACAAAAAATTCAACCTGAGAAATTGAACCATCACCATCAGTGGCATTGGCGGCAATACTAATATTAGTTCCGGTAGAATATGAAGACCCATTTGATGGATTGCTAATTGATACATTTGGCGACTGATTTGTTGGCGTGCCGGTGTCAACTGTATAACTGTCTAGATTATCAAAATAGTAAGTATCTGATGTATAACTGTTGGATGCAAATAATAAAATCATAGTTGTAATGCCTGTATCTGAGGCTGTAATATCCGGGCGATCTAATAAAGTGAATTGCAAGCGATGCCAATTACCATTTTCAGTTATTGTTGCAGAATATCTGCTGTGCCTACCGGTTGGGTAATTGGAGGCAGTAGCGTTAGATGTTTCTAGTTGTAGGGTTATTTGAGTCCCGATAGGTGCTGTTGTATAGATGTCAACGTAAAATTTATTGGTTTTGTTTACATATAAAGAGCCATCAGTAATGGTATTTACATTATACACCAATATATCATATTGTTCTTGTGCATTTCTGTCATATTTTCCACTTAGAGCACTGCTGTTTGTGGCGTTTGGTGAAGGATTCGCTAATTCAGTTAGAGTCCCAGTAGAACTTGCATAAGTGGCGGTAGCAGCAGCATCAAAATTTTCAAAAGCATAAGATTTTACATAAGAAGGTTCTACTTCTACTGCTAAATCTAATGTAACGGTTGAACATCCATCATTAAAGGAAGCTGATACCGTTCCGCTCTCATTACCAAAATTGACCGAAATATTAGGTGTGCCCTGGCCGCTAACAATTGTGGCACCGGACGGCACACTCCAACTTACATTTGTGTTATTTGTTACATTTCCTATTGAATAAGAAACTCCTTGTTCTTGATTTGCAACCACATCATCACCACCTATATATGCCTTAAAACCATCGTATACCCTAACATAATCTACTTCCATAGTGGCAGGAAGCATATTGTTATTTACCGGGCCACCGAGATTACCACCAACTGCAACATTTAATAGAAAATGGAAATCCTGATCAAATGGCCAATTATAAGGGGCCACATCTTGAGTAGTTTTTGTAGAAAATAAAATTCCATCTACATACCATCTTATGATTCCTGGTTCCCATTCAATAGCAAATTCATGAAAAGCATTGGTGAAAACATCATTTTTAAGAACAAAGGAATTTCCTTGCGATTGATTGTTTGGATATGGATCGCCATAATGTATATAACCCAAAGTCCGATCAGGATTGGAAGCTACAAATTCCATGATATCTATTTCTCCACTTTGTGGCCAAGGTCCATAGGGCTCGTTGCTGCTGAGCATCCAGAATGCTGGCCATAGGCCATCACCAGCCGGAAGCTTAACAGAGGCCTCAAATCGACCATAAGTGAAATCGGCCTTGGCTTTAGTATTAATTCGTCCAGATGTATATTGTGAACCACGAACACGTTCCTTTTTTGCGGTGATTTTTAGTGTTCCATTGCTGACCACGACATTATTTTGTTGATAGGACTGCAATTCATTGTTTCCCCAACCACAGATTCCCTCCGCGCAGCCATCTCCGATTTGGTAATTCCATTTAGAAAGATCTAAAGAAGTCCCTGTAAATTCATCTTGCCAAACTATATTGGGGCATTGAGAATATCCTATCATACAAGCTAAAAGAAGGCCAATCGATAGAATTAAAGTTTTAAAAGGGTAGAATGTAGTTGTTTGCATAGAAAGATTGTTTTAATTATTTATATATCAGAAAAGTATAAGTAATTCTACGAAAATCCTAAAATATTTCCTATATAGTTAACACATTCAAAAAAAACTAATAACCGAATATTTAAAAAAAGTAAATCGTTATTTTCATTAATCTCTTAGTCCTATCCCACTAATTGTGGATTTAGCCGATAATCTCAATTAATTTTTATGCCATAGTCTGCTTTATAATTGTACTTATAATTGGTATATTTCAACCTTAATTGATACTAAGCTGGTATAAGGTTTATTGGTAATTTCCTTTATCTTTAGATTGTTGATAATTTTTTTGAAGGTATGCAGAGATTTATATTATTAATTCTGTTGAGTTTATTTTTATACAATTGCAGGGATAACGAGGCTCAATTAAATGTGGATTATTTAAGTTCGAAGGATACTATTTATTCAGAACAATTTAGGCCTCAATTTCATTTTACACCTCAGGCAAAATGGATGAATGACCCAAACGGCCTTGTATACAATAATGATACCTACCATCTTTACTACCAATACTATCCCGATTCTACGGTCTGGGGACCAATGCACTGGGGACATGCAGAAAGTAAGGACCTTTTACATTGGACTCATAAACCAATTGCTTTAGCTCCAGATTCTCTGGGATATATTTTTTCTGGTTCTGCGGTGGTCGATAGAAATAATACTTCGGGTTTTGGAAAAGACTATAAACCTCCTATGGTAGCAATCTTTACCTACCACTCTATGGAGGGTGAAAAAGCAGGACGAAGCGATTTTCAAACACAAGGTATTGCCTATAGCAATGACGATGGTCTCACTTGGAAAAAGTACAAAGGCAATCCAGTTATTAAAAATGACAGCATTCGGGATTTTAGAGACCCAAAGGTTTTTTGGCATGATGCCTCTAACAAGTGGATTTTAATTCTGGTCGCTGGTGACCACGCCCTTTTTTACAATTCTGATAATTTGAAGGACTGGAGTCTCGTTGGCGATTTCGGGAAACAATTCGGTGCACATGGCGGCGTTTGGGAATGCCCGGATTTGTTTAAGTTGAATATCGATAACACCGATGAAGAAAAGTGGGTTCTTTTAATAAGCATTAATCCGGGTGGGCCAAATGGCGGAAGTGCCACCCAATATTTTATCGGGAATTTTGACGGTAAGACATTTACTCCAGACCATCTAGATGTTCGCTGGTTAGATTACGGTATGGATAATTATGCAGGCGTTACCTATAACCATACCCCAAAAAATGAACGTATTTTAATAGGATGGATGAGCAACTGGAACTACGCACAAGAAACTCCAACCGAAGAATGGCGCTCAGCCATGACCTTGCCTCGAAAGTTGACCCTATATAAAGATGGTGAAGAAGTAAGATTGAGAAATTATCCTATCAATGAATTCGATAATCTGGTCGCCGAGGAAGTTGATTTTTCTACAGATTTAGAAACTACAATTCTGCTTAAAACTAATCCTAGATTAGGTTCTGACATTACGTTTAGAGCGAATTTAACCAAACCGCTAACTGTAAAACTCTCTAACCGTTCGCGAGAAGATTTTGTCTTTGCCGCCAATCCAAAAACCCAGCTTTTAACCGTAGATAGAGCAAATTCGGGAGTAGTTGATTTTGGTAAAGAGTTCGCAACTAAAAAACAATCCCAACCATATCTTCCACAAGATAAAATGGTTGAGGTTAGGATGATTGTTGATGCTTCTTCGGTTGAAATATTTGTAGAGAAAGGTAAATATGTCTTTACAAATCAAGTATTTCCTGCAGAAACGTATTCAAGACTTTTAATAAGTCCGGCTGATGATGAAAGTGTAGAAAACATTGAAATTAATCTCATAAAATCAGTTTGGATAGATGAAGAATAAAACCCTTTTTTGGTCAATTACTGTTGCGTTGGCCGGTTTTCTGTTTGGATTTGACACGGTAGTAATATCTGGTGCAAACCAACCAATTAAGGAGTTGTGGAATACCACACCTCTTTTTCATGGAACATTTATTATGTCCATGGCGCTTTGGGGAACCGTTTTGGGAGCACTTTTGGGTGGCATTCCTTGTGATAAGATAGGTCGAAAGAGAACCTTATTCTGGATTGGGATTCTGTATTTAGTATCTGCACTTGGGTCTGCCTTGGCGCCCGACCCATATATTTTCTCATTTTTTAGATTTATCGGTGGGGTTGGTGTTGGTGCATCATCCGTTGCGGCTCCCGTTTATATTTCAGAGATTTCATCTTCAGAAACACGAGGACGCTACGTAGCTTTATACCAATTCAATATCGTATTTGGAATCTTCATAGCTTTCATCTCTAACTATTTGCTAAAAGGAGTTGGGGGCGAAAGTGATTGGCGATGGATGTTAGGCGTAGAAGCAATCCCCGCTATCGCTTATTCTTTAATGGTTCTTGGAGTTCCTAAAAGCCCTCGTTGGTTAGCGCTTTATAAACAAAATGATACTGAAGCACTCAAGGTTCTAGAAGTCATTTTTTCCAAAGAAAATGCGCTAAAAAAATTAAACGAAATAAAATTGGACTTACAGGCGACCATCAACAAAGATTCATTATTCAAGAAAAAATATTCCAGAGTGTTATGGTTAGGATTTTTTATCGCCTTCTTCAACCAATTATCAGGCATCAATTTTGTCCTTTATTATGCCCCCGAACTTCTCGAAAGAGCTGGCTTGGCGGCGAAGGATTCGTTGTTTAATTCAATTTCGATAGGTATTGTAAACCTAATCTTCACCTTTGTTGGGGTTTATCTAATTGATAGATTGGGTCGTAAACAGTTGATGATTATTGGTTCCATAGGATATATTGTGAGTCTGGGCATGGTAGCATATTGCTTTTATTCTGGTGCTAGTCCGACCTTACTTTTAACATTTATCTTAGTGTTTATTGCGTCGCATGCCATTGGGCAAGGTGCGGTTATCTGGGTGTTTATTTCTGAAATATTCCCAAATAATATCCGTGCCTCCGGACAATCTTGGGGTACCGGAACACATTGGGTATTCGCCGCAATAATAACGCTTATTACGCCACTATTTCTTGATGCGGATGATGGTGTCTTCGGTGACAATCCCTATCCGATCTTTATATTTTTTGCTTTGATGATGATATTGCAATTACTTTGGGTAGTGTTTAAAATGCCAGAAACAAAAGGAGTTTCGTTAGAGGACCTAGAAAAACAGTTGGTAGAACATGAATGAAAACTATGATGTAATATGTTTTGGAGAAATATTATGGGATATTTTTCCAAATAAAAAAGTAATTGGTGGAGCACCTTTAAACGTTGCTCTTAGGGCCCATAGTTATGGTCTTAAAGTTGGTATAATCAGCAGGGTTGGTAAAGATGAACTCGCGAGTAAGATCCGTGATTATTTTCAACTTAAAAATTTAGATTATTATCTCACCCAAGAAGATAGCGATTGGCCAACTGGCTATGTTTCGGTAACCATCGACCCCAAAGGAACTGCTTCTTACGACATCAATAAACCAGCGGCTTGGGATTATATAAAACTTACCGAAGAGAACATCCGAGCGGTAGAAGCATCCAAAATATTTCTTTATGGCAGTCTGGCTTGTAGAAACGAGATTAGTCGAAAGACCCTTTTTCGCTTGATCGAAAAGGCGAATATTAAAGTTTTCGATGTAAACCTTAGACCGCCAGATTATGATTACGACGAGATTCTAAAACTCATGAAACTTTCTGATGTCGTTAAACTAAACGACGAAGAACTAATGGAGCTCTGCAATAAATTCGAGATTGATAGTAAAGATTTTAATAAGGCTATCGCAGATATTTCAAACAAGACTGCTACAAAAACGGTTTGTGTTACCAAGGGTGATCAAGGTGCTGTCTTGCTACACCAAGGAGAATTTTATGAGCATAAAGGCTATAATGTAAAAGTAGACGACACCGTGGGTGCAGGAGATTCTTTCTTGGCCACTTTGATAACAGAACTTTTTATTCAAGATAAAAGTCCTGATGAAGCTATAAAAAACGCCTGTGCTATTGGGGCGATTGTCGCTTCTAAAAAAGGCGCCAATCCAGAAATTGGGATTTCGGATATTATGACCATTACAGAAAACGAATAGTATTTATTCACTCTAATTCTTCATATTTTGTTCTCTACAAACTATTCCCTAAATAAGACCCAAACTGAAAATGTGTTAGAGGTGTCTTCTGATACTGGTGCTTACTGCAAAATCAATCTTTCCTTGGGCGGGAGTATTCAAGAGTTGGTTTTAGACAATAAAACTATTATCAAACAGTCCGAAAAAGAATATCACCAAGGATTTCACTCTGCTATACTTTTTCCTTTTCCTAATAGGATTTTCGGCGGTAGATATTCATTTGAAGGGAAGGAGTATCAACTTCCTATTAATTTTAAGAGTGAAAACAATGCCATCCATGGGTTGGTTTTTGACAAGGAATTTAAATTGGTGGGCAAAAAACTTTTAAAGGACAAAGCCGTAATTAGCTTGCGATATATTGAAAAGAAACCGATTGAAGGCTTTCCGTATTATTATACTTTAGACGTTATCTATATGCTTTCTAGCGATAAGTTATTAATGGAACTGGCGATAAAGAACGATGATTTAAAAACCTTTCCTTTTGGTTTCGGTTGGCATCCTTATTTTGCTGCTCCGGATTTGGTAAATACTAAATTGAAAATGGACGCAGAATATAAATATGAAGATGGCAAGCTCGAATCCTGCGAACTGCCGACGGAATTTGAAGTTAAGGAGCAAGAATTTGATGATTGCTTTAAGTTGAATGACCGTGACGTTCTGCTCAAAACTTCAGAATATAATTTGAAGATTTCAACCTCCACCAAAGATATGTTTGTTCAGCTCTATATTCCAGAATCTAGAGATGCGATTGCAATCGAACCCATGACCGTCGCCCCAGATTCATTCAACAATAAATTCGGTTTAATGGAATTAAAATCGAAGAAAGAATTTAGGATTACCTATAAGCTCGAAGTTTAAAATAAGATTTTTCAATTTGAATTATTGAAACATATACAACAAACTAATTGTGCAAACCATGAAAAAAATAATACTGCTTAACTGCTTGATTCTACTGAGTTTCTCTTGTGTGAATACAGATGGTAAAAAATCTGAAGAGAGAGAAGTAGATAATTCTCAAGTAGATAAGGAAGAATGGATTTCACTTTTTACAGGTGAAAATCTCGATAAATGGGATATCAAGATAACCGGTCACGAGGTAGGTGAAAATTATAACAATACGTTTAGGGTAGAAGATAGTATGATTAGGGTTTCTTATGACGACTACGACAATTTTAATGGCTCATTTGGGCATCTCTACTCTAAAAAACCATACTCTTACTATAAACTAAAACTAGACTATCGCTTTGTAGGTCAGCAAACCACAGGGGGTGAAAGTTGGGCAAATAGAAATAGTGGGGTTATGTTACACGCCCAATCGGCGCAATCTAATAGTGTTGGTCAGTTTTTCCCTGTTTCTATAGAGTTTCAATTTTTGGGTGGACTAGGAGATGGCGAAAGGCCAACCGGGAATGTTTGTACTCCTGGGACTGCAATTCGTTTAGCTGATACTTTAAATTATCAACATTGTATCAATAGCAACTCAAAAACCTATGATGGAGAGCAGTGGGTGCATGCAGAAGCGATTGTTCTGGGTGACGAAAGAATCATGCACATTATCAACGGAGATACGGTGATGGACTATACAAAACCGATTATTGGAGGTGGACTGATTTCTAAAGATGAGCCTACCCAATGGAAATCTATGGGAATCGATAATGAAGATGTTTGGATTGCAAAAGAAGGTCAGCCATTAACCGAAGGCTACATTGTACTGCAAGGCGAAAGCACTCCGGTGGATTTCAAAAATATTGAATTATTAGACCTTTGTGGCTGTATGGACGAAAAAGCAAAAAACTATAAATCGTATTTTCTAAAAGCAGATAATAGCAAGTGTATCTATGATTAAGCTTGAAGAATCACAATTGTATTAGAAACAATGAAGTGCTGCTGATGTACCAAAGTCTACTTTAAAAAATAAAATGTTTAGTATATTTACTATTCTCAAAATCATCACAAGCGCACTTTAAAAACCATCTACCTCAAAAGAATTTCTTCAAGTAAATTTTTTGAGCAACCAATAAAAAATTAATGGAGAACAAAAAAGGATTTATTTTCGATTTAGACGGCGTAATTGTCGATACCGCAAAATATCATTACCTGGCATGGAAAAATTTAGCGAATTCCATCAACATCGATTTTACCGAAGTTCAAAACGAACAATTAAAAGGCGTAAGCCGTAAAAAGTCTTTGCAGAAAATCCTTAAGTGGGGTGGCGTAAAGTTAGAGGACGATAAATTTATGGAGCTTATGAGCCTTAAGAATGATGATTATCTTAATCATATTTCGGGGATGAGCGAAGATGAAATCTTGGTCGATGTCCCAAAAATATTATCGTATATTAGGGAAACAGGTCATCCGTTGGCATTGGGTTCCGCTTCAAAAAATGCTAGATCTATTTTAAGAAAGGTCAATTTGCTTTCAAAATTTGATGCCATCGTAGATGGAAACGACGTTTCTAAAGCTAAGCCTGATCCAGAAGTTTTTCTAAACGCAGCAAGACTGCTAAAAGTGAAGCCAGAAAATTGTGTGGTTTTTGAAGACGCTCTCGCCGGAATACAGGCTGCAAATGCGGCAAAAATGATTTCAGTGGGCATCGGAGAAAGAGATATTTTGGGAGAAGCCGATTATGTATTTAAGGATTTTTCCGAATTCGACACCAACTTTATCGATGAGCTGATAGCCACAAAACAGAAAGTTTAATTAAATGACCATCGATGATTAGGAACATGTAGTTCATCATGGTCAAATACTAATATTTATAAGAATTTAATATGAATCAAGATTATATAGTACCCAATGAATGGTCGATTATCGAAGAAGGCTTTGAAAAGGACAGAGTAAGGTCTTCAGAAAGTCTATTCGCAATCGGTAATGGCGCCATGGGCCAAAGAGCGAATTTTGAAGAGAAGTATTCAGGAAAAACGTTTCAGGGAAGTTATATCGCTGGGGTTTACTATCCAGATAAAACGAGAGTTGGTTGGTGGAAAAACGGTTATCCCGAATATTTTGCCAAAGTGCTTAATGCGCCAAATTTTATAGGAATAAACGTCACCGTTAATGGTGAGTCCTTAGACTTAAATACCTGTAAAAAGGTAGAACATTTTCGTCGCGAACTTAATATGAAGGAAGGTTGGCTTTCAAGAAGTTTTACCGCTACGATGCAAAATGATATTGTCATAGAAGTAAAGGTGAAGCGTTTTTTAAGTCTTACTATCGATGAGGTAGCGGCAATTAATTATGGGATTAAACCAATAAGCGGCGACGCCTTAATTTCATTTACACCTTATCTCGATGCAAGCATTACCAATGAAGATACAAATTGGGACGATAAATTTTGGGCAGTAGACGAGGTTACCCAACACGGAAACCAAGCATTTATTCATTCTCATACCATGAAAACGGAGTTTCATGTTTGCACCTTTATGCAGGCAGATTTGTTTTTGAATAGCGATTCTATCGAAGCAAATTGGCAAACCGAGCAAACTTCAAATTATGTAGAACTAAAATCAGAAGTTCATGTAAATGAGGGCGATTCTATCAATCTGATAAAAATGGCAGGTTATACCGCAGATCGAGACCACGATAAAAATCAATTAATTCCAGCGGCGAAAGAGGTGCTTAAAAAGGCTTCAGATTTAGGATTTCACAAATTGTTAGTTCAACAAAAGGAAGCTTGGGAGAAAATCTGGAAGATGTCCGACATCACTATCGAAGGTGATGTAAAGGCACAACAAGGAATTAGATTTAATATTTTTCACCTTAACCAAACCTATCTTGGTACCGACGCAACCTTAAATATCGGGCCTAAGGGTTTTACCGGAGAGAAATACGGTGGAAGTACTTATTGGGACACCGAAGCTTATTGTATCCCATTTTATATGGCGACCAAAGACCAGCAAGTGGCGCGTAATCTCTTGACCTATCGTTATAATCACTTAGAAAAAGCAATTGAAAATGCTGAAAAGTTAGGCTTTAAAAATGGCGCGGCTTTATATCCTATGGTAACCATGAATGGTGAAGAATGCCATAACGAATGGGAAATTACCTTTGAGGAAATACATCGTAATGGCGCCATTGCTTTCGCGATTTATAATTATTATCGCTTTACTGGTGACTATAGCTACATTCCCGAAAAAGGTCTAGAAGTCCTTCTAGCTATTGCACGATTTTGGAAACAACGAGCCACTTATTCCAAAGAGAGAGGTAAGTATGTGATTCTAGGCGTCACAGGTCCTAATGAATACGAAAACAACGTGAACAATAATTTCTACACCAATTACATGGCTAAATGGTGCATACAATTTGCATTAGAAAATATTGAAAAAGTCAAAAACGAGTTTCCTACAGATTATTCAAGAATTGCTGAAAAAACCGAACTTAATGATACTGAAATCAATAAGTTGAAGGAGGTTGCCGATAATATGTATTTCCCGTTTTCGGAAAAACTGAACATTTATATGCAGCAGGACGGTTTTATGGATAAAGAACTAATCACGGTTGCAGATTTAGACAAAACCCAACGCCCAATCAACCAGAAATGGTCTTGGGATAGGATTTTAAGATCACCGTATATAAAGCAAGCCGATACTTTACAAGGTTTTTATTTCTTTGAAGACCACTTTAGCACTGAGGAATTAGAAAGACATTTCGATTTTTATGAACCATTTACCGTTCACGAAAGTTCACTTTCTCCTTGTGTGCACAGTATACAGGCGGCCAAGTTGGACAGAATGGACCAAGCTTACCAATTTTATTTAAGGACATCTAGATTAGATTTAGATGACTATAATAAGGAAGTTCACGAAGGTCTGCATATCACTTCGATGGCTGGTACATGGATGAGTATTGTTGAAGGTTTCGGCGGAATGAGGGTTAAGGAAGGAAAACTTTCCTTTAATCCTAAAATTCCAGAGCAATGGGAAGCATACTCTTTCAAGATAAATTTTAGAAACCAGATCATCAAGGTAAATGTTTCCCAAGATGAGACCAGCTTTGAAGTTGATGGTAATTCTGAAATCCAGATTTTGGTTGATGGTAAGCCGGTTTCTATTTCTCCGGGCAAAGTGGTCAAGATTGACTAAAAATGAAATGCTTAGTAATTCTACTTTTTGCACTATTGTCTACTGATTTAAATGCCCAGATAAAACATCTGGAGCCACCAAATTGGTGGGTTGGTTTTAAGGATCAGCAACTTCAGTTATTGGTGAATGCCGATAACATTGGCGGAGCTAAGGTTAAAATTGAATACGCTGGCGTAGAATTGTTAGACACTCATAATGCAGATAGTCCTAATTATCTTTTTTTAAATCTTCAGATTAATCAAGATGCCAAAGCCGGTAAATTCAATATTGAATTTCTACTGAGCAATGGTAAGAAATTATCTTATACCTACGAACTAAAGTCTAGGGAGAACAAACCCGAAAATTTAGTCGGTTTTAATAGCAGTGACGTTATTTATCTTATTACACCAGACCGATTTGCTAACGGAAATCTGGGTACTGATGTGGTTAAAGGACTTAAGGAAAATTCCATAGACCGCAATAATGATTATGCAAGACACGGCGGTGACATCCGTGGTATGATAAATCATTTAGATTATATTGATGATATGGGATTTACCGCTCTATGGTCTAGCCCACTTCTAATAAACGATATGCCATCCCAATCATATCACGGCTATGCGATAACCGATTACTACAAGGTTGACCCGCGTTTTGGCAGTTTGGATGATTATATAGAACTTTCCAACAAGAGTCGGTCAAAAGGTATAAAATTGATTATGGATCAGGTTGCTAACCATTGCGGATTAGGGCATTGGTGGATGAAGGATTTACCCTTTAAGGATTGGGTAAACAACCAAGAAGATTTTAGTAACAATACACCACTATCTAACTCAAACCATAGACGCACCACCAATCAAGATCTGTATGCTTCAAATTATGATGAAGAATTATTAAGCAATGGTTGGTTTGTTTCAGGAATGCCAGATTTAAACCAAAGGAATAAATTTCTTGCTACTTACATCATTCAAAATAGTTTGTGGTGGATAGAAACCCTTCAACTTGGAGGAATTAGACAAGATACTTATCCATATCCCGATAAAAAATTTATGGCGAATTGGGCTGGGACCATAATGAACGAATATCCAAATTTCAACATTGTAGGTGAGGAGTGGAGCTATAATCCGTTGTTAGTTGGTTATTGGCAACATGGCGCCGTAAACAAGGATGGATATGAATCTAATTTAAAGACCACCATGGATTTCCCAATGCAGAGCATTATTTCTCAGGCATTAAATGAAACTGAAGAATGGGACCGTGGATTGATTAAAATTTATGAAGGTTTGGCAAACGACTTTCATTATGCCGATCCAGAGTCCATTATGATTTTCTCGGACAATCATGATATGGACCGAATTCTTACTCAATTACATGAAGATGTAGAAAATACAAAAATGGCGATGAGTTTAATCTTGACTCTTCCAAGAATTCCACAAATTTATTACGGTACCGAAATACTGATGCAGAATTCGGCCAGACCTGGCGACCATGGACTCATCAGAACAGATTTTCCTGGTGGTTGGAAAGATGATGAAGTCAATGCCTTTACCGGAAAAAACCTAACTCCCGAACAAAAGGATATGCAGAGTTTTATGAAGACTCTGTTGAACTACCGCAAAACAAGTAAAGCACTTTCAGAAGGAAAAACCACTCATTTTGCTCCGTATAATGGCATCTATGCTTTATTCAGGGTTATAGATGAAGAAATTGTGATGGTAATTATCAATAAAAACGATGAGCCAATTGAATTAGATTTAAATAAATTCAACGAAATAGGTCTTCAAGATAAAACTGTTAAGAATATTATTTCAGGTGAAAGCTTCACCTTTGGTGAGACATTACTATTATCCGGAAAAGGAAGCATTCTGCTTACAACTAAGCTTTAACCAATGAAAATGAGAGTAAAGCTTTTTATTCTTTCAATTGCTCTTATTTTTGTGAGCTGTAAATCAAAACCAACTACCGAACCGCAAGAACATCGCATGGTCAAAAACTATTCAGAAAAAAAACAAGTCGTCTATCAAGTTTTCACCCGATTATTTGGGAATACCAATACAACCAACAAGCCTTGGGGAACCATAGAAGAAAATGGCGTTGGGAAATTTAATGACTTTACCGACAAAGCGTTACAAGAGATTAAAGATTTAGGGGTTACCTATATTTGGTACACCGGAGTTCCACATCATGCCCTAATAAGGGATTATTCACAATACGGGATTTCTCATGATGATCCAGATGTCGTTAAAGGAAGAGCTGGTTCTCCATATGCAGTAAAAGATTACTATAACGTTAATCCGGACCTTGCCGAAAATCCAGCTAACCGATTGGAGGAATTTAAGAGCTTGATTGAACGTTCACATCAAAATGGCCTTAAAGTTATTATCGATATCGTTCCAAATCACGTTGCAAGAAATTACGATGGTATCACCAATCCAAAAGGAATTGTTGATTTTGGAGCCAAGGACGATACTACTGTAACTTACAAACCGAACAATAATTTTTACTATAACCCTGGCCAGCCCTTTAATGTGCCGTATAGTAAAAATGGATATAAACCTTTAGGAGGGGAGAAGCATCCTATGGTCGACGGGAAATTTATCGAAGTTCCTGCAAAATGGACCGGTAATGGTTCTCGCTTGTCTAGACCGGATTTTAATGATTGGTACGAAACCGTAAAAATCAATTATGGAGTTTCAATAGAAGGTAAAAAGGATTTTGCCGAATTACCAAGCGATTTTAGAGTCAAGGATTATAAAGAACATTTCAATTTTTGGAAAGGAAAGAAGATTCCTGATTCTTGGATAAAATTTAAGGATATCGCGTTTTATTGGCTAGATTTTGGGGTTGATGGTTTTAGATACGATATGGCAGAAATGGTGCCTGTGGAATTTTGGAGCTACCTTAATTCTTCCATTAAGATGAAGAATCCTGAAGCATTTCTTTTAGCTGAAGTTTATAATCCAGGATTGTACCGAGATTATATAAAACTTGGCAAAATGGATTATCTGTACGACAAGGTGCAGCTGTACGATACGATTAAGCACATTATGCAAGGCCACGGAAGAACCGATTACTTGCCGGGAATCCAGAATGATTTAAAAGATATAGAGCACCATATGTTGCATTTTCTTGAGAATCATGATGAACAAAGAATCGCGAGCCCAGAGTTTGCTGGTAATGCATTAAAAGGCAAGCCTGCAATGGTGGTTTCTACTACCATGAGTAGTGCGCCCACGATGGTTTATTTTGGACAAGAACTTGGCGAACCGGGCGCAGAAAATGCCGGGTTTGGTAAACCTTCGCGAACCTCTATTTTTGATTATATCGGGGTTCCTTATTTACAGCGTTGGGTAAACAATAAAAAATTTGATGGTGGTCAGTCTTCTGCCCAAACTCTAGAACTTCGCGATTTTTACAAACGACTTTTAAATTACACCATCAATAGCAGTGCGCTAATGGGTGAGTACGGAGACATTCATGCATATAATCGAGAGAACACTATAAATTATACGGATAAAGTATTCTCTTTTGTACGTTACAATAACGATGAAAAAATTATTGTTGTTTCCAATTTTGATTCAAATAATGTTTATACCTTTCAATTGCAATTTCCGCAAGAAATCCTTAACCAACTTAATTTAAAGGACGGCCAATACAAATTGGAAGATCAATTATATCACAATTTTAAAACAGATTTAAATATTCTAAATGGTGAAGCGACATGTCAAATTCATTTAAATCCGCTAGAATCATTCATCTTAAAAATTCAATAAATATGAAACAATTATTAACTGTCTTACTTGCACTTTTAACGTTTGTCGCTTGTAAGCAAGAATCGAAGCAACAAGAGGTTGTCGTAGATGAGGAAACTGCGTCTTACACACCTTTAACAGACGATATTTTAGAAACAGCAGTCATTTACGAGGCCAACATAAGACAATATTCTCCTGAAGGAACGTTTGATGCCTTTACTGAAGATATTCCGCAGTTGAAGGAGTTAGGGGTGAAAATTATTTGGGTCATGCCAATAAATCCAATTTCGGAAATTAAAAGAAAGGCGACTGGCGATAAGTTTACTTCCGAAATTGAAGATGAAACCGAAAGAAAGAAATATTTGGGAAGTTATTATTCAGTTTCAGATTATAAGGCAGTCAATAAAGAATTCGGAACTCTCGAAGATTTTGAAGAATTGGTAAATACCTCCCACGATAATGGAATGTATGTAATCCTAGACTGGGTACCGAATCATACCGGTTGGGATCACCCATGGATTACCGAGCATCCAGATTTTTACACTCAAAACGAAAAGGGTGAAATTATCGATCCTATTAATCCTGATACTGGGGAATCTTGGGGATGGACAGATACTGCGGACCTAAATTACGATAATCCTAAGATGAGGGAAGAAATGATAAAAGACCTTTTATATTGGGTAGAAACTACTGATATCGATGGTTTCAGAATGGATGTTGCACATAAAGTTCCGGTAGAGTTCTTCGAGAAAGTAAGGGAGGAAATCAAAAAAGAAAAGCCAGAAATCTTTATGCTTGCCGAAGCAGAACAACCAGATTTGTTGAAGAATGCTTTCGATATGGAATATGGCTGGCACGCGCACCATATTCTAAATGAAATGGCCAAAAGAACGATGAAAGTCAAGGATTTTGAAGATTATATCAAGAAAAATGATTCTATTTTAGAAGATGATGACATCAACATGAATTTTGTTACCAACCATGACGAAAACTCTTGGAGCGGAACCTTAAAAGAAAGAATGCCAAATAATAAAGAAATCTTTACTGCTCTAACTTATGTGATGCCAGGAATGCCGTTAATCTATAGCGGACAAGAATACGATTTGGATAAGCGTTTAAAGTTTTTTGAGAAAGATTCAATTCCAAAAACCAAGGGCGAGTATTATAATACCTTGAAAAAACTTGGGCAATTAAAGAATAATCATGCTGCCTTAAATGGGGGAAAAGATGCTGCCGATTATGAAAGCATGAATTCTGGAAATGAAAATATTCTCATGTTTAAGCGTTCTAAAGCTGGGGATGAGGTTATTTTCGTAGGAAATTTTTCGGCGACTCCACAAACGGTTCAATATGATTTTAAAGGACAGATGCAGGATTATATGGGCGGAAAATCGGTGGAGCTCAATAAAACCAAATTGGGTTTAGGTCCATGGGAATATAGAATATTTACCAAATAATAATAGATACGATAGGCTAGAAATTGCATTAATGATAACAATTAAGTTCCAAATTGCGAGCTCTGTTTTTGCTTGGAATTTGGAATTTTTTGAACGTTATAAATGCATCAGAGCAGAGACGTAAAGTTATTTGGTCCATTTGGAATATATTAGACTCGCTAACATTCCCATGATTACGTAAAAGATAATATAGAGCAGTCCATTTACCAAAGTGGCAGAAATGTCTAAAAAATTAGAGGTAGAATAATCTACGAGCCCTTCACCAAACCCGGTCAAAATCCCAATCCATAGACCAAAAATCACACCGCTCCCAATGGAATAGATTCGGTTGGCCCACTTGCTATAGATAACCGAAAATGCAATCCCAATAAAGAGACAACCCAAAGAAAGATGGATGAAGTCAGGTTCCGCACGTGTTAAATCTTGAACAAGAACGTGAGATTCAAAATAATCTGCTGTTAATACGCCCCAGAGTAGATAGCCTCCAAAAAATGCCCAAAGAGCTGTGATGACCGCGGAAATTAAGGTAGTTTTAGATAACATGAGTTTCTTATTTATTGGTTGCTAGTGTGTTAAATATAGAAAAAGATAAAGTTTGAACCAAAAACATTTTCTCATTAACCCGAATTAAAAATCAATACAAACGGTTTTTCGTATGTTTGTATACGAGATTATGACAGATTTAATTCACGATAGAGAATCACCATTTCAGCTTAACATTAGCTTTAATAAGTTGCTCAATCATTATGAAGAGAAACTAAATAGCGAAGTTACTTGGGAGGTCGAAAATGCGAAGCAAATCCTAGATGCTCAGAAACCGTATCCGGTTCTGCGCGAAGGCTCTGGCGATATTGAACTCATCAAATCACATAAATCTACCATTGCTATTCTTCTTAAGGATCTCTTTAGTGGACCATTAACCAATAATGAAATAAAGATTGCCACGCTTCCATTTCAAAATTTTATATTTCATTCATCTAGCCGTTTAGATAAGATTGTTTCTGTCGCTGGGGAGGATTTTCAGCTTAAGGTTGAAAGCTTGTCGGATGATGAGTATTACATCATGGCCTGTACTGTTATTTTAAAGATGGTCTACGGTTTCGATATAAAATATAGGCGTCCATTTTTTTATGAAATCCCTGACGAATCAGGTGTCATAAGACATTATAAAATTTTATACAACGGCGATTTTGTAGAAGTAGAAGCGACCAAAGAAGCACCAAATCTATTCGAAGAAGATTATTTAGAACTACTAGATAATTTTAATGACATAGCGCTATGGAAGAAAAAAATCCCGCCAAGAAGTTACCTATTCAAGGGTTTTATCCTAGCCAGTTTGGTAGACGTTACGGAAGATCAATCGATAAGTAATATTAAGACTAGCTTAATTTCTGACGGAAAGAATAGGAATAAGGATTTTATAAATAATTTTAGGGAGGTGTTTAAGTCATTGTTTGGCTTTACGGATATAGAAGTTGGCTATTCTTTTTATAACAAAGATCAAAACACCTTTATGAGGGTTTATGGTGAAAGCATGCACAGCTTTTTACTAAACAATGAGGACCACAAGAAATGCTATGATGCTTTGTGTGAACGGTCCTTTGACCTTCTCATCAATAAAAAAGAATTTTATGCGATTTCTGATGTGGACAAGTTTTATGAACTGTCTAAAGGAAAATCTCCGCAGTATAGAACGTTAAAGGAACAGGGTTATAAGAGTTCAATCTTGGCCCCGATTGCGAATGAAGATGAATTGCTTGGCGTATTAGAACTCGTTTCTAAAACCCCAAAATTATTAAATAGCGTTAATGCGAACCGGCTAAAAGATGTGATGCCATTTATTGTTTCGTCAGTAGAGCGTTCTAAAAGGGAGCAAGAGAATTTAGTTGAAGCAGTCATACAGCAAGAATGTACGTCTATTCATAGCAGTGTAAAATGGAAGTTTGAAAAGGCAGCTTTAAAGTTTATTCAAGAAGGGTATCAGGGAGGGCAGAAACCTCAATTTGATGAGATTAAAATTGAAGGAGTCTATCCTTTGTACGGACAGATTGATGTACAAGGGTCTTCGGACGCCAGAAATCTTGCCACTAAGAAGGACTTGTTGATGCAGCTGAATATGCTCAACAAAATTTTCAAAATAATTATAAAAAATGAAGTTCTTCCTTATTATAAGCAGATTTCATATCAAATTACAAAATACCAAGAAGAGATAACTGAAGAATTCCGGGTAGATAGCGAACAGCAGATTTTTGATTTTCTTCTAGACGAGGTTAATCCAATCCTAAAATTTCAGGCAGAAAAACATCCTAATGTTGCTGAAGAAATTGAAGATTACTTCAATAAGATCGACAACGATTTAAACCTTATTTATTTCTACCGAAAAAATTATGATGATACAGTTGCGCTGATCAATAAAAATATGTCTACCTATATTGACAATGAACAATTGGTCGCGCAAGCCTATTATCCTCATTATTTTGAAAGATATAAAACGGATGGTGTTGAGCACAACATCTATATCGGTAAGAATATCTCGCCCGAAGGAAATTTTAATCCGGTTTTCCTTTATAATCTTAGGTTATGGCAGCTACAGGTTATGTGCGAAATGGAAAACGAATTTTATAATAAACAGCACGAATATCCTATCTCACTCGATTTGGCGTCAATGATTTTAGTCTTCAACCAACCTCTAACCATCCGTTTTAGAATGGATGAGAAGAAGTTTGATGTTGACGGAACTTATAACGCACGCTACGAAGTAGTAAAGAAAAGGGTAGACAAAGCTTTTATAAAAGGCAGCAACAAGAGAATTACCCAGAAAGGAAAAATCTGTATTGTTTATTCACAAGCAACCGATGAGACCGAATATTTAGGATATATTGATTTCCTTCAATCCAAGAAAATCCTCGATACTGATGTAAATATAGTTGAGGTGCAAGACCTGCAAAGTGTAACCGGACTTAAAGCCATTTTAGTAAGCATTCTTTATCATAAAAACGACGAAAAAGAATTCTACACTTACGATGACTTAATGGACAGTTTAAAAGACTGATTTTATTATTGTCCTATTTCTAAAGGAACTCCTCGGTCATGAAGTTTTAATGCAACTCCATAAGCGATTACGGAAAGTATAATACCCACCATAAAGACGTTGTAAGTTAATCTTAGGATGCGATATTTTCTATCTAATACCACTCCTAAAAAGTACAAATCTTTGGTTAGCGAACTATAAACGTACTCTTTGTCCTTTAAGAGTTCGGTAATGGCCCATTGGTATTCCTTGAGCTCCATTTTGTGGAAGTTTCCGAAGAACGTAAGATTCACTTCTTTGTTCTCTACATCCTCTTTGGTGAATTCTCCTCTCGTAATATTTGGTCTAGTAGCGACTACCGATAAAATCATAGAAGCCACACAGAATAAGGTAAAGATGATGGTTGGCCAAATCATATAGTCATTAGATGGATTATCTAATTTTGATAAAATATTAGATAAGACCAAGGAAATTATAATAGCATTTACTGAAAGCAGAATGTTTGCCTTGGTATCGGCAATATCGCTCAGTTTTATGTGGTTTCTTAAAGCAACTCTATAAAACGTTTGTATGCCTCTCTCTGGACTTTCATTCTTTGCGTCGGCCTTAAATTTAGCCTTCATTTTCTCTTTTTTCTTTTTCTTTTTGGCCTTCTTTTTCTTCTTGATTAGCTTGGCAAGATTATCTTCTTTCTGCTTTTGCCAGTTTTTTAAAGCGTAATCGGTATAAAATTGATGACTTTTGGACAATACCCTAATGTTTTCGTCTAACCATTCTTCAGAATCATAGGTTACCACATCCTGTATCTCTAATTCCTTCCTTAAAAACTCGCTGGCTTCAGAGAAATAATCTTTTCCAAAATGAGAAGCATCCGCATCCCTGATAATTTCTTCAAGTTTAGAGTGAGGCGAATCCTTAAATTTGGTGGCCATTATACACTTTCTAACGCCTTCGATAATGTCTTCCTCGACCTTTTCACCTTTTAAAAACTCAGTTGCAAGATGTACACTTTCTTCTTCGTGGCCTTCCCTTTTCTTGGTATAACCAGTGTCGTGCAATAAAGCTGAAAGCCTTAAAATCAATTCTTCCTTTTCGTTTAAATCGGCATTTTGTATGATTTCGTTCGTGCTTTTTAAAACACGTTTGGTATGGGTATAATTGTGATATATAAAGGAATTTGGAAGAGAATCTTTAAATAGATCAAAAACGTATTTATCTGTTTTTTCTATAAGGTCAGACATGATATTTAATTATCGTTAAACATAACAAATTACCGAAAATTAATTGAATATTGATAACCCAGAAGATTTTGTTTTTGTAATTTATAATAACTAATAGCGACTACTTTTTAGTTGAATTTAAAAGAAAAACACAGATGATAAATTGGAATGATATAATGCGATTTGCCACCAAGGGAAATCCAGAGCCAGATAAGCAACTTGAAAAGACCGATGAAGAATGGAAACAACAATTAACCCGAGAGCAATATAGGATTACCAGAAAAAAAGGTACTGAAGCCCCACATTCTGGTGAGCTATGTTCTAGATATGATGAGGGCGTCTATAATTGCATCTGTTGTAATACTCCTCTTTTTGGTTCTACCATAAAATTTAAATCGAGTTCTGGTTGGCCAAGTTTTACTCAACCAATTAAAGAGAACGCCGTAAAATATACTAAGGACAGTACTATGGGTATGATCAGGGTAGAAATTCTTTGTAATGCCTGCGACGCTCATTTAGGTCACGTCTTTCCTGATGGGCCAGAACCAAGCGGACTTAGATATTGCGTGAACTCAGAGTCATTACAAATGCAAACCGAAAAAGTATAATGAACGACAATTTGCAGATTGCTACCTTAGGTGGAGGGTGTTTTTGGTGTACCGAAGCAGTTGTCCAAAGGATTAAGGGCGTAGAAAAAGTGGTTTCTGGCTATTCTGGAGGCAATGCTCCTGGAAAACCAACTTACCGCGAAATATGTTCGGGTTTGACTGGTCATGCGGAGGTGATTCAAATTTATTTTGATCCGAAAATTGTTTCCTATCAAGACATACTTACCATGTTTATGACCACCCATGACCCAACTACCTTAAATCGTCAAGGGGCAGACCGTGGTACCCAATATCGTTCTGTTATTTATTATCATGATAATGAGCAGAAGGAAATTGCGGAAAAAGTTGTAGCAGATATGGCAAATTACTACGACGACAAGGTAGTTACGGAAATTAGCCCTTTGGATATATTTTATGAAGCTGAAGATTATCACCAAAACTATTATAACAATAATAAAAGTCAAGGGTATTGCACTTTTGTAATAGACCCGAAACTTTCCAAACTAAGGAAATTATATTCCGATAAATTGAAAGCCTCATAGAATTTGAAATTTTCAAAAAAACAACATTTTATTGAAGAGTTGGTTGCCGATGCTAATCAGGTTAACAGCAGGCGAAGTGTAGAAAATGCGCATTTTTCGTTTGTTGAGCCAAAGAATCCTTCCAACCCTGAGCTTATTCACGTTTCAGATTTTAGACAAGAACTTGGTATTTCTGAAGAAGAGACTAGCTCAAAAGAATTTCTGGATATAGTTGCAGGGAATCGTATTGCGACTAATTCCAAACCTTATTCCATGGCTTATGCCGGCCATCAGTTCGGAAATTGGGCCGGTCAGCTTGGCGATGGTCGGGCTATTAATCTGGGTGAAATAATCCATGATGATAAGTCCTGGGTTTTGCAGTTAAAAGGTGCGGGTGAAACGCCATTTTCTAGGACTGCGGATGGGCTGGCGGTTCTCAGATCAAGTATTCGCGAATATTTATGTAGTGAAGCGATGTTTCATCTTGGGATTGCTACGACTAGAGCCTTGTCCTTAGTAACTACTGGCGATAAGGTGTTACGCGATGTGATGTACGATGGCAATCCCGAGCTAGAAAAAGGGGCAATAGTGTGCCGGGTGGCGCCTTCATTTTTAAGATTCGGGAACTACGAACTTTTTGCTTCCAGAAAGGATTATAAGAATTTGAAGTTGTTGGTAGACTTCACCCTAAAAAATCATTTTTCCCATCTCGGAAATCCTTCAAAAGAAACCTATTTAGCTTTTTTTGAGGAAGTTTGTGAGTCAACCTTAGAAATGGTGGTTAATTGGCAAAGGGTCGGTTTTGTGCATGGCGTTATGAACACCGATAATATGTCAATTTTAGGCCTTACCATAGACTATGGTCCTTATGGTTGGTTAGAAGGTTTTGACTATGGTTGGACGCCAAATACTACCGACCGTCAATTTAAGAGATATCGCTACGGCAACCAGCCTAACATTTGTCTTTGGAATTTATATCAACTCGCGAACGCGCTTTTTCCGTTGATTGAAGAAGTTGAACCTTTGCAAAAGATTTTGAACGGTTTTAATTCTGAATTTGAAAAGCGTTCATTAGAAATGATGCGTTCGAAATTAGGATTGATGGAGACTTTAGATTCAGATAAAGTTCTGATTAATAAACTTGAAGAAAACTTGCAATTGGCAGAAACCGATATGACCATATTTTTTAGGAAGTTGAGTGATTTTTCTGTTGAAAGTTCCGATGGGCTTGGAATAATAAAAGAATCATTTTACAATGCGGAAGCTTTAACAGACAATTTTAAATCTAAGTGGAATGAATGGTTCGCGGATTATGAAGGCCGTTTAAGCTTAGAAAAATCTTCAACCCAAGCAAGAAAGCAGTTAATGGATTCGGTGAATCCTAAATATGTATTGCGAAATTATATGGCGCAATTGGCCATAGACCAAGCCGAAAAAGGAAATTATGATTTATTAGATGAATTATATCTGCTTCTAAAAAGACCTTATGATGAACAACCAGAAAACCAAAAATGGTTCTCAAAAAGACCAGAATGGGCGCGGAATAAGGTAGGCTGCTCAATGCTTTCGTGTAGTTCATAAATCTATGCTAGAAAGACTTGTATTATTCCCCATTGGTTATTCTGAAGTTAGTTTTCAAAATAAAAAATACTCGGTCACCAAGAAAGAATTTAATATGGGAAAGAGCTTAAAAGTGTTTGCCCAAGAACTTTCGGGGAAAGATTTTATTAGCTTTAATCTATATCTTTTGGAGAAAGGAATTCAGCTAAAACCTTGTGAAATGCCCAAAGAAAAAGTTCTAGAATTTATAAACGGCTTTCAACTTCTTCAAGATGAAAAATAAACTAATTAGAATCGGCTTGGGCGGCGGCTGTCATTGGTGCACCGAAGCGGTTTTTAAAAGTTTAATGGGTGTGGAGGAAGTAAAACAAGGCTATATAGCTTCTACAAAACCAAATGATTATCTTTCTGAAGGGATTATTATAGACTATGATCAAGCGATTATTCCTTTAGAGGTGTTGATTAAAATCCATCTTCTAACCCATAAATCTTCTTCTGAGCATTCGATGCGAGAAAAGTACCGCTCCGCTATTTATTACTTTTATTATGACCAAAAGCCTGAAGTTGAAGGCATTTTGCAAAGGCTTCAATTGATAGTTAAAGATGAGATCATAACCACTATACTACCATTTAAATCTTTCGAGTCATCGCGGGAAGAGATATTGGATTATTTTTATAAAAATCCGGATAAACCTTTCTGCCAAACCTATATTCAACCAAAGTTGAAATTATTGATCAGGGAATTTTCAAAATTCGTAGATTCAGAAAAGCTCCCACAATCGATATTACAAACTAAAGACTAGTATTTTGAAAAGTGAAAAACTAAGAATCAAGAATAGCAAAGGCTATTTTTTAAATGCGCATCTAGAATTGCCAGCTAATCAAAGGCCAAACCATTATGCGGTTTTTGCGCATTGTTTTACCTGTAGTAGTACTCTTGGAGCGGTTAAGCATATAAGTAGGTCGCTCACGACCCATGGATTTGGTGTGGTGCGATTCGATTTTACGGGTTTAGGAAATAGTGAAGGTGAGTTTATAGAAAGCCATTTTTCTGGAAACGTTAGTGATCTTATCGCGGTCAATGATTTTCTGACCGAACATTATGAAGCTCCAAAATTATTGGTTGGTCATTCCTTAGGAGGCGCCGCAGTTTTGGTAGCCGCCGCACAATTAGAAAATATTGTTGCTGTGGCAACAGTTGGCGCGCCGTCCGAGATTGATCATGTAAAGCATCATTTTTCACATAAAATTGAAGAGATCTTAAATCAGGGCGAAACCCAAGTAAATATTGGTGGCCGACCTTTTATAATCGATAGGGAATTTATCGATGATTTTGATAAAATAGATTTGCCTGAGGTAGTTAGTAAAATGCGCAAACCAATACTTATCATGCATTCGCCTTTCGACAAAATTGTGGGCATCGAGAATGCAGAGAAGTTGTATCTCACCGCCCATCATCCAAAAAGTTTTATAACCTTAGATAATGCGGATCATTTGCTGTCTAATTCTAAGGACAGTCTGTATGTTGGTAACATTATCGGCACCTGGGCACATAGATATATTGGCCCAATGGAAAATAGCATGCTTGATCCAGATGGTGAGCAGTTGGTTGCCCATTTAAACCTTGAAGAAGATTTGTTTACGACTGACATTCAGACCAAAAGACACCATTTTATTGTCGATGAGCCAGAAAGTTTTGGAGGAGATGATTTTGGGCCTACTCCTTACGATTATCTTAGCGGCGGACTTGCCGCCTGCACTGCCATGACCATAAAGATATATGCAGAAAGAAAGAAATGGGATCTAAAAGAAATTTTTGTTTATGTCTCCTATTCCAAAAAGCACAGCGATGACCTTATGCTAGAGTTGGAAGCCCCGATACAGCTAGACTTTATTCTGAAAAAACTAAAATTTATAGGTAATTTAGATTCCTCCCAAAAGGAGAAATTAAAAGAAATTGCTTCAAAATGTCCCGTTCACAAGACTTTAGCGAATAAAGTTCATTTTGAAACTGAAATTATAGACGATTAAAAAGTATACGATTTTGACTAAGGAAGAGCTGCTTATTTCATTTAAAAGCACGAGGAAACATACTGAAGATCTTTGCATATCTCTAAAAAACGAAGACTATTCGGTTCAGCCGGTAGATTTTGTATCTCCACCAAAATGGCATTTGGCCCATTCTACTTGGTTTTTTGAGCAGTTTGTTCTCCATGAGTTTATAGAAAACTATAAGGAGTACGATCAGGATTTTTCTTATTTGTTCAACAGTTACTATAATAATATTGGCGCGCGTGTTTTAAGGCCTAATCGAGGAAATATGACCCGCCCGTCGGTAGATGAGGTATTTTCTTATCGCGCCGCAATTACTGCAAACATCGAGAAACTTATTTTTGAAACTGACAATGACGAGGTTCTAAATATTGTTGAAATCGGAATTAATCACGAACAGCAGCACCAAGAACTTTTGGCCTACGATATTAAATATATTCTTGGTAATCAACCAACCTTTCCCAAATACGAAACGACCTTTGAGTTGGAAGAGATTAATTCTTCAGAAGAATTTATTCAATTTGATGAAGGTGTATATGAGATTGGCCATAAATCGGAGGGCTTTTCATTCGATAATGAACACGGAAAGCATAAGGTTTATTTGAATGATTTCAACATCAGAAAAACTTTGGTCACCAATAAAGAATATCTCGAATTCATTGAAGATGGCGGTTACGAGAATTTTAATCTGTGGCATGCCGATGGTTGGGAATGGATCAATTCTAACCAAATTAAGGCACCGATGTATTGGCATAAAAATCAAGGAAGTTGGTTTTTCTATGATTATAGCGATCTGGTTGAAGTAATCCCAAATCAAGCCGTTTCGCATATTAGTTTTTATGAAGCGTACGCATTCGCCGAATGGAAAAAGATGAGAATTCCGACTGAATTTGAATGGGAGGTAGCTTCAACAAAAATTGATTGGGGACAATTGTGGGAATGGACCAACAGTGCGTATCTACCTTATCCAAATTTTAAAACGGCAGATGGCGCTCTTGGTGAATACAATGGCAAATTCATGATCAATCAAATGGTTTTGAGAGGTTCGGCAATCACTACTCCAAAAGGTCACGAGAGACATACTTACAGAAACTTTTTTCAACCAGATATGAGATGGATGTTCTCAGGCATAAGATTAGCAAAATAGCATGAAGGACACATTTTATGACGATGTAAAAAAGGGCCTTATTTCAAAACCTAAATTTTTGCAATCAAAATATTTCTACGACGATAATGGGAGCAGGATTTTTCAAGAAATCATGCAAATGCCGGAATATTACTTAACCGACAGCGAATTCGAGATTTTATCGATGCAATCCCAAAAAATCATAGAATCGGTAGGTTTTAAAGAACCATTTAATATCATAGAACTCGGTGCAGGTGATGGTTTTAAGACATTTAAGTTACTAGAGTATTTAAGTTCCAGAAAAGTAGATTTCACTTATATGCCAATCGATATTTCGGCGGAAGCGTTAAAGATTCTATCAGAAAAACTTAACGAAAGATTACCAAACTTAAAAGTTGAACCCAAAGTTGGGGATTATTTTAGCATTCTTGAAGAAATTAAACATGGTTCGCAACCAAATCTGCTCTTGTTCCTGGGAAGTAATATTGGGAATTATTCTGAAACTGCCGCGATTGATTTGCTAAAACTTTTTGCCAAGAACATAAGTAAAGGAGATAAAATGTTGATTGGCATCGATCTTAAAAAGAATCCCAATATCATACACCAAGCCTATTCTGATGCGAGTGGAATTACTAAAAAATTCAACCTAAATCTGCTTATAAGAATCAACCGCGAAATCGGGGCCGATTTCAAAATCGACGATTTTGATTTCTATTGTCATTACAACCCACTTAATGGAGAAGTAAAGAGCTATCTGGTAAGTTTAAAAGATCAAAAAGTAAATCTTAAAAAACTTGATATTAAAGTTGATTTTAAGAGAAACGAGATTATCTGGACCGAACTATCCAAAAAGTATAATACAGAAGAAATTACTAATCTGGCAAATTCGTCTGGTTTTAAAGTCAACGAAAGTTTCCTGGATTGCAAACACTATTTTACAGATAGTCTATGGGAGAAGATTTAAGTTGGTTGCGATTTAATCCATTATTAAAGTAGAGATATAAAAATTATATTTGCCGAGCCCGAAAAAGAAAATCAGATGA
The DNA here is from genome assembly GCA_900104375.1 of Flavobacteriaceae bacterium MAR_2010_188. Classification (NCBI taxonomy): domain Bacteria; kingdom Pseudomonadati; phylum Bacteroidota; class Flavobacteriia; order Flavobacteriales; family Flavobacteriaceae; species Flavobacteriaceae bacterium MAR_2010_188. Next base: position 3,533,768 of record LT629302.1, read on the forward strand.
CTAACAGTTACTACTACATTTCTTGCGCTTTGATATTATTAATCTTGGCTTCTTGCGCAACCCGTAAATCCCAGTATAAAAATGAACAATATAAGGCTGAAACGATGCCTGATAAAGAAGTAGACCGACGGTTCTATCTCATTGGTGATGCAGGAATTTCGCCTCTTAACGCCATGTCTAATGCGATTACAGCCTTTAAACAGCATATAGAAGAGAAGAACACAGAACGCGATTATGCTCTCTTCTTAGGAGACAATATTTATCCCGTAGGCATGCCAGATTCTACTAGTGCCGCTCGTCCTTATGCGAATAATAGTATGGATGCCCAAATAAATTCGGTAAAGGAATTCAAGGGTAGATCGTTATTTATTCCAGGAAATCACGATTGGTATTCCCAAGGGATCGTTGGTTTAAAAAGGGAAGAACAATACGTTGAAAAAGCTTTAGGAAAAGATTCGTTTTTACCCCAAAATGGCTGTCCGTTAGAAAGTATTTCGGTTAGTGATTCTATTCAGTTGATAGTAATAGATTCACAATGGTATTTAGAGAACTGGAATCATCATCCCACTATAAACGATAACTGCGAGATTAAGACGCGCGAACGTTTCTTAGAAGAATTAGAAGGAGAGATGAAGGATGCTAGAAAAAAGACCATTGTTTTTGCAATGCACCATCCAATGTTTACAAATGGTAATCATGGTGGGGAGTTTTCTATAGACAAGCATTTGTATCCCATTCAGAAGAAAATACCAATGCCTGGTTTGGCTTCTTTGGTAATGCAAGTAAGGACCCAAGGAGGTGTTTCAATTCAAGATCGTTATAATGAACGCTATAACAGTCTTATGAAGCGTATAAAAACCCTGGCCATAGATAACGGAAATTTAATATTTGTTTCCGGTCATGAACACACTCTACAATATATAGAATCAGAAGAAGGATTAAAACAAATTGTTTCAGGTTCTGGATCAAAAAGTTCTGCAGCTTCTCTCAAAAAAAATGGTCAATTTACTTCGGGAGAAGAAGGCTTCGCGGAGTTTACGGTTTTTAAGGATGGTAGTAGTTGGGTAAGTGTTTATGGTAACGATAATGGAGATCCTGTCTTTTTATTTCAAAAAGAGGCCTATCCGCCAAAGGTAGGATTCGATTACTCTAATCTGCCAACAACATTTCCAAATAAGGTCGAAGCTTCAATTTATACCAAACAAGAAACCGATGTTTCTAATTTCTACGAATCCGTTTTAGGAGATCGTTATCGTGAAATCTACGGAACCAAGATTACTGTCCCGGTTGCGACCTTAGACACCCTTTATGGTGGGGTAGAAATCGTTAAACAAGGTGGTGGCCATCAAACACGTTCCCTACGACTTAAAAGAAAAGATGGTCGGGAACTTAATATGCGTGCACTTAGAAAAAGCGCGACCCAATATATACAGACGGTTTTATTCAAGGAAAATTATGTTGAAGATGCGTTTGAACAAACCGCAATTGAGGACTTAATCTTAGATTTCTATACCGCTGCGCATCCTTATGCTTTTTTAACAATCCCAGCATTGTCTGATGCCGCTGGTTTATATAGCACCCATCCTAAACTTTATTATGTTCCTAAACATCCTTATTTGGGTGAATATAATAGCGATTTTGGAGATGAACTTTATATGATTGAAGAACGGCCTGAAGATAATTATACAGACGAAAAGACCTTTGGATTCGCAGACGATATTGAAAGTACTTACGATATTATTGAAAAGGTACGAGAAGATGAAAAATACAAGATTGACGAAGAAGCATACGTAAGAGCAAGGCTTTTTGATATGTTAGTGGGTGATTGGGACAGGCACGCCGATCAGTGGCGGTGGGCACAGTTTGATCAACCAAACGGCGACAAACTTTACCGCCCAATACCAAGGGATAGAGACCAAGTTTTTTCAAACTTTGATGGAGCGTTGTTAGACTTAATGCGAGCTATTTCTGGTTCTACTAAACAGCTTCAAGTTTACGATGCAGAATTATCGGATGTGCAATGGATTAATGCTGCTGGAGTTAAGCTCGATAGAATTTTGATTCAGCAAGCCCAAATTGATACTTGGTTAGAGCAGGCAAAATATCTTACTGAAAATATTACGGATGAAGTAATTGAGAAAGCTTTTGCTAATATTCCTAAAGAGGTTCAAGATAAAAACCTTGAAGAAATCAAGGAAAAATTGAAGGGTAGAAGAGCTAATATGGTCGATATCGCCACTAGATATTACAAATATTTAAGTTCGTTGGTTATCCTCACCGGAACGGACAAGGACGATTATATCGAAGTTACACGTGTAGGTGACGAGCATACCAATGTAAAAATCTCTAGGATCAAAGACGGCGAAAAAGGTGAAGTTATTGTTGATAGAACTTTAGACCGCAATTTAACCAGGGATCTATGGATATACGGTCTGGATGATGACGACATCTTTGTGGTCGATGGTAAAGCCAATAATTTAATATACACCAGACTTATCGGAGGACTTGGCAATGATACCTATCGACTTAAAAACGGTAGAAGGATTAAAGTCTATGACCACGAATCGAAAGAGAATTTTGTTGAAGTGAATAATGGCGGTCAGATTAAAAGAACCGATGTATATAATCTTAATATATTCGACTTCACAAAGAATATTCAGAAAAAAGGTGGATTGAGTCCTAACGCCGGTTACAATCCAGACGATGGGGTCTATTTAGGATTACAGGTGTCAAAAAGACGAGATGGTTTTCAAAGAAATCCTTTCTCACAGCTCCATGTTATCGATGCAACTTATGCTTTTGCGACCGGTGGAATAGATGTTCATTATAATGGAGAATTTGCGAACATCTTTAATGACTGGAATTTAGAGTTACAAGCAAGATTTACAAGTCAGGATTATGCCGAAAACTTCTTCGGATATGGTAATGAGACTCCAAATTTTGATGAGGAAAAAGACTTTGATTTTAATAGGGTGAATATTAGTTATGCTACTGCTTCTGCGGGAGTTCTCAAGAAAGCTGATTTTGGTAGTAGTTACAGTTTTAGGACGATTTTTGATGGAATTCAGGTCGATGATGATCCGGGAAAATTTATTAATGATTACGTTTCCGCGGAGTTTGCTGAATTTTACCAAAGGAAATATTTTGGGGCGGTTGAAGCTGCCTATAATTATCACAGTGCCGATAGCGAGAATAATACAACCCAAGGAATGGACTTTAACTTGGCAATTGGTGGTAGAACAAATTTAGAACAAGCCCAAGATGTCTATGCATTTATAGATTCTGATATCACCTTTTATAATGCACTTACTCTAGACAAAAAGTTGGTTTTAAGAACGAATGTTTTTTATAAACAAAGGTTCGGAAATAATTATGAATTTTACCAAGCGGCAAATATTGGAGGCGATAATGGCTTAAGAGGTTATAGAAATGAAAGGTTCACCGGTAAAACGTCCTTGGCCGGCGGAGCGGATGTTAGATATGTTTTTAATACGATTAAGACCAAAACTTTACCACTGCAAATCGGAATATATGGCGGGGCAGATTTGGGACGCGTCTGGGTACGCGACTTTAATTCTAAAGTCTGGCATTCAGATTATGGTGGGGGGCTTTGGATTACTGCCGCGCATTTGCTGCAAGGACGTGTTAATGTGTTTACCGGGGACGAAGGCGTAAGGTTTTCGGTTGGTTTCGGGGCAAATTTCTAAATGCCTAACAATGAAAGAATCTTGAAGAAAATATGAAAGAATTATACTATAAGCTACTAAAATATTTCTCGAGATTACAAGGTAAGATTGCTTTCTATCCCACACTAATCAGTATTTGGGGACTCATCTTCGCATTCATAATGTACTATGCGGAGAACCAAGGTATTTCTTCCTATCTGGTCGACAATTTTCCGCTATTTGTCATCGACGACATTGCAACCGCGAGGCTGATATTAGCTACTTTTATAGGTGGTCTTGTATCCATTATGGTATTTAGTTTTTCTATGGTTATGATATTGCTTAACAATGCCTCAAGTAACTTCTCGCCTAGGGTTCTGCCGGGGATTATATCCAACCGAAGACATCAATTCATTCTCGGAGTTTATAATGCAAGTTTGCTTTATTTCATTTTTACCTTGGTTAATATTGAACCGACCGGCGATAAATATCAACTTCCAGGGTTTTCTGTAATACTTGCGATTATGGGCATGATTATTTGCCTAGGTATGTTCATTTACTTTATCCATTCTATCTCACAAGAAATACAGGTAGATAATATTATGGAACGTATCTATCTTAATGTGGAAGAGAGGTTAGAAGAATTGGTAGAAAAAGAAGATACGACTTCAATTAAATATAACGATTTTAAGGACTCTTCCCATTGGGACGAAATCCGTTCGGGCAAATCAGGATATCTTCGGGATTTAAACATAAAACCCTTTCTGAAGTTGGCCAAAGAGAATGATGTGAAGATTTATATCGTTCCTATGAAAGGGAATTTTATCTATGAAGGCGACCTTTTACTCAAGACTAGTAAAAAACTCGATGAGGACGATTGCGAATCAATTTGTTCTCAATTTATCTTTAACAATGATGAGTTGGTAGAAGATAATTATGTTCTCGGCTTTAAACAAATTACTGAAATAGCGGTTAAGGCTATGTCACCGGGTATAAATGATCCTGGAACTTGTATAAACGCCATCGATTATCTCACTGGGCTTTTTCTGCTCAGAATTAAAAAGATGGATACTAGCTACTATTTCAAAGACTCCGAACCGATTGTAGAATTCAATATTGTGTCTTTTGACCAGATACTTTACAGCGTGATGGCATCGCTAAGAACCTATGTCTCTCATGATATCCTAATCGTAAACAAACTGTTGGGAATGCTCGAAAAGCTTTTAAGAGCGAAGGATTTCGCAAAACCAGAATATCAAATGTCTATTATAAGTGAAGTAACAAATCTGCATCAAGACGTTTTAGAATCACTTACAAATGAAAGAGATATTGCTCTGTTTGAAGAGAAGATGAGTAAATTAAAAGATCATATTACCCTTTAGGATTAGCTTTTAATTCGTAGATATTGCTGCCCATCCCACTGTTTTCGTCGGTCATAATTATGTTATTTTTATTATCAAAGCAAACACCTTCTTTTTGGGAGCTATGATTAAATAGAATTGCTTTTATTTTTCCTTTAAAGAATTTTTCATCTTTAAAGTCGGTGAGCTTCCATAATTTGGTATTATTCAATAATAAAATTGTCTTTCCATCGGGGCTGATATCTGCTGAAGTAATCTCATTGTTGTTCCCGTCTAGATTGTACTCTCCAATAATTTCTGCATTTTGCTTTCCGGCTTCATTTTTAACTTTCAATACCTTAAAATCTCCATCGTCTTTGCTGAAAATATAAAATGAATCCTGCCAACTAAAAAAGCTTTCAAAATCCATTGATTTTGAGTCTTTAGGCATTTTAAATTCAATTTTTTCCGCATTTGCTGATTCTTTATCTAGGTCATTTACGGAGATTTTATAAATCGTATAAGTTTTGCGATTTCGGCCGTTATCGCCGAAATCGCCGATATAAATATTTCCAAAGTTATCAGAGGTCAAATCCTCCCAATCTTCATTTTTTGCATTAGATATCAAGATAGATTTAGCAATCGTTCCATTTGTATCGAGCCCATAAATTCGATTATCATTACCGGCATCTTCAATCACCCAAAAAAGCTGGGAGCCTTCAACTTGTTCTACCGCAGACACTTCTTTTAACTCGGTGGTAATGTCCGCTATAACTTCTAGATTACCTGTTTGGCAAGAAAGAAGGAAGAAAGTAAAAGCTGAAATAAACAATAAAATCTTCATATTTAAAAAATCGATAAAAACCAATTTAAGTATAAATGGGCTAAATCTGAGGAGGGTTATGATAAGTTTAATAGCTTTGGAAAATAAATCTCTACTATGGAAAATATTGAGGATCTACTATCGATTCTTGTTCTTGAGCAAACCCAAGAGAATACATTTTTAGGTAAAAGTAAGACGGTGGGCAGCCCCAATGTTTTTGGCGGTCAAGTTCTGGCACAATCCTTAAATGCAGCTTCTAGAACCATCCACAACAAAAGGATTTTGCACTCTATGCACTCTTATTTTTTGGAAGCGGGCAATTTGGAAATTCCGATTACTTATGAAGTGACCGTGATGCGAGATGGAGGAAGTTTTTCGGTTAGGAGGGTAACCGCCCTTCAAAATGAAACCGTAATCTTTATTTTATCGGCCTCTTTCCATAAAAAAGAGAAAGGCCACGACCATCAAATCAATTTTCCGGAAGATATAAAACAACCGGAAGAATTAATGGGCTGGGATGATATGTACGAGAATTATATGGACGTTTTGCCAGACCGACTTAAAAGCTTTTTAGAAATTTCGCGTCCGGTAGAATTTAAACCTACCCAACTTCAAAACCCATTCGAGAAAGTGGATTTACCACCTATATCCCATGTTTGGTTTAAGGTAAAAGGGGATACTTCAAAATTAGATATGTCCATAAAACAACAGATTATTACCTACATATCAGATTATAACATTTTGGCGGTAGCATTGCACCGACACGGCAGCACTGCGCACTGGGGTAATACCCAAACCGCAAGTTTAGACCATTCTATGTGGTATTATCGCGATTTTGATTTGGAGGATTGGATGTTATACTCCATGGAATCGCCCAGCACTTCTAATGCGCGGGGATTTGTCCGCGGAAATATCTTTACCCGAGATGGAAAACTAGTGGCATCTGTGGCTCAGGAAGGATTGTTACGACCTAAAAATAAATCATGAAACATTACGACGTCATCATTGTTGGCGGAGGTGCGGCGGGATTTTTTACTGCAATAAATATTGCAGAACAAAACGGCAGTTTATCTATTGCAATTTTGGAAAGGGGAAAGGAAGGACTTCAAAAAGTGAAGATTTCTGGTGGTGGAAGATGCAACGTTACCCATGCCGAATTCATTCCATCAGAACTGGTTTTAAACTATCCTCGTGGCGAAAAGGAATTACTCGGACCATTCCACACTTTTATGACCGGCGACACCATTGATTGGTTCGAAAAACGTTCGATTCCTTTAAAGATTGAAGAGGACGGAAGAATGTTCCCAACGACCGACAGCTCGCAGACCATTGTTGATTGCTTTTTAGATGAAGCTGAAAAGTATGACATTGATTTGTTGTATAACCACAGCTTGAAGAATTTCAGAAAAATCGAAAACAAATGGGAATTGAAGACCTCTACAGAAGATTTAAGTTGCGAGAAATTGGTCTTGGCAACCGGTAGCAACCCTAAGGTTTGGGATTTGCTCGAAACTATGGGTCATTCCATTTTAGCCCCGGTTCCATCTTTGTTTACCTTTAATATTAAAGATGAAAGAATTAAGGATATTCCAGGTGTTGTCGTTGAAGATGTGGAGGTTGAGGTGTTGTTTAAAGACTCAAAAAATAATCCGAATCTGGTTTCTGAAGGACCACTACTTATTACCCATTGGGGAATGAGTGCGCCTTCTATTTTAAAACTTTCGGCATTTGGGGCGATAGAATTTGCCAAGTGTGATTACCGGTTTCAGATTAAGATAAATTTTATAAAAAAATCAGTCGAGGAATGTTTGGATGAATTAAAAAATCTAAAAACGGAATTATCCAAAAAGCAAGTTTCAAATTATGCCCAATTTAATCTTCCAAAGCGATTTTGGAATAAATTGGTCGAGGCTTCTACAATCGAGAGTGGCGAAACTTGGGCCGATTTAAACAAAGAAAAGTTGGCGTCATTGGCAGAACAACTCACGAATGGGATTTATGAAGTCAATGGTAAAAGCACCTTTAAGGAAGAGTTTGTGACTGCCGGTGGCGTCGAGCTAAAGGAGGTAGATTTTAAAAGATTTGAAAGTAAATTGTTTCCAAAGCTTTTCTTTGCCGGAGAAGTACTGAATATAGATGCGGTAACTGGTGGATTCAATTTTCAAAATGCCTGGACCGCTGGTTTCATTGTAGCAAAGGCGATTTCTGGATAATTTTAAATTGAAGAGGGGAAATAAATTCCTTTTTAAAGTTTTTATATTTGTCGCCACAAAACCAACTTATGAACGAAGAACGATTTGTTCCCAAGCCTTATAACTATTCAATCCAAAACTTTCGCGTTAGTTGGGAGTCGCCCAGCAACATTGCTTTGGTAAAATATTGGGGTAAAAAACCAAATCAACTTCCAGAAAATCCTTCCATCAGTTTCACCTTAAAACATTCAAAAACGATTACCGAATTGTCATTGTCCAAAAAGGAATCATCGACCGATTTCGACTTTGATGTGTTTTTAGATGGTGAAGAGCAGGAGGATTTTAAACCAAAAATCCAAACTTTTTTTGAAAGGGTTTTACCGTACTTACCTTTTTTGAAAGATTATAAATTCAGGATTAATACTCAAAATACCTTTCCTCATAGTTCGGGCATCGCTTCTTCTGCCTCTGGTATGAGCGCGCTTGCACTTTGTTTAATGTCTGTAGAAGCAGAATTGTCTGAAGAAGAAATCTTTAAAGATGCGTTTTATGAAAAAGCTTCCTTTTTGGCAAGATTAGGTTCTGGGAGTGCCAGCCGTAGTATCGAAGGACCAATGATGGTTTGGGGTAAACACCACGCTATAGAAGGCAGCAATGATTTTTATGCTGTAAAATATTCAAATGAAATCCACCCGAATTTCAAGAATTATCAAGATACCATTCTGCTGGTAGACAAAGGACAAAAGCAGGTGAGCAGTTCTGTCGGGCATAACCTTATGTTTAACCATCCTTTTGCTTTAGAACGTTTTGAACAGGCAAATGTAAATCTGAGCAAAATCCACCAGATTCTTCAATCTGGCGATTTAAACGCTTTCATCAAACTTGTAGAAAGTGAAGCGCTAACGCTGCATGCTATGATGATGACCAGTCTTCCTTACTTCATATTAATGAAACCTAATACTCTGGCGATTATAAACGAGATTTGGCAATACCGAAAACAGCAGGACAGCAAAATCTGTTTTACTTTAGATGCAGGTGCAAATGTTCATATTTTATATCCTGAAGTTGAGAAGGAAAAAGTGTTGGAATTTATTAAGCAAGAGCTAGTTGCCTATTGTGAAAACGGGCAGTTTATCGCCGATGAAATAGGTAACGGAGCAATCCATATTAACTAAAATAGCGTATATTTGCATACGTTTTGCCAAATTATGGCAATGACCTCAAAGTATTAGATGAAAGGACCTTTATTTTATTCAAAAATATTACTCTTCGGCGAATACGGAATTATCAAAGATTCCAAAGGCCTTTCGATACCTTACAACTTTTATAATGGTGCTTTAAAAGTAGATGATAATCCATCTGAAAAAGCCATTAAATCCAACGAGAATCTTCGACGCTTCATCGCTTATTTAAAAGATTTGAAAACGGATTTGGTCAGCTTCGATATAGAGAAGTTAGAGCAAGATGTTAACGCAGGAATGTATTTTGATTCTTCGATACCACAAGGCTATGGAGTTGGTAGCAGTGGCGCTTTAGTTGCTGCAATCTATGACCATTACGCTCAGAATAAAATCACGGTTTTAGAAAATCTAACTCGTGATAAACTCTTAAAGCTTAAGACGATTTTTTCTGAAATGGAATCTTTTTTCCACGGAAAATCTTCAGGACTTGATCCATTAAATAGCTATCTAAGTATTCCTATTCTTATTAATTCTAAGGATAATATTGAAGCTACTGGTATACCATCCCAAAAAAATTCTGGCAAAGGCGCCGTCTTTTTATTGGATAGCGGAATCACTGGTGAAACAGCTCCGATGGTAAGTATTTTTATGGAGAATATGAAGCATGAAGGTTTTAGGTCTATGCTTAAGAATCAATTTATAAAACATACCGATGCCTGTGTTGATGATTTTTTAACCGGGGACATCAAGTCGTTATTCAAAAACACAAAACAACTTTCGAAGGTTGTTTTAAATCATTTTAAACCTATGATTCCGGTTCAATTTCATGAGCTTTGGAAGAATGGTTTGGACACAAATGATTATTACTTAAAACTTTGCGGTTCTGGCGGAGGTGGTTATATTTTGGGCTTTACCGAAGATATCGAAAAAGCCAAAAACTCTCTAAAGGATTACAATCTAGAAGTGGTCTATAACTTCTAAGTACTTCGCTTTTTATGTTTACGAGCAATCAAAAAAAAGTCTTGCTAAAATTCTTTAGTATGTTTTCTGTGGTGCGCGGCTATAACATTTTGGTGGTCGTCCTTGCTCAATACCTTGCCTCAATTTACATCCTTGCTCCTGATAAGCCGGTTAAGAAAGTAATCTTCGATACCAATTTATTTGTTTTAGTACTTGCATCGGCCGCTGTTATTGCTGGCGGCTACATCATCAATAATTTTTACGATTCTGAGAAGGATTTAATTAACCGACCTCAAAAAACTCTTCTTGAGGGCAAGATCAGTCAAAACACCAAATTGTCACTATACTTTGTGCTGAACTTTTTTGCGGTGGTCATGGCGAGTTATGTCTCTTTCAGGGCAGTTTTGTTTTTTTCAATCTATATTTTTGGAATCTGGCTCTATTCACATAAGTTGAAGAAAATGCCATTTATTGGCAATCTTACTTCGGCCATTTTAACGATTACCCCATTCTTTGCGATTTTTATTTATTACAAAAACTTTGACCATGTCATTTTTGTGCATGCTTCCTTTTTGTTCTTAATCATTTCGATGAGAGAATTGACAAAAGATCTGGAAAATCTTAAAGGTGACCTTGCCCAAAACTATCATACCATTCCGATAGATTACGGCGAAAGAACTTCTAAGATTATGCTGACCTTACTGGTTGTACTTACGCTTGTACCAATTATTCTATTGGTCTCTAGGTTCGATATTGGTTATATGTATCTCTACTTTTATTTTAGCGTTTTTCTGCTATTAGTGTTTCTCTATTTACTCTGGAGGTCTAGAAAAAAGATGCATTACCTTATCCTTCATAATATCTTAAAGTTCATTATCCTAGCTGGCGTGTTTAGCATATTGCTGATCGATGTTGATGTGGTTATTAATAGAATCATTTGACTTGGAATCTTTTCTCCTTTGCGATTGAGTAATTAGACTTCTATAGTGTTTAATATGCTAAATTGCTGTAAAATTTCTCTTAGACAAATGTGATTTTATGAATAGCAACTTATTAAAGGTAGCCATAGCTCAAATTGCTCCTGTATGGCTGAATAAAGAAAAGACCACAGCTCGAATTATTGATTGTATAATTGAAGCTGCCAAAGAAAACGTGGATTTGTTGGTTTTTGGGGAAGGACTTTTACCTGGCTACCCTTTTTGGCTGGCATTGACGGATGGGGCTATGTGGAACTCTAAAGTGAATAAGGAACTTCACGCCCATTATGTACAAAACGCAGTAAACATTGAAGATGGTGATTTAAATACAATTTGCAATGTGGCTAAGGAAAAAAATATGGCCATTTATCTAGGCATCATCGAACGCCCCATGGACAGGGGAGGCCATAGTATATATGCGTCCTTGGTGTATATAACTCCTCAAGGGCAAATTAAATCGGTACACAGAAAATTACAACCAACTTATGACGAAAGGCTAACTTGGTCCCCCGGTGATGGCAATGGACTCAGAGTCCACTCTTTAAAACATTTTACCCTAGGCGGTCTTAACTGCTGGGAAAATTGGATGCCCCTGCCGAGGGCTGCCCTATATGGATTGGGTGAAAATTTACATATCGCCGTATGGCCCGGTAGCGATTATAACACTAAGGATATCACCAGATTTATTGCAAGGGAATCTAGGTCGTTTGTTATATCTGCGTCAAGCCTTATGACTGTGGAAGATTTTCCGGGTGACACGCCGCATCTAGACCTACTTCTAAAAAAGGCACCCAAAATATTAGGGAACGGCGGTAGCTGTATTGCTGGGCCAAATGGAGAATTCATCTTAGAACCACAGCTTGACAGAGAAGGACTAATTATTGAAACATTAGATTTTAATCGGGTATTGGAAGAACGTCAAAACTTTGATCCGGTTGGTCACTATTCTAGACCAGACATTACCAAGCTTATTGTAAATAGAGAAAGGCAATCTACCGTGAAGTTCGAAGATTAGCAATGATAGTTTTTACAATCTTTCAGCTCAAAAGTCATTTAAAGATTAACCTCTCTATAACTATCGTGATTTAAAGTCTAATCTTTAAGAAATTACAAATATCTTTGCAAAAATTATTGACAATGAGTAAGCAAGAAGATGGGAGCCGAGGGAAGAAATTAGGATCCAAAGGAAAAAAGAACCCAAAGCATAAGAATCCTTCCAAAGGGAAACCGTTTTTTCAGAAAAAGGCTGACAAGCCAAAGGTGAAATCGGAGACCGATGGTATTAGGTTAAATAAATATATTGCCAATTCTGGTATGTGTTCTCGTCGTGATGCCGACCTGCATATTTCTGTGGGGAGCGTAACGGTTAACGGCCAAGTGGTTACCGAAATGGGCCACAAGGTTAAACTAGAAGATGATGTGCGTTTTGACGGTACCCGTGTAAATCCGGAGAAAAAGACTTATGTTTTGTTGAACAAACCTAAAGGTTTTGCCACAACCACCAGCGATACCAAAGGCCGTACAGTTATGGATTTGATTGCCAATGCCACGGATGCCAAGGTAAAACCAATCGGTAGATTGGGCCGCAATTCTTTAGGATTGCTCTTATTTACAAATGACGACGTTGTTATGCAACGTTTTACAAATTCTAATCACGGGGTCGCTAGGCTTTTTCAAGTTGAATTAGATAAAAATTTAAAGTACGAGGATTTTGTGTCGATTCGCGATGGTTTTAGCATCGGAGACAAGAAAATCTTTGTTGAAGAGATTGCTTACATACAAGACACTACCAAAAAAGAGATCGGTATAAAAATCAAGAATACAGGGAATTCAATCCTTAGAACGATTTTTGACCACTTTAAATACGATATCATTAGAATCGATTGTGTGGCTATTGGACACTTAACGAAAAAAGACCTTCCACGCGGTCATTGGAAACATTTGACAACTCAAGAGATAAACACTCTAAAAATGCTATAAAAAACCTTGATTTTTTTATGGATATTTCAAATTTTAGTTTTCATTTGTAATGACCATTAAATTATAAATGACATTTACGAACCATTCGGTTTTACTTGGAAAATTAGAGCCTAACCAAAAATTAATTAGCATCTCCTTTTTAAATTTTTTTAATTCTACATTTTCAGTTCAAGATATTGAATTTCTGAACATGGGATACGCACTTCCTATTACCACTCTTAAAATTAATTATTAAGAATGTTTAAAGAGTCCTTGGCCAAATTTCCCTTATTTTTTATCGATTTATAAACTATAGATGAATACAAAATATATAGACTTAATCAGTCAGACTTTCGATTTTCCTCAAGAGGAGTTTAAAGTAGAGGCTAACAGCTTACATTTTCACGGTGTCGATTTAATGAAATTGATGAAGGAATATGGTTCGCCGTTAAAATTTACGTATCTCCCACAGATTTCCAATAATATACATAGGGCAATAAATTGGTTCTCTGAAGCGATGAAAAAAGCTGAGTATAAAGGGAAATACTATTATTGCTATTGTACCAAAAGCTCTCACTTTAAACATGTGATGAACGAAGCTTTTAAGAACGACATCCATATCGAGACGTCTTCTGCTTTTGATATTGACATAGTAGAGAAACTTAAAAAAGCTGGTAAGATAAATGACAAGGCTTACGTTATTTGCAATGGCTTTAAACGGTCGCAATATGTTACGAATATTGGTCGCCTGATTAACAACGGACACAAGAACTGCATCCCGATCATCGATAATTACGAAGAATTGGATTTGCTTTCCGCAGAAATTAAGGGAAAATTTAAAGTCGGTATTCGAATTGCTTCGGAAGAAGAGCCAAAATTTGAGTTTTATACGTCTCGTTTAGGTATCGGATATAAAAATATTGTTCCTTTTTACAGGGATATGATAAAGGATAATAAGAAGGTTGAATTGAAAATGCTTCACTTTTTTATTAATACTGGTATTAGGGATAACGCCTATTATTGGAATGAACTTTCTAAATGTTTGAAGGTTTATACTAATTTGAAGAAAATATGTCCAACCTTAAATAGTTTGAACATTGGCGGAGGATTCCCGATAAAGAATTCTTTGGCCTTCGATTTTGAGTACGATTATATGATTGAAGAGATCATTAATCAAATTTCCTTGGCATGTGAAGAAGCAGATGTAGACGTACCCGATATTTTTACTGAATTTGGTAGTTTTACCGTAGGTGAATCTGGAGGAGCAATCTATGAAGTGCTTTACCAAAAACAACAGAACGATAGGGAAAAATGGAACATGATCAATTCATCTTTTATCACAACCTTGCCAGATACTTGGGCAATTAGTAAAAGATTTATTATGTTGCCAATAAATCGCTGGTCAGATAGTTATGAAAGAGTATTGTTGGGGGGACTAACCTGCGACTCGGATGACTATTATAATAGTGAACAGCATATGAATGCGATTTACCTACCTAAATACAATAAGGAAAAACCTTTGTATATTGGGTTTTTTAATATCGGCGCTTACCAAGAAACCATTGGTGGTTTTGGCGGGCTTCAACATTGCTTAATTCCTTCTCCTAAGCATATTTTGATCGATAGAAATGAAGACGGAGAATTAGAAACATCAATTTTTAGCGAACAACAAAAAAGTGAAGACTTACTTAAAATATTAGGTTACGATGAAAAATAGAACTTATGCCGGTATAGAGGAGGAATATTCCAAACTCGAAACTTCCAAGGTTATATTAATACCAGTTCCTTACGATGGAACCAGCACTTATCAAAAAGGTTCCGATAAAGGACCAGAAGCCTTTTTGGATGCGTCGGATAATATGGAATTGTACGATATAGAAACAGAATCCGAAGTTTACAAACAAGGAATCCACGTTACTGAACCGATTACCGAAAACGATTCTCCAGAATCAATGGTGAACGCGGTGCACGAAATCACTAAAAAGTACATTTTGAAAAATAAGTTCGTGACTACGATTGGGGGCGAGCATTCCATTTCTATAGGAAGCATCAGGGCTTTTAATGAATGTTTCGATAATCTTACAGTGCTTCAAATTGATGCGCATGCAGATTTAAGGAAGAGCTATAATGGTTCTAAATTCAATCACGCCTGTGCGGTTTATGAAGCTAGCCAATCTACCAATTTGATTCAGGTTGGGATAAGAAGTATGGATGCGATAGAAACTACCATTATCGATAACGAAAAAACCTATTTCGCCCATGAAATGGCGAACGATGAATATTGGATGGATTCTGCAATAGACCAGATGACGGAGAATGTTTATATCACATTTGATCTAGATGCACTTGATCCTTCGTTGTTGCCAGGAACCGGAACTCCGGAGCCAGGTGGATTATTTTGGTATGAAACTTTAGACTTTTTAAAAAAGGTGTTTGAAGAGAAAAACGTAGTTGGATTCGATATTATGGAGCTTTGTCCAAGAAAAAATGACAAGACTTCAGAATTTATCGCCGCTAAATTATATTATAAGATGTTGACTTATAAATTCGTCAATGATGATGTAGACGATGATTACGAAAGTAATTTCAATGACAATTCATCAAGTTTTGATAAATTTTCTAAATTTAATGACGATGACGACAACTAAAGGAGAGATTTCCAATTTCATACAAAAATATTTTTTGCATTTCAATGCTGCATCGGTTGTAGATGCTGCAAAGGGATATGAAGCACAATTAGAAAAAGGAGCCAAAATGTTGGTTTCCCTAGCGGGTGCCATGAGTACTGCCGAAATCGGAAAAATCTTTGCCGAGATGATTAGGAAAGATAAGGTTCAGATTATTTCTTGTACAGGAGCAAATCTTGAAGAAGATATCATGAATCTTGTGGCCCACTCTCATTACGAAAGAGTGCCACATTATAGAGATCTTACGCCAAAGGACGAATGGGATTTGTTGGAAAAGGGACTTAATCGTGTAACCGATACGTGTATCCCAGAAGAAGAAGCTTTTAGAAGACTTCAAAAACATATTCACAAGATTTGGAAAGACGCTGAAGACAAGGGCGAACGTTATTTTCCACATGAATTTATGTACAAAATGTTGCTTTCTGGAGTGTTGGAAGAATATTATGAAATAGACATTAAGGATTCTTGGATGTACGCCGCCGCAGAAAAAAACCTGCCTATAATCGTCCCAGGTTGGGAAGATAGTACCATGGGTAATATTTTTGCAAGCTATGTTCTTAAAGGAGAATTAAAGGCGAGCACCATGAAATCTGGGATTGAGTACATGACTTTCCTAGCAGATTGGTACACCAATAATTCGGAGAACGGAATTGGTTTCTTCCAGATTGGTGGAGGTATAGCAGGAGATTTTCCTATTTGTGTAGTACCGATGCTTTATCAGGACATGGAGAGAACAGACACTCCATTTTGGAGTTACTTCTGTCAGATAAGTGATTCTACCACAAGTTACGGATCATACTCTGGCGCAATCCCCAACGAGAAGATTACTTGGGGAAAATTAGATATAGATACACCTAAATTTATTATAGAAAGTGATGCAACGATTGTTGCGCCTCTTATATTTGCTTACCTATTAGATATGTAATTATGAAGGATAATTTAAAACGTGTTATAGTCGATTTTAAAAAATTGACCCCAGAAATTTTGGCGCTGCTCGTAGATAAGTATCCAGATGGATATGATGATGATCAGATAATTTCTTTCAAGAATGCCAGGAATGAATTGATCGAAGCGGTAGAAGTTACAACTGCTGATACTAAATACCTTGTTAAGGTTAGTACCAAGCTTCAAATTACTATGGAAAATTATGATGAAGATGATTATGATGACTACGATAGTGATGATCCAGAAGCAGTACAAGAACCAGATTTAGATGCAGACATTAGCGACGATGACGATATCGTGGTAGAAGATATGGATATTGACGATAAAGATGACGTCGATCAGCCAGACTTCCCTGAAGATTCCGATGCTGACGCTGATGACGAAGATGAAGATGAAGACGAAGATTAAAATCTCTCTCCCGCACTTTTTTTGAAGTAATAGAAATTCAATTATTTAAAATTGTAACTTTATGTAATTAGTTATACATAAGGATATGGATTTTAAATTTCATCTTTCGCTACCATGCTTGAGTATTAGTAAAACTAAAGAGTTCTATACTAAGAAACTCGGTGCGTCAATTGGTCGCCGTTCACAGAACTGGATCGATATCGATTTTTATCAACATCAGATTACATTTACGAAGTCGGGCAAATTCAATTTTGAAAGCAAAAACTATTCTTTTAATGGAGAAGTGCTTCCATCTTTTCACTTTGGAATTATCCTTAACCGAGAAGAATGGGATAAGAAATTACAATTTCTAAAATCCTTGGATGAGCCAATACAGGCAGAAATTCAATTCTTAGAAGGTAAGAGCGGTCAGCATCGCTCCTTTTTTGTAAAAGACCCAAATGGTTACACGGTAGAGTTTAAATGCTTTAAGGACCCGGCTGAGGTCTTTATGTCACTTTAGCCCAATAGTTTTATTATACTTACTTGCACCTATCCTCATAGGACCGATCAAGTCACATAAAATTTGAAAAATCGCTCTTAAAGATTTTTTTTCTTTAATTCTTCCGTTGCATGGTTTGCCGCTCTGGCGGTAAATGCCATATAACCCAAAGAAGGATTTTGGCAAGGAGATGAAACCATAAATGCTCCGTCAGTTACGTATACGTTTTTACAAGCATGCACTTGATTGTGTTTGTTTAAAACTGAAGTCTTTGGGTCATTTCCCATCCGGGCAGAACCCATTTCGTGAATTCCTAAGCCCATACCCCCTATATCGTCATACCCACTAACATCTTTATAGCCGGCATTATCTAGCATTTCCATTGCCTGGTGTTTCATGTCCTTTCTCATCGCAATTTCATTTTCACCAAAGTCAGCATCGAAGGTTATGGTCGGTAATCCCCACTCATCCAGCTTTTCATAATCTAATGAAAGTTTGTTGTCATGATTAGGTAAGGTTTCACCAAATGCGGTCATACTCATCCGCCATTCTCCAGGTTTAAAAATCGCTTCCTTAAGTTCTGGACCGTAACGAAGTTCTGCGACTAATTCCGAAGCAAATCCAGAACGTCCTGCGCCACCCTCGTAACCATATCCTCTTAAAAAATTCTTCTGGTCAGACTTTCCACCTAAATTTCTAAATCTTGGAATATAAATTCCATTAGCTCTACGGCCTTTGGTATATTTATCATCAAAACCATCTGCTATACCGCTTGCGCCGACCCTAAAATGGTGGTCCATAAGGTTATGACCAGGCTCACCACTGTCGTTACCAAGTCCGTCGGGGAATCTTTCTGATTTAGATTGAAGTAAAATTGCGGCAGATGCCATCGCAGATGCACACAAGAAAATGACTTTAGCCTTATACTCAAAAACTTCTTTGGTCTCGGCATCAATTACACGGACTCCAATTGCTCTCTTTTTATCCTTATCGTACATAACTTCGTGAACGATAGAAAATGGCCGCATCGTCATATTGCCAGTTGCATCTGCTGCGGGTAGGGTAGAGGAATTACTGCTAAAGTAAGCGCCATACGGACATCCTCTCATACATCGGTCTCTATATTGACAGCTGCTACGACCTAAGCCAGGTTTTGTACCTTCAGTTATATGTGCGGCACGACCCATGATAACTATCCTGTCATCATAATTTTGGGAAAGTTTTGCCTTGAATTCTTCTTCAACGCAATTCATATTCATAGGCTTTAAGTACTTTCCATCAGGTAGAGCAGGCCAATTGTCAACACTTCCGCTCACTCCTATATACTCTTCAACCTTGTCATACCACGGGGCGATTTCGGCATAGCGAATAGGCCAATCTACCGCAATCCCGTCCTTTGCATTGGCTTCAAAATCAATATCACTAAATCGATAGCTCTGACGTCCCCAAACTAAGGACCTACCACCGACCTGATAGCCACGGATCCAATCGAAACGCCTTACCTCATTGTAGGGATGCTTAATGTCGTCTACAAAAAAATGTTGATGCTCTTCGTTGGTAACAAAACCAGTACGCTGCTGTTTATATTTTCGAGTTTTCGTTTCTCGGCTTGGTTCTCCGGCATTTGGAAAATCCCAAGGATCCATATTCGCTGTAGGATAATCTTTTATATGGGTTACCATTCTACCCCGGTCCAGAACTAGCGTCTTGAGCCCGTTTTCGCATAATTCCTTGGCGGCCCAACCACCAGAAATACCTGTTCCAACCACAATGGCATCATATTCGTGGTCGGTCCCTGATTGATTTAATTGAATCATATGAATTGATTAATTTTTATGAGTCTATTTTTGGTAGTACATCAAATTTACGTAAATATGACTAGCAATGAATTCTTTAAAGCTTTGGAAGATTAATAGCAAATAATCAAAATCTTAACCGCTTAATGAAGCAGTAAAATATAAAGGAATTTATACCACACCGTAAATTATCAATCCCCCAAAGAGAAAAGCAAAAGGTGATATAAGCTGAAAGTATTTTGGTTTTAAAAACTCTGCACTTTTCATCGAAAATTGATGATGCGTTTTCCGTGGAATAAAGTAGAGTAATAGGGAGGTAACAAGCATAATCCATCCAAAGATTTTAAAGGCATTTGGAGATTTTGAAAAGTCAGAATACAGGATGAAAGCTATCGCAGGAAAGATGCGAAGGGTTATTTCTGAATAATTGATGAGGTTGGTGCTCCCTGCCATTCTCAGAACATTACGAGCAACATCTGGCTTAAAGAGCATCACAAATCCAACTAGGATTATAAAAATTCCGAAACAGATTAAAATAGCCTTCGCAATGTGAAGCATCATATTTTAGGGCTTTCTAATTTTAATACAATTCGGTCAAGCGACTGAACCCGTTTTTTCTTCAAAATCTATAACTTATTGATTATCCATAGAATCTAGATAAAGACGTTCTACCTTATCCCTTGCCCAAGGTGTTTTCCTTAAAAACTTAAGGCTGGATTTTAAGGTCGGGTTACTCTTAAAACAATTGATATTTATCTTTTGTGCTAGTTCTTCCCAGCTGTATTTGGCCACCAAAAATTCTAATACATCAACCAGTTTTACGCCGTGCATCGGGTTATTTGGCTGTTGTTGTTTGTTAACTTCTTCTTCCATTTAATTAGAATTTATTATCGATACCGACCTTTAATTAAGTATTTAAATATGTCTTCTTTGCAAGATACGTAAAGACCTTCAGTCGAAACTGAAAATATTACTGGGAGTAGCAGTCAATTGTTTTAAGTTAAAAAAAATAAAAATTAAACTGCTTTTTTCTTTAATGGAATAGTAAGTCCGATTGCGGCAGCTCCTACAAACTGTTTTGCAGCAGGGTGGAAGTAATAAGTAAATTCTACATCGACATTATGGTTTGGTCCAAGGGCCAATCCTATCGAAACGGGGATGTGAAATAATATACCATTTTTGCTAATGTTATCTGAAGGTGTAATAGTTTCAAATTTCCCTAATGAAGTTCCTATACCACCCTCTATATAAGGTGCTACCTAGGGAATGGGTATTGTTATTCTTATTTTGGCTCCTAGCAAACCAGCATTGGCGGTGCTCTTGCCGTAAACCATTGAATCCTCGATTTTTCCTTTTCCCGTGATAATTAAGCCGGCATAAAACGAATAATCAATCCAGTTGTTGGGAGTAAAAACATATTCTCCCTGAGCAAAAAATCCCGTGCTATATACATCAATATCTTCATAAGGGGCGCTCAATCCATAACCTACGGACGCATTGATTGATTTACCCACTTCTTGAGCATGAGATAAACAGCCAAAAAAAAGGGAAAAGGTAAATAAAATATAATTTCTCATGTCGAAAATAGATTTAGTTATACGTAGGAAAGATACTATAAAAATAAAATTTTACGACATTTCTTTTGTGCGTTACTATTTTATAAGATTTAATCCTTCTCGGATATTAAATCATATTCATTAAGCGACCTTTAACTATAGCTTTTGCCACTGAGGTGAAAAATAGGTAGAACGACCTCCGACCTTTATTTTTTCAATCTTTCCGGCGGTATGAAAGCATTTTGCGCCTTTTTCTCGATTATGAATTAAAAATTCTTCGGGAAAGTCCTTATAATGTGCTTCAAATTTTATCGCCGTTTCAATAACGTACTGCATCTTTTCGAATATGGTTTTAATCTCTTTTTCACTTAGGTCCGAAGCTTTTTTCTCGGGATGGATTCTTGCCTGGTATAATATATCGTCCGCCATCCAATTACCAATTCCCGCAGCCACACTTTGGTCCATCAAAACTTTTTTAATATCCGTTTTTCGCTTTTGCACAGTGGCAATAAAATCCTTCAATTTAAGCTCTCTGGCGTCGTCGCTTAGCTTATGTTTCTTTTGGTATTCTTCAATGGAATCAAGTAAATCCAAACGGCCAAATTTTCGTTTGTTTTCAAAAGCGAGATGGAAGCCATTTTCAAAAGTAAACACTACGTGCCCATATTTAGGGCGGTCATCTTCTTCTTTATAGTAGGTTGGCCTTCCGGTCATCCCAAAATGCATCAACAGGTTTTTATCTCCGTTTGTTTTCAAGAATAAATATTTCCCGATTCTTTTGCTTCCAGTAAACTTTTGGCCGATCAAATGTTCTTCAAACTCGGCAGTCGATTTCTTCAATAATCTTTTATCTCGGCAATCAAAGGCGGTAATCTTTTTATTTAGTGATGTTTTCTCTATATATTGTTGATAGCCGTAAACTTCTGGTAATTCTGGCATACTTTTAAGTTGAATAATTTTTGTTTCAAAACTATTCTAAGATAGCGGAAATAAAAAAACCACCCAATTTCTTGAGTGGTTTTGAATTTATCATTCTAAAACTTAATGCTTAATCGCCAGTTTTTTAGACTCTAAGATGAAGCCGTTCTTATCTTTTACCACGACCAGGTATAAGCCATCGGCAATTCGGTTTAATCCTACCGTCGTCTTGTTAGAACCGTTTGTTACCTTGCTCAGAATTAGGCGTCCTTGAATATTAAATATATCAATTCTTCCCAAATTTTCCGGTTCATATTCACTTAAAATATGTACTTCGTTACCAGCAGGATTCGGATATAATCTAATTGTCTTATCCACTGTAGACATATCGGTATCTAGAACACTGGCACCATCTAAATTAGGTGAAGCACTTTCCACACAGAAATCCACTCCTGAAATTGCAACCGCTATTTGGGTTGAGCTATTACTGTTATATGCGTCAGTTAAACTTACAGTTACAGACGTTACATAACCTGGGATTGAAATATTTACAGAATTTGTCCGGCTAAAGGTCCCATACGTCTGTGGGTTTCCGGCGATATCTGTATAAGTGACTGT
Source organism: Flavobacteriaceae bacterium MAR_2010_188 (assembly GCA_900104375.1). Classification (NCBI taxonomy): domain Bacteria; kingdom Pseudomonadati; phylum Bacteroidota; class Flavobacteriia; order Flavobacteriales; family Flavobacteriaceae; species Flavobacteriaceae bacterium MAR_2010_188. The sequence goes on from LT629302.1 coordinate 3,556,274, forward strand.
AATTTCTTCGATATAACGTTCCGTAGGTTTTCCACTGGTATATTCATCCAAACCAGATACGGTGAAAGAAACATCACGAGAATTGGTTGGTAATGTTAACCTTGCAGAGCTAGAACCCATACCAGAATGCTCTAACGAACTTTCGGCGAAGGCTATACTATTTGATGTGCAAATAGCATTATCGCAAACGTCACCAATTCCGTCGCCATCAGAGTCTGCCTGATCAGTATTTGATGTGGTAGGGCAGTTATCTTCAAAATCGCAGATACCATCTCCATCAGTGTCGGTACAGATGCCATCTATAAGACAGAATTCTACCGAGCTTAAATTTATTTCTAAGCTAACTGATGAATTACCATCGTAACCATCGGCTAGACTAACGGTAACACTTTGTACGTTTCCGTCTAAATTCACTAAAACATTAGATGTTCCACTAAACACACCATAATCGTGGGGGCTTCCGGCTGCATCAACATAGGTGACTGTAACTTCTTCAGAATATCTTGAGTCTGGTTTGCCATTAGTTTTTTGGTCAAAACCTAAAATCGTGAAAGACACATTTTTACCATTAGTGGGAACATTTACAGACGTACTAGTAGAACCAGAACCAGAATGAGTTAATGTGCTCGATTCAAAATTGGTTGTAAATGCTACACATTCTTCAACTTCACAATCATCTGGAATTCCATCCCCGTCACTATCTAAATTATCATTTCCGTTAGGGCAAATATCTTGACAATTTGGTACTCCGTCTTTATCGCTATCCAATGAAACACCATTGTTATCTACTTGGTTAGGACAAGGTGAATTTATTTCTTGATCGGTACAATCGCTCACCCCATCTCCATCGGTATCAATAAGTTCGTTACACATGTCGCAAAAATCAGGAATACCATCTCCATCGGTATCTAGACTATCATCGCCACCTGGGCAAATATCTAAGCAATTTGCAACGCCATCATTATCGTCATCTAAAGAAACGCCATTAGCATCAACTTCATATGCGCAAGGAGAATTAATTTCCTGATCAATACAATCATTTAATCCATCCCTATCGGTGTCAATCAATTCATTACAATCATCACAAAAATCTGGGATGCCATCATTATCAGAATCTGCAGTATCATTTCCTCCCTGACAAACATCAAGACAATCTGCCACACCGTCCCCATCAGTATCAATTGAAATACCGTTGGAATCTACCTTATTTGGGCAAGGTGAATTGATTTCTTGATCATCACAATCTTTAACGCCGTCTCCGTCGGTATCTACACGATTGTCGCAACTATCGCAATAATCCGGAATGCCATCTTCATCACTATCTAAAGAATCGTCGCCGCCCGGACAAATATCAGAGCTATCGCAGACGCCATCATTATCAGAGTCTAAGCAAGTTGTAATATTTTTTGAAGTCGAATTTGTTAAACCGAGATTGTCGGTTACCGTTAAATTAACAGTGTATTCTGCATCGGCTGGGTAAGTATGGGTCGGATTGGCAGACGTTGAAGAACTTCCGTCTCCAAAATCCCAATTATAGGTAGCAATGCTACCATCGCTATCGGTCGATTCATCAGTAAAAAGTCCGGTACGCCCGTTAATACTAGATGTAAAACTTGCCGACGGTGCTGTGTTATTATTACTTGCTGCAGGAATATTTCCAGAGATAAAATACTGTCCTTGGCTACCATAAGTATTATAATTGCTAGAACCTTCACCTTCTACACTTAAGTAATACCGGCCAGCGTTTAATGTCTTGGAAATTGTCGCAGTAGTTTCCGTGCTAGAACTAAAAGTTCCGACTAAACTACCAGAACTGTTGTAAAGTGTTAATCGAATATCAAGGTTACTACCTCGATTAGATTCATAATTATAAGCTATATAGGATGGTGTAGCGGTGATAGAAACATTTCCACCTGAGGTATCGAAATAAAAATAATCTTTATCGGTACTATTACCCATCACACCTTTGTTTCCAGTGTTTTCATTGGTAATGTCGTTTTCTGGGTGAGTTACGGTTATAGAACCATCCGAACTAACTACCAAGGCCGTTGCGGAGCTTATGGAGTCTGCATGGTCATCTGCTGTAAAACCAAGACGCTTTCCGATTTCGACGATATCTTGTTGAGAATTATTAGAATCGGCATAATTACCATTGCTCCATTGGGTAACGTTTCTATAATAACCAGCTCCCATTATGGGAGCCCAGCTAGTAGCTCCAGTACCATGACCAGTATAATAACCTGAAGTGCTAGTTCCATCATGGCTCAAAGACAGATTGTGTCCAAGTTCATGACTTGCTGCTTCGGCGATAGAATGTGCATTTCCATTTCCTAAATGGTTATAAAATACAAGGGCTGGTTGGTAATATTCATAATTACTATTTCCCCACACATTTACGTATGCCACACCACCCGCAGCATTAGCGTACACTAATTTATTGTTGGCGTCGGTTCTGTTGGTAATCAATACCCTAGCCACATTGGGTCCAAATCGCGCTGGCTCTTCGGTAGTTATATCAACATCAAAGGGCGCGTAATCTTCTGCCATTCTATGCCATATTGAGGCCATATCAGTGATTTCGGTGCTATCAAAGCTCGAATCATTTCCGTTGCTGTCATAGGGTCTTGCATATAAGGTGGAAACTCCTGCAGAGGCGTTCCACGCGGTGTTGGTTAAAACTTCACCATCAAAATCTATGTAGACAACTCTTGACGCTCCAGGCTTACTGTGCAATTTAAAAATCTCTGAAGCCGAAATAGATTGGGTTGCAGGGGAAATACTTTCTTCGGATACAATTTCAGAATGGTCTGCAGAAAAAGAATCGGCATAAAGAATACTTCCATCTTGATCAACATCAAGGTATTCAAAATCTTCTTCTGGAACGTCATCCAAGGCATCTAGCCATTTTTGAGCTTTGGCCTTTGCTTGTGGTGGAAGCGAATTAAAAGCTGACTTAAATCGATGGCCAGGAGGTAGGTCATTAACTTTTTGAGAGTTCGGATTTTGGGCGTTAACATTTGTAAAAGCTAGTATAAAAGCACAAATCAACCCAGATAGTAATGATTTTTTCATTATTATAAATGGTTATTAGGTTATAAAATACGAGGGAGAATATCTTAATGGAATAATAAATAATATTATGTCGGAAAATTCAGTTAAAATGCATTTAAACTGATTTATATAACATAATATCGTAAAAATGAACATAAATTCTGGCGCAGAAAAATCTTTTTGGGATTATTCGATAAAGCACATAAAATTTAACATTTGTAAGAAAAGGAGTTTATTTAAGAAATTTAAACACTTAAACTCAATCGTAAAATATTCTAGATTACCTCTGGGAGAGCGAATAATGAAAGATGAAGGCGAATTTATCACAGTTTAAGGTTTCATGATTAAACGGATGTATGACAAATATTTTTGAAACTCTACTTTGAAGATTTCTACTTAGGGGGTCGTCACTTTTTTGTTATTCATCCTAATTTCCCAAAAAAGCATTCCGAATACTAAGCTATATTCCACGACTAGAATCAAAGGCTTTTCACTAAATCCAGAAGTTTTATAAGCCAGATAACTTAGAATAACTGTAGCGCTCCAAAAAATCGGGAATTTGTAGTTAGTAAAAACTGAAAGTGCGATTGGCGTTGCTAGATACCACGGGTGCACTGTGGTTGTGCTGAACAAATAAAAACTAAGCGCCAAAAACATGAAAGTTATTAAATCTTTCTTCTGTTTCAGTTTGCCAAAAAATGAAAGGGCGAAGATAAATAACACAACGCAAATGGCTAGAAATGGTCCAATCTGGGCAATCATATTATAACCAGAATAGGCAAATCCCAGTTCTCTGATTATATAATACAAACTAGCGTTGAACTCAAATTTCTGAAACCAAAGACCGACAGTTTCAGAATAATTATTGATAAATTCTGAAGAGTAAAAAGGAAGAAATATCACTAGTGTAGAAACGCCAACCAATAGATAATATCTGAAAAGATGCCAGAGCCTAGCTTTCTTGGAGTTTTCATTATTTCTATAAAACCAGATAACTAGCAGTGGTAGAAACATTAACGGAATTAACTTAGTGGAAATCGAGAGCGCCAAAATAACTGCCGACCAAAACCATTTTTCTCTATAGAGTAGATATAAACTCCAAAGCATAAAGAAAATCATGACCCCTTCAAAATGTAAATTACCAGTGAGCTCAATTATAACCAAGGGATTCAAAATAAACCAAAATATCTTGTTTTCTTCTAAATTAAGATGCCTCAGGAGTTTTCTTCCGAAGTAGATGGTACCAATATCCGGGAGAATAACGAAAATCCTCAAAACAAATACAGATGACAGAAGTGATAGATTGTTAAAATAGGAAGCGATATAAAATATAAACTGGTTTACGGGTGGATAATTGGTAAAATGGCTCGAATTTAATTCCCCCATCCCTTGCAGAAGTTGGTCAGCTTTGTAAAAGGGAAGGTAACCGTTAACATCGTAAGAAAGTGGAGTTGAGAGATACGGATTAAATCCATTCCTCATCATTTGTCCGTCCCAGATAAATCGATAAAAATCTTGTGAAAGATTGGGTGTTGCAAAAAGAAAGACCAGTCTTAGAAGAACAGAAAGTACGGCTAGAAGCGTAAAATTAACCTTCTGGGTTCTAATAATATTTATATAAAAGAAAAATACAGCTGCGTAAAGAGTGATTAATTTAATATGGTCTGTCCTGACCAAATCATAGGCAAACGCATAATAAAAGGTGGCCGATAGAACGACTGATAATATAACTTTCCAAGATTGTTTAGAAATGGATTGATCTTCCATTCAACTAAAATAAACAATGAATTGCTGTAGAAAGGATTTATTTTAAAACTGAGAATCTATGCCCTGGACGTAATAGATTTAAAAAAGACATAACCAAATCCTAAGAACAGCATTAAATGAAATGGAAACATCCCAAAATCGCCGTTATTGCCCACTACAAATGCGCTATATAATCCAAAGGCAAAGTAAATCATCAATAAACCTTCGATAACAATATTTGCTGAGAGCTTCTTTTTTAAATATTTGTTTCCCTTATAGGAATCTTTAAGGGAGCTAATATTGAATTTTGGGGTCCTGATAAATTCACTTTTTTTGCCTAAATGGCCTTCGATTACCGCTAAGGAATTGTGTAAAGAGAATCCCATTGCAATGGAAAAGAAAGTAACGAACATCCCAATATATTCCAGGAATTTATTGAAACCGCCGCCATACATTTTTTTGTATACAAACCAATAGCAAACAAAAAAGATGAGGGTACTTAAAACAAAGAAGCTCAGCACGTAGAAATAATTGGACAATGAATCATATTCATGTTTAATATATAAAATAGGAATGCTCAGTACCGCAACAATTAGGATATTTAAGAACATGGTGCTATTAAGAAGATGCAAAATCCCATGAACTTTAGATTTTAGCGGCATACTTTTACTCTTGATAATTGACCCCAGCATTTTTTTAAAATTCTCTGCGCCACCTTTATTCCAACGAAATTGCTGCGATTTTGCAGCACTCATTACTACCGGGAGTTCGGCTGGAGTTTCAACATCTTCAAGATATTTAAATTTCCATTCTTTTAGTTGGGCGCGGTAGCTGAGGTCTAAATCTTCTGTTAAGGTGTCCCCTTGCCAATTGCCCGCGTCCAAAATGCATTCTTTGCGCCAGACACCTGCAGTGCCATTAAAGTTGATGAAATGTCCTTTTATATTTCTTCCTGTCTGTTCTAAGGTAAAATGAGCATCTAAAGCAAAGGCTTGTACTCTTGTAAGTAAGGAATATTTTCGATTAAGGTGGGACCAACGGGTCTGAACTACGCCAATTTCTGGATTTTTAAAAAAAGGAATGGTCTTTCTTAACCAATCTTTTTTCGGCATAAAGTCCGAATCAAAAATAGCAATATATTCCCCTTTTGCAGTTTTAAGACCATCTTTTAAAGCTCCGGCCTTAAAACCTTCACGTTTACTTCTAACGAGGTGTTGAATATCTAAACCGGTTTCCTTTAGCTTTTCAATTTTAAGTTTTGTCTCTTCCAAGGATTCATCTGTAGAATCATCTAAAACCTGAATTTCTAATTTATCCTTTGGATAATCCATTAACGAAATATTTTCCAGAAGACGCTTCATCACGTAAAACTCGTTATAAACAGGAAGTTGAATCGTTACCAAAGGAATTTCATCCTCATCGCTAAAATCGTATTGAGGATCATCAATCTTGTTTTTTCGTGCAGATAAATAATTGAAAAGAAGGTTGAGCTGCGCCAAGGCATATAAGAAAATCAATAGCAGTGCTATTGAATAGATAATAAGGATGATGCTAGAAAGAATCATTTCTTGAAACTATATTTAAAAATCCAGCCCAGGATTTTAACGCCTGCAAAGATAGCACCTTTAACGGTACCGGAAACTTTAGAGACGCCAATTCTATTTCGGTAACGCACGGGAATTTCGACATAGGTAAAATTCTTTTTAAGTGCCTTTAATTGCATTTCTACGGTCCAGCCATAAGTTTTGTCCTGCATTTTCAACTCTAAAAGCTTCTCGTATTTAATCGCTCTAAAAGGACCAAGATCGGTAAATCTAGAATTAAAGAATAGAGTCATCAAAGTTGTGGCGAGCCAATTTCCAAATCTTTGTGGAAATGTCATAGAGCTTTGTTCTCGTAGTCGCTTTACTCTTGAGCCGATTACAAAATCAATGTTGTTTGTTGTTATAGGTTCGATTAATTTTGAAAGTTCTTCGGGATAATCACTGTAATCACCATCCAAGAATACAATTATGTCTGGTTTAGTTTCTTTACCTGAAACATAATCCATTCCCATTAAACAGGCATAACCATAACCTTTTTTAGATTCATTGAGCACAGTAGCGCCAGCCTGCTTAGCCACAATTTCGGTATTATCGTTGGAGTTATTGTTGACCACGATGATTTCCTCCACAAACGACGGTATGTCCGCAACAACTTTAGCTATTGAATCGGCCTCGTTAAATGCAGGAATTATAACGTTTATTATGGGCATATTTTGGATTAACACGGGCATTTAAGTTATGCCTGAAGAACAATAGAAATTAATTTAATTTGAAATAATTGTCATCCGTTATTTCTGATTTAAAAGGTCCATCAGGTCAACATCATTGCCTAATAATATTTCGTTGCTATTGATACGTCCCTTCATGCCATCATTTTCTAATTTAAGAACGCCTCTCGGACAAACGGCAGAACATATTCCGCATCCGACGCAACTGCTACGCACAATGTTTTCGCCCTTTTGGGCATAGGCTCTAACATCAATTCCCATTTCGCAATAGGTGGAACAGTTTCCGCATGAAATACATTGTCCGCCATTGGTCGTGATCCTAAATCTTGAAAAAAGTCTCTGTTGAAAACCTAAAACTGCGGCCATGGGACATCCGAATCTGCACCAAACCCGATTGCCGAAGATTGGATAAAATCCAACTCCGATTACACCTGAAAAAATTGCTCCGATTAAAAAGGCATAAGTAGAACGCAAGGTTTCGGCGTCAAATAAAAATAGATTAACACCACTTAAAAGGTGCATGGCAATTAATGATATAATGATGGCAAAATATCCGATAGCTCCCAATTTTGCATCTTTTGCCAGAGCTTCACGTTTAAAAATCATGACGCCGGCAAATACTAGGGTGAGTAGAATCCCAACTCCTATAAGAAAAATATTTTTGGTCAACCAATACTTTGAAGCATCATCACCCAAATACGAATAAATCACTGCAGTAGTCATTAGAGTTACAAATACCACTACACTGTGCACCACCCACCTTTCAACCTTCCAGGCAAATAGACTTTTATCGCTTAGATGTCTAAAGGGGTCACCAGCGGTTTCTGCCAATCCGCCGCAACCGCAAACCCATGAGCAATACCAGCGTTTGCCGAATTTATAAGTAAGAATAGGAGTAATAACGAAAATAGAAACGATTCCAAATATCAATAATGCTAAGCCGATATCACCTGCGCTGATAAATTGGTCTACTCTATATTGGTCAAAATTATAATAGTTGAGCGGCCAGATATTTTTTAAATCATAATAAGGGAGGCTAAAGGAATCAGAATTCATTCGCGCCATAAACTCTGGAATTAGAAACGCAAAGGCCAATTGAAAGAACATGACCGACCCGGTGCGAATCTGTTCATACTTATTGCCACGGTACTTCAACATAAATTTATACCCGAAAACCAATATAGCCACCGTATAGAGCGCGCCATAAACAAACCATTGGCTTGCCTGGCTGCCACTTAAAAGATTGCTGAGCGGGTCAAACAGAGCCACTAGTCCGGTATTTGGTGCGCCATCGGTGCCTAGACCAAACCATTCGGCCTTAAAATATAGGATGATATAAAACGCGGTAAGCGCAATCCCGGTAAGCCAACCCCAAATGCCGCGTGCGGAAATAGACTTAAACCATACTCCGTCGTTCTTTATTCCCTCTGATTTGGATAGGTAGGCGTCATTCGCAAAAATGATAACGCCGGCAGAGATTGCTACCAGGGCAAGTGTCAAAAAAACTGGTTTATTTGGAAAGCTCACATTTGCGAGGGCCAGTACTAAAATCGTCAAACCGAGAAATCCGAGGGTGACCGCAATTTTTTGCTTCACCGAAATGCCTTTTGGTTCTGGGTTAGCCAATGACATGCTATGTTGTTCGTTGTGGTTCATAATTTCATTTCAAAAAAATAAATAACGCTTAGAATCCGATTCGGGGAACTAACAGGTTTTCAAAACCTGTGAGGTCTACGCATTTTGTAATGATATGAGACTTTTATTTTTAAATTCGGTTTGTATTTCATCTTCAAAATGTTGATAAAACTCTGGGTCAAAATTGGCCGTCTTTAAATTTTCTATCACATATTCCAAAGTCTTTTTCTCGGTTAACCAACGGTCAAAAACTTCGTGCTTCATCCTAATTCCGAAGGTGTTAATTCCTTTAAAAATACCGGTGGAGCTTTCAAATTCTATGGTAATGGATTTTCGGTCATCTTTATGTTTCCAATTAAAATGCGAATTGCCATCTTTCGGTCTTGAATACACCCAACCATAGGTCTGGTATTCAATATCAAAAAATTTGGCAGAATTAAACCAATGTCCTGGATTATACGGTATTTTATTTCCGCAAATTGTTTGGGCAACGACTTCGCCCATCATCCTTCCGGTATACCAAACTGCTTCAATGGGTCGGCGCTCTCCTGTTGGCTCTTGTTGCTCGGCACAATCGCCAATGGCGTAAACATTTTCAATATTGGTTTCTAAAAAGCGATTTACTAGAACGCCTTTTTTTGTATTTATGGCAGAATTCTTCACCACAGAAATATTTGGTTTTACTCCTGCAGTGAGGCCAACAAAGTCACAAGCAATTTCTTCACCTGATTCTTTAATGGTTATGGATTTTACCTTTCCATTATCATCTGAATTAATTACATCCAGATTACTGTTCAGACGCAAATCGATATGGTGACTTTTTATTTGCCGATTAAGCATTTCGCTATCTTCCTTGGGCAAAACATTTCCCCAAAAATTAGATTCGCGGACTAGAAAGGTTGCCGGGATATTTCGGGTGCTCAACATTTCGGCAAGTTCTATCCCAATTAATCCGCCACCAACGATCACTGCTCTTTTACATGTTTGATTGTCTGGAGCAAAAACTTCTAGCATTTCTAAATCTTGCTTGCTGTAAAGTCCTTGAACTCCTTTTAAATCTTCACCTTTCCAGCCAAATTTATTTGAAACGCTTCCGGTGGCGATAATCAATTTATGATACTTCAATTTTTCATCACCATCAAAATGCAGGGTGCTATTTTCAGTATCTATTTTTGTTACGAATCCATGTTTTAAATCGATGTTATTTTTCTTCCAAAACCAATCCTCGTAAGGTTTGGTGTGTTCAAATTTCATATGGCCCATATATACGTACATCAAGGCCGTACGAGAAAAAAAATGTTCGCTTTCGGCTGAAATGATTGTGATTTTATGGTCTGATATTTTCCTGATATGCCTAGCGGCAGTAACACCAGAAATACCGTTACCGAGAATGGCAATATGCTCCATAAATTTTGATTGATAATTACTTATGTCGAAGGATTTGTTAAATCCTTAAAGCAATCTTTATACTTTGTTTAAATTTAAAAATTATTTACTCAATATGCGGTTATTCTTTAGTTTATGTATTGCTCTAATCTTGGTGTCGTGTGCAATGACGCCAATGACCACAGAAAAGATTAACGGAGTTAGTTTTGTTGCTTCGCGTGATTCTATAAACGATGTACACACCGCTCCGGTTTTGGCAATCAACGCTAATTACGCATCAATAATGCCCTTCGGATTTATTCGAGATCTTAACCATCCAGAAATTATGTTTAATACCGACCGCCAATGGTTTGGTGAAACAAGGGTAGGAGTGCAGCAATATATTTCGGCCTTTCACAACAAAAATATAAAGGTGATGATGAAACCACAAATTTGGGTCTGGCGTGGAGAATTCACTGGATTCTTAGAGATGAAGGATGAAGAAAATTGGAAATTGTTAGAAGATTCTTATACTGATTTTATTCTCGAATATGCTGCGGTGTCTCAAGAGATGAATGTTGAACTATTTTGTATCGGTACAGAACTGGAAAAATTTGTAAGTAACCGACCAGAATATTGGAATGAACTCATAACACAAATTAAGACGATTTACAAGGGAAAATTGACTTATGCTGCTAATTGGGACGAATGTAAACGCACGCCTTTTTGGGAACAGCTTGATTATATTGGGATCGATGCCTATTTTCCGTTGAGTGACGAAAAAACACCGACTGTGTTAGCATGTGAAAAAGGTTGGAAAAATCATAAGTCCACCATAAAAGGCCTTGCTGAAGAATACCAAAAACCGGTTCTTTTTACCGAATATGGTTATCGAAGTGTGGATTATTCAGCTAAGGAGCCATGGAAATCAGATAGGGAAATGAATGTTGTAAACCTTGAAGCTCAAAATAATGCCACCCAAGCATTATTTAATGAATTTTGGGATGAAGAATGGTTTGCAGGAGGATTTTTATGGAAATGGTTTCACGAACACGAAAAATCTGGCGGTATAGAGAACGCACATTACACGCCACAAAATAAACCAGTAGAGCAGTTGATAAAAGCTCAATATAAAACTAAATGAGAAGGTTAGCGATAGGGGATATCCATGGAGGATTAAGAGCAATAAAACAATTGTTAGAGGTTGCTGATGTAAAGGCCAGCGACAAGCTTATTTTTTTGGGAGATTACGTGGACGGTTGGAGTGAATCTGCGCAAGTGATTGATTTTCTGATTGACTTATCAAAAACTCATGACTGTGTTTTTATAAAAGGCAATCATGATGTGTGGTGCGAAAACTGGCTGAGGACGGAAGAGATTGATAAAGTTTGGTTAGAGCATGGTGGTAAAGGAACAATTAAAAGTTATGAAGGTTTTTCTGCTGAAAATAAAAAACGTCACCTTCAATTTTTTGAAGATATGCTGCTTTTCGACATAGATGAGGAGAATCGACTTTTTGTACATGCCGGATTTACCAGTATGCACGGTGCTGAATACGAAATTTTTAAGGCGCACTATTATTTTGACCGAACATTATGGGAAATGGCGCTCAGTGTGGATAAGAAAATGGACAGCAATACACGATTTTATCCGCCCAGATTAAAGCATTATAAAGAAATCTACATTGGTCATACTCCAACCATAAATTATGGAGAATACAAACCAATGAATGCTATGAATGTTTTTGATATTGATACGGGAGCTGCGTTTTACGGAAAACTTTCAGCGATGGATATAAACACTAAAGAAGTCTTTCAATCGGATACCGTAAACGATTTATATCCCAACGAAAAAGGGAGAAACAGAGATTGATATAATTATTTTTTAGCTGAAAATTTTATGTGCTTTAAATAGTAAAAATGTAATTCCTGAGGCGTCGCTCCCAACCATTTTTTCACGTAGATTGCCCAAAAATGGTACTGCAAATTCCAAATTCCTTTCTGCCGGTAAAGCCGAGCTGAGGTATGAAGGCACCGGGGAATAACTACAAATTCATTTCTCTTGTAAAGTTCGTTGATGAGGATATTATCTTCATAAATTATATAATTTTCATCGAATCCTCCGATTTCTTCAAATAGTTTTTTAGTGATGAATTGGCTTTGATCCCCACCTCGGCAAGCTCTCCATTTAAACTTAGTGAGCCATCCCGCAAGTCTTAACCACCAATGCTCATCATCGAATTTCATTTGAAAGCAACCAGCTAGATTATTTTTTTCTACTTCTTCAACAATATATTTATCGAAATCTTTGGGAGGGAACGAGTCGGCATGAAGGAAATACAGAATTCCAGAGACAGCATTTTTAGCACCGGTATTCATCTGCTTTGCTCTACCTTTCTCTGAGCTAAGGAGTTTAATATTAAAACCGTCCGGATTATCCTTTAATAAGTTCACTTCTTCAAGCGATCCGTCGGTGCTACCACCGTCAACGATTATTATTTCCTGAATTCTACTAGGAGAAGAATTAGATATCAAATTTTCGATGAGATTTCTAATGTTAGAAACTTCATTTAAGATGGGAATAATTATCGAAATCTTATTTTTCATAAAATAAAAACCTGATGAAATTTAGTAATTCATCAGGTTTAATCTTTCAGGATTTATATTATTCATTTAAACCCCAGTCGTAATTCTTATAATCGATTGCAGTGCCTGCTTGTATCTTGGTTTTAGAATACTTGTTCAAGTAATCGATAATTGTTCCGTTTTCGGTAAAATCACCTTCGTACCATTTAAAGATTTCAGAAATCTGAAGCTTATTGGCAGAGATTTCATTTTTCGCCGGATTATTAACGAATTCGGTGGCCGCTCTCTGTAATAATTCTTCGGCATTAGCAGCGGTATATGCGGTATTAAGGATTTTTGGACAAGAAATCGATGCGCAGTTAATTGCGAAATGGATTCTTGGTTCATTCATTTTTCTTAAAATTCCATTCTCGATTCCAGCAAGTGAAAAATCTTGATCCCCAACTTTAATTCTATTTTTCAGCCAAGGATTACTAATGTCCTTGATGCTTTTAGTTGGGTAATTTTCAACGATCAGTTTTACGGTATTGGCGTTGTAAACATTGATGAAATAAGCCAATTGCTCCTGTACGCTCCAATCTTCGGTAGGAACCTGTTTTGAAAGATAATTGATGTAATCATTCAACGGTTTAGAATCTTCCTTAAAACCTTTGTAGTTAACGGTGCCGTTATCTGCAACGTACTTCTTCAACAGTTTATCCCATGCCGAATGGTCAACCGTAAATTCGGTCAACGGCTTAGTTTGTTGCATTTCAGTGCCGTTCTTTTGTACTTCTTTAATAGGAAGTCCTTTGTTAGAGAAGCAGGCACTCATGCTAAAGCAGACCAGGGTGGTAATAAATAAAGTTTTCATAATGTTATATTGAACATTTCTGCTCCTTTTTTTTAAAGTGAATTAGCAGCATCCGCCACCATCGTAATGGTAAGTGGATTCACTGATAAAAATATCGTCCCTATTTAACGATTCTAAGGCCCCTGCGGTTTTATCACATACCGCTAAAGGTTGATTTTTTAATAAAGTATGACCTTTCTTATCGTCAAAAAAGGTTTCTGTTCCATAGTAAATGGCAGCTTTACCCGTGAAAATACAAGGGCCATCGGCTGGCATCGGGTCTTTTATTGCCGCGACTTCAATGGATTCTATATAAATCCTTTCGTCGGTAGGATAGTGTTTAGAATCTAGGATTCTATATGGTTTTCTTGCTCTGATTTCTATCGTTCCGAAACCTGCATCGGTCAACATCTTAACGTACTCATTAATCGGTAAGCTTCCGCTTAAGCAAAGCGCCCGTAACCTTTCATCATTTCTCAACGTTTCATTCATTGGTTGTTCGCAGGTTGGATCGCTCATCACCAATTTTCCGTGAGGTTTTAAAACGCGATACATTTCTGAAATCGCCCTTTTTAAATCTTCAGCCTTAAAAATGTTGAATAAACAGTTTTGGGCAGCAACGTCGATACTATTATCCTCAACCGGAAGATTTAAAGCGTCACCTTTTTTAAGATCTACAAACTCGCTCTTAAACCATGGATTCATTTCTTCGGCTTCCTTGAAATTTTTTCTAGAAGCTTCGAGCATTTCATCAACCACGTCGATACCAACAACGCCACTTTTATTTCTGTTGAAATATGCAAATTGAAGCAATTCCATTCCACCACCAACACCAACGTACAGCATCTTTGGTTCATTGGTAAGGTCTCTTGCATGTACGGTGCTTCCGCAACCGTAATTCATCTCTTGCATTATTTTAGGGATTTTTAAACCTGGAAGTTCCCAAATAGGATTGGTTGTACAACAAAGCCCAACATCTGGGGTAAGAGCCGCTTCTTTATAAACATCGTGGGTGGTATCTAAATAACTCATATCTGTATTTTCTCGTTTAGTTATATATTATAATTCCAAATTCCAAATTTTCTCTACTCTGTAATTTCTAACTCCTTGATAATTTCTTTGAAAATCGTAATCATTTCTGGTTCGGCTTTTTCTGCCATCGCGATGATCTCTTCTATATCTACGGGTTTTAGGTCATCAGGGTTACATTCGTCAGTAATTACCGAAACTGCAGCCACCCTTAAACTAAGATGATTTGCAACGATTATCTCAGGTACCGTGCTCATTCCGACCGCATCGGCCCCTAAAATCTTGAGCATTCTATACTCTGCTTTTGTTTCTAACTGTGGGCCAACTACACTGACATAAACACCAGTATGTAAGGTAATATCATTTTCCTTAGCAATAGATTTAAAGCGGTCGTTTAAGATTTTATCGTACGGTTGGCTCATGTCTGCAAAACGCTCGCCCATTTGGGACACGCCTTTAAAGGCAAGTGGCGATCCACCTTGAAGATTTATATGATCCTCAATCAACATGAGTTCGCCTTTTTTAAAATCGAGATTTATGGCTCCGGCAGCATTAGATATTAATAATACCTTGATGCCCAAGTTTTCCATAATCCTGACTGGATAGGTAATATCCTGCAAGGTGTAGCCTTCATACAAATGAAAGCGGCCCTGCATAACAATCACTTTTTTACCTTCTAAAGTTCCGTAGATGAGTTTTCCTTTATGAAATTCTACAGTAGCAGTAGGAAAGTAAGGAATATGATTGTAGCTAACTTCATGCTCAATGTCTATTTCCTTTAGGAGTTGCCCCAGGCCAGTGCCGAGAATAATCCCAACTTCAGGTTTGTCAAATCCTTTACTTATTAAATATTTTGAAGTTTCTTCTATTTGTCTAATCATGAAATGTGCTCTAAAATTTTTTGTAATTCTTTGTTCGAACTAAAGTAGTTTGAAGACTTTAAATCTTCAAGTGTATCTATGTCGTTCAATTCTTGCAACAAAATAACTTTGCTATTTTGAAGGTCTTTCAAGGTTGAATCTAAAACGGAATCTGTTCCCCATTCCTTATTTATAAAAATGGAATAGTACATATCTTTCAGTGCCAGCAGATAGTAACCGCCGTCTAACGCTGGTCCTAGAACAACATCATTTTGGTCTAGTTTATCGTAGGCATCGGTAACCAAATCGGACTTTAAGTCGAGCAAATCGCTTCCTATTATACAGATTTTTTCATATCCCATCACTAGGAGCTCAGTAAAGGCATTCGCCATTTTGTCTCCTAAATCATTGCCTCTTTGCAATTTTTTTCTGAAAAGGTCATCGCTCCAGATATCACCTTTTTTAATATGCTCTGAATAAAAAACATAGCGGTCTGCCTTTATAGAAGTGGCAACATTTGCAGTATGTTTCAGTAAGAATTTGTAAATCGAAAGAGCAGTTTCGTCGCCCACAGATTTAGCTAGTCGGGTTTTACATTTGCCCAATTCCGGATTTCGGGTAAAGATTATAAGCGCTTTTTTTGAAGTTGGAAAGTAGAAATCTTGAAGCATTTCATTCTCTCCATTAGAATCCTTTAAATTAAATAGACCCATTAGTTCACGGATTTACCTTTTTTTAACCACTTTTCCCATTCGCGTGAAAAGGTGTGGACCTTTTCGGTTTCTTGTTCATTTAAGTCTAGAACAGGAAGGTCGTTATTTTTCCATTCAAAGATACCGCCATAGAGGTTAAATACGTTGTAATACCCAGCTTTTTTTAGCTTATTGGCAATGTTCTCCGAACGTATGCCAATTGTACAATAGACTACAATTTTCTGGTCTTTATCTGTTAGAAGATTTGTGAGATTATCGATTTCAAAAGAATTATAGCCAACAAAAACAGCGTTGGGAATATGACTCACATTGTATTCTTCAGTTTCTCTCGCGTCCAAAATGATGGCGCCAGTCTTCGGCATCGCCAGTTCGTTAACACTAATGTAAGGCACAAGATGCTCATTATGTACATTAAGAAGTTGTGAAAGCTTGTCCTGACCTTGGGAGCTAAAACTTAGCAATGACATAAAGATGAAGGCTAGAACCTTCAAATTAAGTGTAGGTGTATATGAAAGGGAAGATTTCATCTTAAGTTACACTACCTTGACAGCTACTTCCTGCGCCAGCGGTGCATCCGTAACAATGTTGTGAAATCACAATGTCCCTTCCTTCCAAAAGCTCTTCATTATATTCAGCGATGTGTTTTGCCTTACTATTTACGGGTAATTCTAACATTTGATTAAAATCGCAATCAAATAAATAGCCGTCCCAGCTAACCGATAAGGTATTGGTACACATCACATTTTGCACTGCCGCAGGATTGTAAGCTTCCACCAAAGAGTACATATAATCCTCATAATTTTCTGAAGCAATTAGATAATCTAAAAACCTACTGATCGGAAGGTTGGTGATGGCAAAAAGATGATGAAACTGAATATCAAAATCTTCCTTTAGGGCTTTCTTAAAGTCTTTTTCCATCGACGCTTGGTTGCCTGGTAAAAATGCTCCTGAAGGATTATAGACCAAATCTAGCCTTAAATCGCTCCCCGGCATTCCATAACCAATCGCATTTAAATCTTGAAGCGCTTTTATCGATTTATCAAAAACCCCATCGCCACGTTGCTTATCTGTTTTGCCTTTGGTCCAGTGTGGCATAGAGGAAATAACGTGCACATTATGACTCTTGAAAAATTCGGGTAAATCGTAATATTTCTTGTTCGCTCTAATAATGGTAAGGTTCGATCGCACTATAAAATCCTGAATACCCGCTTTTGAAGCTTCATCCACAAACCATCTAAAATCAGGGTTCATTTCTGGAGCGCCACCGGTTAGATCCAACGTATGTGCGCCAGTGGTTTTAATGACTTCCAAACATTGTTTCATCGTATCTCGAGTCATGATTTCCTTTCTATCGGGACCAGCATCTACATGGCAATGTTCACAAACTTGGTTACACATATAACCCACGTTAATTTGAAGAATCTCTAGTTTCTTGGCCTTCAAGGGAAATTGACCCGTCTCGGCAATCTTCTGCTTAAATTTTGGGAGTTCGCCGCTTTTAAAAATCCCGTTGGAAAGGATTTCTAACTGTCGGTTACTGTTGGCTAAGTCGCTATGTCTTTTATGTAGTGATTTTTGGGTCATACTTTATTTTTCTTCAATTTGAAGGATACTTATAAGTTTTTGAAAGCGTAAGTTATAGAGGGATTTTAGTTAATAATACCAATCTTAGGAATTCGTTGGTAGCTAACAATTTTATTCAAAAATTGGTTCTATGCTCACATTTCTAGTTTATTCACTTTATTCATCATTTGCACTCCATGCACTAAGGATGCGCCACCTCGGATTGCTGCTGCTACATGTAACGACTCCATCATTTCTTCTTTAGTAATACCTCTTTGCAATCCGTCGCCGGTATAAGCATCGATACAATAAGGACACTGAATGGTGTGAGCGACTGCTAATGCAATCAAGGATTTTTCTCTAGCGGTAAGCTTTCCTTCTTCAAAAACCTTTCCGTAGTAATCAAAAAATTTGTCCCCAAGTTCTTGGTTCCACTCAGAAATCTTACCAAACTTTCTTAAATCCGCTGGGTCGTAATATGTTTTTTGCATCTTTATATCTCTTATTAAATAATACGTAAATAATGAATATACAGTTTTAAGTCGACAGAAAAAGTGAATCATTACCGTATCTAAGGACAAACTTAATGATTATGTCGTTCACAAAGATTTATCATTCAATTTATCGTAAATTTTACCGCTAAACTTTTTAACTAATACATGGAAAAATTTATAACCTGCTTTATACTATTCACCTTAACCTTTTCATGCAATAATAAAACCCAAGATGTTGTGGCTGCCAATAAAAAATCTAATGATCTCATAGAGGAAACCAGTCCTTATCTGCTTCAACATGCCTATAATCCTGTAGACTGGAAGCCTTGGGGCGATGCTGCCTTGGAGAAAGCACAAAAGGAGAATAAACTTTTGGTGATTTCTATTGGTTATTCTTCCTGTCATTGGTGCCACGTTATGGAGGAAGAGAGTTTTGAAGACGACTCGATTGCCAAATTGATGAACGAAAATTACATAAGCATAAAAGTAGATAGAGAAGAACGCCCAGATATTGACCAAGTTTATATGGATGCGGTACAGATGATGACTGGCAGCGGTGGTTGGCCTCTAAACGTTATTGCATTGCCCGACGGCAGACCTCTTTATGGTGGAACTTATCACACTAAAAGTCAGTGGGAACAAATCCTGAATAGGATGAAAGAGCTGTATCAAGAAAAGCCTGAAGACTTGATTAAATATGCCGCGGAACTTACCGAAGGCATCCACAATTATAATTTGGTCGAAACCAATCCAGAAAATCCAGATTTCACCAAACAAATTTTAGAGCAGGGAATAGAAGGTCAGCGAGACCAATGGGATACAAAAATGGGAGGCACCAAGCAGTCCACAAAATTTCCGCTCCCTAATAACCTTGAGTTTATTATGCGCTATGGTTTTCAATCTGAAAGTGAAGAGGTTCTTAAATATATAGAAACAACCTTGAATAATATGGCGTTCGGTGGAATTTACGATCAAGTTGGTGGTGGTTTTTCCCGTTATAGCACGGACGTTAAATGGCACGTGCCCCATTTTGAAAAAATGCTTTACGATAATGCGCAACTGGTCAGCCTTTATTCTAAAGCTTATGCGCTTACTCAAAATGAACTCTACAAACAAACAGTTACTGAAACCTTAGAATTTATAGAGAGGGAATTAACCAATGAAGAAGGCGCTTTTTATTCGTCACTAGATGCAGATAGTAAAGACGATGACGGAAATCTTGAAGAAGGAACCTATTACGTATGGAAAAAAGATACTCTTCAACAATTATTAAAAGATGACTTTGAAATCTTCAAGGAGTATTACAATATCAATTCTTATGGCTTATGGGAAAAAGGGAATTATGTATTGATCAGAAAATCTGAAGATGAAGCTTTTGCAACTGAAAATAATATTCCGCTTTCAGAACTGAAAACTAAAATCAATAGCTGGAAGGAAATTTTAAATACCGCCAGGAATAAAAGAAATAGGCCAAGGTTAGATGACAAGACCTTGACTTCTTGGAATGGTTTGATGTTAGACGGTTATATCGACGCCTACCAAGCTTTCAAAACTTCTGAATATCTTCAAACAGCGGAGAAAAATGCTAATTTTATCGTATCTAATCTAATGAAAAAGGATGGAGGACTATTTCATAACTATAAAGATGGAAGGGCTACCATTAACGGTTATTTGGAAGATTATGCCACCGTGATTTCTGCATTTATAAACCTTTATGGCGTAACTGCGGATGAAAAATATTTAGAGCGTGCGAAGGATTTAAACGATTATTCCTTAAAGCACTTTTACGATGAAAAATCTGGGTTGTTCTATTTTACTTCAGATGAAGATTCTAAACTTATAACCAGAAAGACCGAGGTTTATGATAATGTGATTTCATCCTCTAATTCTATCATGGCGAACAACATTTTTAAACTAAGCCATTATTACGGAAATTCCGAATATAAAGTCATTGCAGAAAAAATGTTGAACAATGTGTTGCCTCAGATTGAAGAATCTCCAAGTGCGTATGGCAATTGGCTGAGTCTATTGGCAGATTTTGTTGGACCATATTATGAAGTGGCGATTTCTGGCCCAAATGGTGTTGAAAAGACCAAGGAAATAACCTCACATTATCTTCCAAATGTTTTATTTGCAACCGCGAATAAAGAATCAACCGTTCCATTGATGGAAAATCGATTTAATGATGATGATACTTATATTTTTATCTGTGTCGATGGGACATGTCAGCTACCTGTAACGGAAACTTCTAAAGCTCTTGGAATGATAAAACGGAATTTTGAATCTAATACTAAATAGAATTTTAAAATTGGAAACTCTTATTAAACAAAGCTATTTAAATTTTTCATTAGAGAGAAAAGGTTAAACCTAAAAAGGATATCCGATTGCAAAATTCAGCACCGGACTCGCCACATCAAAATTGAATCGTTCACCTTTCGGTTGGGTTGGGTCATGAAACGGTGCAGCCAAATCTAAACGTATCACAAAGCCTTGCAAATCGAAGCGAATACCAAAGCCAGCGCCCATACCTAGTTCACTAATAAAATCGCTCGAAAATTCATCCTTACCTTCAAAGTATGGATTCCCTTTAGAGTTCCAAATATTACCAGCGTCGGCAAAGAAGGCTCCTTTTAAGTAGCCAAATAGAGGAAAACGGTATTCTACGTTTGCTTCTAACCTAATATTTCCGGTTTGGTCAAAAAAGCCAATATTCACTCGTTCGCCATTTTCATCTAAAATATCCTCACCTGAATAAGTTCCGGGCCCCAAAGACCTTATCCTAAAAGCACGTACACTATAAGGGCCACCAGAAAAATATTGTTTTATATAAGGCATGACCTCGGAATTTCCATATGGTAATCCGTAACCAGCAAATAACCTTGTTGCTATTGTTTGTTTTTCGTCGATACGATAGTGGTATCTTAAATCGATATCGGCTTTTGCAAACTGCGCATATTGCTGATTAAATACTGATTTCGGTTCGCCCGGAACATCTTCTTTTCCAAAAAGACCAATAAGATTGCCGGCAACATCTAAAGTGGTATTTAAAAAAATATTATGGGTGTCCTCCGTATCAACCAATCCATTATAAATAAAGGAGTAAGTCATCCCAGAAATAAATTGTTGCTCAAAACTAAGAGCTAAGAACGGATTCTCTCTAAGGACCTTCTCAAAAACCTCTGTTGTATTAGAAAGTTTAGTGTAAATAACTGAGATAGGATTATATTGATGGGTAATATACCTATTCGCATTCCACACATATCCAAACTTTGCATTTCCAGATAAGAGTTGATAAAGGTCCGTCCTGTTCAGGTAATCAACTCCAAAACCGGTAACTGTTCTAGGAATGGAATAATCAAAAAAATCACCTTTTATCTTTACCGGAAAAATCATTCTCGGCAGAACAAGTTCAGTAGAAAAGCCTAGTTCTAAGCTACTTTTTCCTAATTGATTTTTTCCTCCCCCAACTTGTTTTTCGTAACCAACTTTAGTTGAAAAACTTAAATTTTCACCTCCTTGAAAGGTATTCCGATTGGTATAGGTCAATGCTATCGCAGGACCTGCAAAATTGTTGGATTTTGTCACCGCTTGCAGCTCCGCTCTGAATGCACGCTTATTTAACGGAGACAAATAAATATTTGCGTGAAGAATCCCCAAACTGTCGTTAACCAAAGAATCTAGCTCTTTATACTGAATATTTACATATTTATAGATTCCTAAAGTAGACAAACGCCTCGCTGTATTCTTAGAGACCAATGGATCATAATATTGACCTTCCTCAATGGTAATAAAAGGGTCTAAATGTTTTGGCTTAAAGTAAATCGGCTCGATATCTTGTATATAGGTCTTTCCATTAAGTTCTACTCCCGCAATCTTGGTTGAATCCATATTAATATCGTAGTCTGGATAAACATTGATTTGGGTAATTTGGTAAGGTCTTAAGGATTTTTTTGGAACATCCTTTTTCAACTTTAAATAAAGATCATAACGCTTATCATCATATTGATTAGTGTCACTTTCAAAAATCAAAAAACTTGAGTTGAAATTGTAGTAGCCGATTTTCTTTAGCTCAAAATCCATCCGTTCTCTTTCAATCTTAAAATTATTTAAATCGAATCTCATCCCTTTAAAGAATTGGCTATTGGCCATTAGCTTCTGCATTTCCTGATAGATAGGAGGGGAGAGCGTGTCTAATTGATAGGTTGCCAAAGTATACGGATCAGGAACATCGACCGTATATTTTACCGATGCGGTTTTCTTCTCGTCATTTTCGGTAAATTTGGAGGAAGCGATGCTATAGAAAAAGCCTCGGTTCTCTAATCTATTCAATAACAGTTCTTCAACTTGGTAAGGCTCAACATCCGACTGATAAACCGGTTCTTCACCTAACTGTTTATAAAGCCAACGATTGATGAAACCTGGTTTTACTTTTTGATTTTTATAATAATAATATAGACCGGGCTGCATTCCTAAAAAGGAAGTGTTAGGTTCAGGTCTAAGCGTGGTTTCTAAAACACTTTTTAACCGATCCTTATCTTCGACGACTGTATCAGAAACAATTTCTATTTCTGCACCGGTATAAAGTCTTTCACCTTCTGGAATATATTTGGTTATACTGCAAGAAAAGAGTATGAGCCCAAGAACAAAAAACAATAAACATTTGTAAAAACTTTTAGGCATTCTTATAGTTGTTAATTACCATCTGCAGGATTATCATTATTCTCGGCTTTTTGCGCTTGGTCTTTTTCATTGAGCTTTTGTTCTGCCTCTTTTACTTCTTCCGCAATTTTCTTTTCTTCTTCGGTCTTCGATTTTACCAAGGCGTCCCAAAGCTCATTAAATTGATTGAATTCTTGGGTGAATATTAAAGCAATTCCGCTTACAATGGTCTGCCCATCGATAACGTTTTCAAATTCATTTCTTCTAAAACCTTTAACTCTATATCGGCCATCGTTAGTTAAGATATATTCCACACTTACATTTCCTATTAACGGCGTAGATTCGCCAGTAGGGCTGGTGCCTTGAACATCGACTTCACTACCAACCCGCACAATGACTTTATCATCGAAAAGTTTTTTCTGGGCTGCAATATCTAATTGGGTTCTTTCCTGTGGCGATTCTCCTTGGTAGTCGGTGAAGGTATCTAAGTTGAAATCTAATTCTATTCCGCTTTCACCTAGTAATTTATCTGAAAATACATTTAATTGATCAGAGAGGGCATCATTTAAGTTGTCTCTGGCAATAGAAGCAAAACCGCCTCGGCTACCGTCACTTCCAGATTCTGGATAGAATTTATTTAACACTAATAAAGAAAATACTTGACGGTTTAATTCACCCTCTTGTGAATTAATCTCTTGTACTCGCCCAAATACCTGTCCGCCTATTGCACCTTGCTCATCTTCTGGCATATCTAAAGCAAAGGAAATTTTTGGTGCAGTTAATTCTCCATCAACGTTAAGATAAACATAGAATGGAAGAACTTGCTTAAATCTATTTCTGTTTTCTGGTGCAAGAGATGAGGTTCCTGCAGCCATTAGACCGGAAGCAGAGGTTTCAATTTTGTATATGGCAGTAATATCCAAATCAGCATCAAAAGGATCTCCAGACCAACGGATTTTGCTACCATCTGCTAATTCAAATGTTCTGTTTACCAGATTGTACAAATGCATTTCATAATGTCCACCGGTAATATTATAGGTTCCGGCCAAGGTCATGGTACCATTTGGAAACATGTTAAAATTGAATTCGCCTTCGCCTTCAACTTTAAAATTATCTCCAGTTTCTTTATCCAATACAATCGTTATCGCCGCGCCTTGCTCAACCGTAAAATAAGTTGAAAGGTCAAAACCTTTTATAGTGCCAACTTGTTCTTCTGAGCGAGTAAGAATTGCATCAGGATTTTCTTTATTTACAAAAATCACGATACCATCGCGTTGCTCTAAATTTACGGTGGCAGCGGGCATCACATAAGTTACGTCAGTATCTTTTAAGACTTTTGCGCTACCTTGGATAATCGGAATCTGTAAATCGCCGGTAATCTTAAAGTCAGCATCGAAAGTGGCAAGTCCGTAAAAAAGGTCGTTATCTTCTTCGGTCGCGTTAAGGGCTTCAAAATGGTCTGCAGATAAGCTTAAGTCGAAAGTTGGATTGATAAAAGATTCAGTACCAATCTTACCTGAGGCTACCAATTCATTTTCGTTAGAATCTTTAAAGGTGAAATTGTTCATGCTAATTCCACTGTTATCAACTTCAATTTTTTCATTTGGAAGGGTGAAAGGTGCATTTAACATTGCAACGGTAAAATCTGCATCCTTAAAGATTAGAGAACCATTGTAATCTGGCTCTAATAAAGTCCCGTTTAATTTGAAGCCTCCACTAAAACTACCATCCCCATCTTTAATCTGTCCTTGCGAAAATCCTTCTAGGGCAGCCATTTTAACTTCATTGATCCTTAAGTCTAAATCGATCTTTGCTTCATTGCCATCGGCTATATAATCTCCGACAAGATCCAAATCCACTGCACCACCTGCGATATCCAGATTAAATGCATAGTTGTTATTTCCTAATTCGTTTCCGTTCATTTGGAGGGTGCCCATATCCACGTCCAGAAAACTCAACTCCTTAATCACCAAATCTGCCAGGATTCCGGTATCGGTAAAAGGTTTTTCAAAAACAATATCCCCGTTGAGGTTTCCGGTTGCAAGAACCTCGTTAGGATTTAGGTAATTAAGAAATTCCGACAACTTAAAATTATAGAAATCAATTCCAACGTGATCAACATCAAAGCCCGGAAGATTATCAGAGATAATTACTGATTGTTGCTCGCGGCTAAATTCGAACTGATTAAAAGTTAGCTTATCTCCCAAATAATGCATCTCATTTTCTGGTGGTACAATCCATTTTTGTTTATTCAGGATTAGACTATCCGGTACGACATGAAGTCGTAAATCGTCCCTATTTCCGGTCACTTCGGAACGGATGTGTATCAACGGGTCGTTATCATGAAAGGCCGTAAAATCTAGGGTCATTTCGTTATCTACCTGGTTTCCGGAGATTATTGTTTTCTGAATCGATAATGGACCACCGTTAATTTCATTAAAATTAAGGTCGAAGACAAATTTGTCCTTATCGGTATTCATATTAAACCTCAGACTATCAATTTCTATACTGCTATAATTTATATGTGGAGCAGAGATAGCGGCCGTGAGCTTGCGTTCCTTTTGACGAAAATCCATATCTATATTCATCGTGTCTAAATCGGTAAGATTCACAAAGAACACTTCGCTCAAAATGGGTGCTTGCGCAATCCTACCTTTTAATTTCACATTAACGGGATTTTCGATGGTGTCTGCAATGATAACATCCCGATAAAAATAACTATAGATATGTTGTTGCAGGGCAGTAGAAAATGTTTGCGGATCGGTGTTAGATTGAAGGTTAAAATCTATCAATTTATTCTTTACGTTTACCGAGGTTGTATCAGCTCTAACATGCGCCATAGCATTAATGTCTCCCAACAAATACGTTTTATCATCATAAACCACGACGCCGTCATCGACTGAAGCCTTAAAGTCGTAGCTAGTTAAGTTGCCTTTAAAATCTGCAACCAAGGTAAAACCGGTTCTTATATCTCTTCTAGAAAAACCTAGACCTTGTAAATCGGCCCCGACCAGATTAAGTTTTATTTGCGCTTCTGGTGCAATAGAATCCAAAATCACATAAGATTCCAAGTCGAGATTTAAGTTTTGATCCTTGTATTTAGAGGATACAATACCCTTCCCATTTTTTATAGAACCGTTGATTTTTAAATCTTTTATGGCATAAGAATTCAGTTGAAAACTATCAATTACCGCTTCTACCTCTGCATCTAGATGATTAATGTCAGTACCTTGACCTTTTGCATTTAGGGTAACACTGATGGGGCCAAGCTGTTCGTTATTCAAAAATTCTTGAAGTTGAAATTGTTTAATCTGCACGTTACCATCGAAAGCAATATCGTTACCAGACCTAAACGTTCCATCGATGCTGGCAACACCTTGAGAAGTGTTGATATTCATTGATGTATTTATTGAGGTTGGCGAACCACTGATACTTCCTTTAGCGGTTATTTCTTTTGGCAGATTAATCCCCATACCTGTAGTATCCACAAATTGTACAATATCACTTTCTATCGTTTTCGCATATAAATTTGGTATATTGAAGCTAATTCTGTCAGGATCCATCGCACTTTCGATGCTCCCCGAGGCTGAAATCTGGGTGGTATTCCCCCAATTTACAGTGGCATTGCTAAGATTTATAGAAGACATATAGCCAGAAGCATTGATGCTTCCTGTCAATGGTTTCTTCGCAAAACTTAGCATATAAGGATTTTTACGGAGCTCAGGTTGAAATTTAAAAATCTCGTTGACGTCAAATCTAAATCGGTCGATGTTGGCATCGATTTTAGATTCTTCAGGTTTTTCAATTAAAGCGTTTAAGGAAGGATATTCCATAGAGAGATTACCATTCACAAAATTTCCGTTGAAGACTAAATCTAGTCCATCAACATTTAGATTGGTGTCATCGATTTTGGCATTAACTGCGAACCGTGAAAGATTAATACCAGAAATCTCATTAAAAGTGGCAGAAGAGAGATTTAGAGTTGCAGAATTATCGCCAATCCTAAATTCTTTTGCCTGTAAATCCAGGTCAGTTAAAGCGAAGGCGTTAGGATTAAAGGCATTTTCACTCGGTTCTGCATCGCCGACCAAATAAGTGAAAGAGTTATTGGTGAAATCGATATTTTTCAGGGATAATCTTATGGCTGGCCAACTGAATTGTTGGATATCCTGTTTAACTTCATCCGTTACCTTTTCTAAGGCCTCGGTCACCGCATTGACTTCGGTTTCGGTGTGGATCAGGATTTCGGAATTCTTTAAAGTCGCAGTATCGATTATAAAAGAACTTTCAACCAAATTAATTTCCGGAATCTCTGCGTAAAGTTCGTCGAGGTCTAGCTCTACCAACATCCGCTCGGTATTGGATTCAAAATTTAGATATACATTTTTAAGATCCACCGTTTCCACCGAGAATTTTGGCAGAGGAACTTCTTCTTCCGAAACGTACAGAGGTGGCTTTTGAAGGATATTTATCTTGGCATCGGTAATTTTTAGTTCAGATGCAGCGAAGGTCATGGTTTCTAGATCGGTTTCCTCCATATTAAGTTGAAGGTCTTGGGCGATGTATCGACTTTGAATACCGGTTACGTCATCATTATAAACAACGTCGATATTCTTTAATCTAAAATCTCCTAGGATGATCTTCTGGCTAGCAGTAGAATCGGCAGGGGTCGCAACCGCAGTAGAATCGGTTGTGGCAAACGCATCGGCTAAAAACTGAAAGTTAAAACCGTTGATGGTGTCTTTTCGGATAAAATTTGCTCGAAGGCCATCTAGGTCAATGGCATCAATAACAATATCCTTTCCCTTTATTATTGGCCCAAAGGGTATGTCGGCCTCCATTTCTTTTACGTAAACAAGGGTATCGCCTTTTTTGTCTTCTAAGTACAGGCCTTCTAAAGCAATATCTCCGGCGAAAGTAACAAAGAGACTTTCTACCTCTACTTTAGTATTTGTTTCGTTGGAAATATAAGAAACAACCTTATTTACAATGATATCTTGGCCCCAAGGACTTCTGATGAATAAAATAA
Organism: Flavobacteriaceae bacterium MAR_2010_188; assembly: GCA_900104375.1. Lineage (NCBI taxonomy): Bacteria > Pseudomonadati > Bacteroidota > Flavobacteriia > Flavobacteriales > Flavobacteriaceae > Flavobacteriaceae bacterium MAR_2010_188. The sequence goes on from LT629302.1 coordinate 3,584,107, forward strand.
GTAAAACGAAAAAGATAAGTATCCCTAAAAAAATCCGACCAAGTATACGTAAAGATTTGGGGATTTTGGAGCGACTTTTCTTTTTACTATCGTCTTTTTTTTTTTCTTCGTTCACGATATGGAGGTACAATTTTCAAATTTATTACAAATTATCAATCAGTATTAACTTATTAGGGATTTTATTTGAAGGCAAAAATCTCAATATTAAATGATTGATATTGTATAATTTTTGGGAGGTTTATATATTTGAAAAAAAATTGATATTTCTTCTGTTCTATTAATAGAAGACTATATTCACCTATAAGTATATTGTTGTTTAGGCAATTAGACTTACTAATTAAAGTAGCGTGAAATAATTTAAAACTAAAACCTATGCTGAGAAAAGAAAATAATGAAAAAGAAGTTGTTTTTGAGCTTACCTATTGCTCGCTCGCAAAGTCTGGCGTTACCCAAAAAACACTTGAGCAAATCCTAAGAGAAGCTAGAGAATTTAACGGCGATAATAAAATTACTGGTTGCCTACTTTATCATGAAGGAGAATTTGTTCAGATTTTGGAAGGGGAGAAAGAAACAGTAAAAAAACTTTACCAAAGAATATGTAATGATGCGAGGCATACTGATATAAGCCTTTTGTCAGAAGGAATTAAGGACAGCCGTTTTTTTGATAATTGGGATATGGCTTTTTCTGAATTAGCTGATCTGGAAGCACATATTATTGATAAGAAATATTTCGAAAAGAATTTAATACTCCTTTCCGAAATGGTTTTAAAACCAACACGAACCGCCCGAATATTTTGGTCTAAGGTGCGTCTAATTATGGAAAAGAGTAGGGGTACCGGTAAGGAATCCCCAATCTGCGCATTTTTTTTAGGCTCACCTACGTCGAATTAGAATCTTAAAAAAAATCCCAATCAAAGATCGGGATTTTTTTTGTGGAATCTCATTGAGCTATTTTGCTTGGTTATTATTAATTGATTCTATTTTTTGGAAATTCTATTTTAATTTGATCTCCCGTATCAAGTAGATCCAGTTCTGCAGCCTTAAATATTTTATAGGCCTTGAATTGAGCTGCGAAATCTTCCTTAATTATATTATCCTTAAATGTTATAAAATCTTTCTGACCATTGGGATACATCTCGAGTATAAATTGATCTCCTTTATGCATGCCACTTCTGTAGCGCTTGTAATAGCTCCAAGCTTCATAATTTATAAAGTATGGAATATTAGAAAGGACTAAGTAAGGGTCTAATGCGTACTTCTCACAATATTTAAGAAACCGTTCCATAATTACTATTGCGCTATAGGTCCATCTTCTATATTTTTATTTAGTGGACTTAAAAAGTATCTTTAGCCTAGGTTGTAATAAATGACATAGCCAGATTATACTATCATCAGAAGATTTACTTATAGCTTCTTGGAATTTTTATACTTTAAATTTTAATTTCCAAATTATAAATTTCAACTGATTCTGCGCAACTGTATTGCTTGATTTTTTTGAAGTAAAACATATAAAGATAATGTGCCATAAAACAAAAAATCCCAATCAAAGATCGGGATTTTTTCGTGGTGCCTCCAGGAATCGAACCAGGGACACATGGATTTTCAGTCCATTGCTCTACCAACTGAGCTAAGGCACCAATAATATTTTAATTTCTCACTTCATCCTTGCTATCCCATCGAATGCCGACGCTTCGGTCGGCATCCAGACATCCGCTTCGCGGTTCGTCTGGGCCAGGGACACATGGATTTTCAGTCCATTGCTCTACCAACTGAGCTAAGGCACCATTCACTGAGTAGTGAATTAGAGGCTGCAAATATAACGGCATTTTTAATATTCGCAAAAGGAATAGTTAAAAAATTGGTTTTGTAAATTTGTGGAATACTTTTTATATGACTGTCGCTATAGATATCGGTAATTCATTGGTCAAAATTGGGATATTTGATAAGGGGAAAATCCATGAGACCAAAAAATTTAATATGTCAAAATTTGAAGATGCTATCTCATTAATTTTAAATGACTTTCCTCAAATCAGGCTCGGAATCATTTCTTCTGTTGGTAATTTAGATGATGATTCATTGGCCAGTTTAAAGTCGAAAATAAATCTATTAATCTTAAATTCTTCTACTAAATTACCCTTCAAAAATAATTATAAAACACCTAATACATTGGGAGTGGATCGCGTAGCGCTGGTGGCGGCAGCCGTAAATAAATTTCCAGATAGAAATGTTCTTATAATAGATGCTGGCACTTGCATCACTTACGATTTTGTAGATAGGGATTCTATTTATCATGGTGGAGCTATTTCTCCAGGGGTAAGATTACGATATCAGTCATTGCATAATTATACCGCTAAACTGCCGTTATTAGAAAATGAAGTTCCGGTAAATATCATAGGTGGTAATACAGAAGAATCCATACATTCTGGGGTTGTTCTTGGCGTGGTGATGGAAATTGATGCAGCGATTGATAACTACACAAAACAATTTTCAGATTTAACAGTTATTTTAACAGGCGGAGACTGCAATTTCTTGTCAAACCAATTAAAAAATAGCATATTTGCCAACTCAAATTTCCTCTTAGAGGGTCTTAACCACATATTGGAATATAATACTCACTAATGGTCAAAAAACTTCTCGTAGTTTTAATCTGCGCGCTATCGCTTCAAATTAATGCTCAAGATAAAGCCGCCTCGCCCTATTCATTTTATGGTATCGGTACTTTAAAATTTAAAGGAACGGTGGAAAACAGAAGTATGGGTGGTCTTAGCATCTTTACAGATAGTATTCACCTTAACCTTAGAAATCCTGCTTCTTATGTATCTCCAAACCTAAAAGTATTTAATGAAGAGAGCAGGCCGGTAAAATTTTCTGTTGGTGGTTCCAATAATAGCTTAACCTTAAAGGGTGAGAACTCAGAGACCAAGGCAAATACTACTACATTTAATTATGTCGCTTTTTCATTCCCGATTGGTCGTTTCGGTGCGGGTTTTGGACTTTTACCATATACCGCAGTTGGCTATAAACTAGAATCCGATAATAACAATGATGATTTGGTAGATAATCGTTATCAAGGTGAAGGAGGGCTTAATAAGGCATTTATTGGTCTGGGTTATATGATTACTGATAATTTGAGTATTGGGGTAGACGTTAGTTACAATTTTGGTAACACCCAAAATAATTCTATCGGTTTTCTTTATGATGACAATGGTGATTTGATACAATATCAGACCTTAGAGCAGAATCGATCCGATTTAAGTGGCATCAATACAAATTTTGGTCTTACTTATAAGACTATGATTAACGAGAAACTGCAGCTTACTAGCTCAGTAACGTATGCGCCAAAGAGCAACTTAAAATCTAATAATACTAGAACCTTTTCTACGGTTATTTATAACCAAACCTCTGGGCAGTCAGTGACAGTCAATACAGTTGATGGTAACCTAGAGGAACAAAATTTGAAATCTACTGATTTATCATTACCTTCACGGCTTGCCTTTGGAGGAGGATTAGGTAAACCAAGAAAGTGGTTTGTTGGAGCAGAATATACTTTAACAAACACAAGTGAATTTTCAAACCCCATAATTGCAATAGAAGATGCAAATTTCGTCAATGCATCAGGTTTTGCAGTTGGTGGTTTTTTTATTCCTGACTACAATTCATTTTCAAGTTATTGGAAGAGAGTCACATATCGGTCAGGGGTTCATTTTGAGAACACAGGTTTAAATATTAAGGGGGAAGACATAAATGAGTTTGGCATGTCTTTTGGAGTTGGGTTACCAGTTGGTGGTTTTTTCTCTAATGCGAATGTAGGATTAGAATTCGGAAAACGAGGAACGACAAACCAAAACCTAATCCAAGAAAATTTTGTAAACCTGCAGATCAGCCTATCCTTAAATGATAGATGGTTCCAGAAACTTAAATATAAATAAGAAAATTAATCTATTATGAAGACGAGAATTACATTAGTATTTGCGGCATTGTTCTTATCATTCAATATGAGTTTTGCTCAGCAAGATGAAGAGAGCATGACGAATCTTACCATCTTTACCGACTATTACAAGAGTAAAAAATATGACGAGGCATATGAGCCTTGGATGAAGGTGAGAACCAAATCTCCAAAGTTTAACCGAGCGATCTATGCTTACGGGGAAACCATCCTTAAACATAAAATCGATAATTCTACTGGAGCTGAGAAAAAAGCTTATATAGAAGATTTGATGAAATTGTACGATGAGTCTCTACAATATTATCCTTCAAATTATTCAGTTGGAAGTATTGCAGGCGACAAGCTGAATATCATGTATGATAATAAGGATGACTTAAAAACAACTCCTAAGCAACTTTTTGAAGCTGGTGATAAGGGCTATAAAGACGATTTGCAAAATTTTACAAATCCTAGAGCATTATATATTTACTTCTCTTCCATGGTTGACATGCATGCCGCTGGTCAAGCAGAGATTCAACAAGTGTTCGATAAATATGATGATGTATCAGATAAAATCGAAACTGAAGTTGAAAAGGTAACCGAAGACCTTAACAAGTTAGTTGAGAAAGAAGATGCTGGTACTAAACTATCTTCTAAGGAAGAAGGTTATAAGAGACAATATGAAAGTTATTTAGAGAACTATGATAAAATCGGTGGAAGTATCGATTCTAAACTGGGACAACTTGCAAACTGTGAGAACCTGATTCCTCTTTACCAGAAAAACTTTGAGCAGTTCAAGAATGATGCAGTATGGTTGAAGCGTGCGGTAAGCAGAATGTACAATAAAGAATGTACTGATGACCCATTATATACCAAGATGGTAAAGGCTTATGATGAAACTGATCCTTCTGCAGATACTAAATATTTCGTTGCAACATTATTGTTCAAACAAAATAAAGATAAAGAAGCTCAGGATTACTTAAATCAATCTTACGACCTACAAACTGATAAATTCAAAAAAGGAAAATTAGCGAAAAGAATTGCTAATAGTCTTAAAGGTAAAGGTCAATTCGGAGCTGCGAGACGTTATTATCAAGAAGCTTTAAAATTAAATCCTTCTGACGGTAGCCCACACCTTTCAATTGCTGGAATGTATGCGAGTAGTGCAAATAGCTGTGGAGATAGTAACTTCAACAAAAGAGCTGTGTTCTGGTTAGCTGCACAAGAAGCTGCTAAAGCAGGTAGAGTAGATGGAAATTTAAAGTCTGCTTCAAGCCAAAGTGTGACAAGTTACAATGCAAAAGCACCTCAGAGAAGTGAAATTTTCCAAGAAGGTAATCAAGGAAAAACAATACAGATTGGATGTTGGATTGGGATGAGTGTTACTGTCCCAACTCTATAATGCCAATTATAAATAGAGACATAATAGTAAGCATGGTCACAACAATTGTTGTGACCATGCTTTTTTCTTGTAAAAACAATTTTAAGGAAGTGCAAAAAATGGGTATTCTTCAAAATGAACCTATTAGTGAAGCACACGGCATCAATCTTAAATTTACCGATTCTGGCAAAATAACGGCCAACCTTAAAAGTCCCAAGATGCTAGATTATAGCAATAGGGATTTCCCTTTTTCAGAATTTCCGGATGGTGTGAATCTTACTTTGTATGACGACAATAAGAATCAGAATATTATTGTAGCAGATTATGCCATTGTTTATGATGAAACTCATCTCATAGATTTACAGGGAAATGTTATAATCAGTACGCCGGCTAAGGATTCTATCTTCGCTGACCAATTATACTACGACCAAAAGAACGAATGGATCTTTACCAACAAACCAGTAAGGATGATTTCTAATGGGAATACTAGCAAAGGAAATATTCTAGATACTAACAGAAACTTCTATCCATTTCAGCTTTTAGAATCCAGTGCGACCATTTACGTCAAAGAGGAATAATTAATTATCTTTACTCACACTTTCAACCAAAGCTCATAATTGAATGAAATTATTGCAATTTTTTCAGTACGCCTATCTAATCTTTGCGGTCCTTTTTATTTACGACGGCATCGCTAATTTTAATGAAGGCAACCGTGCTTGGATTTCTTTTGCACTGGCTGCTTTGGCAATCTTTATGTTCTTTTTCAGAAAAAGATACAGAGAGAAGTTCGAGGCACGTCGAAGAGAGCGCGAAGAATCCAATAAGTAAGATTAATGGATAGCAATTTGCTGATAGTTATTTTAATGTTGGTTCTTTCTGCATTTTTTAGCGGTATGGAAATCGCATACATTTCTTCAAACAAAATTCATATTGAAATTGAGAAGAAAAAAAATGATTTTCTGGCTAAAATCCTTTCAAAACTTACGGTAAAACCTTCCAAGTTTATTGCTACCATGCTAATTGGGAACAACATTGCATTGGTTGTTTATGGTTTTATGATGGGAGATATGCTTATGGCTTGGTTTCAATCTATGTTGCCGACCGATTATCCTTTCTTCCATTATATTTTAGTCGATTTAAGTTTGCTTACCCAGACAATAATTTCAACTATTATCATATTGATTACCGCGGAATTTTTGCCAAAAGTGTTCTTTCAGATTTATGCCAATTACATTCTTAAAATATTTGCAGTACCAGCCTATATGTTCTACCTATTATTTTCGGTGGTTTCGGATTTTGTTATTTGGATTTCTGATAACATCCTTCGCATTTTCTTTAAAACCGAAGGCGAAGACGTAGAGCTGGTTTTGACCAAAGTAGAACTTGGTAATTACATCAGTGAGCAGATGGAGTCTGTAGAAGAACATGATGAAGTCGATAGTGAGATTCAGATTTTTCAAAATGCGCTAGAATTTTCTGAAGTTAAATCCCGTGAGGTTATGGTGCCCCGTACCGAGATTATCGCGGTAGAAGTGAATGATTCGGTAAAGAATATCGCCAATCTTTTTATCGCTTCTGGCCTATCCAAAATATTGGTCTACAAAGATTCAATCGACGATTTACTGGGATATATTCATTCTTTTGAATTATTCAAAAAGCCAAAAACTATAAAGGAAATCACCTTGCCAGTTCTTTATGTTCCTGAAACGATGCTCGCCAAGGATGTCTTGAATATGCTAACCAAACGCAGGATGAGTATGGCGGTTGTAATCGACGAATACGGCGGTACTGCAGGTATCATGACCATAGAGGATATTGTAGAAGAACTTTTTGGCGAAATTGAAGACGAGCACGATTCTATTGAATTAATCGAGATGAAAATCGACGAATTCAATTTTAAATTTTCATCGCGACTAGAGGTCGATTACGTAAACGAAAATTATAAACTCGATTTACCGATTGGCGAAAATTACGAAACTTTGGGTGGCCTAATTTTAAATCAGACCGAGGGCATTCCTGAAGAAAAAGAACAAATTTTAATAGAAAACTTTCTCTTTACAATTCTCGAGGTTTCTTCAACCAAAATCGAGGTTGTTTCCTTAAAAATACTGAAGGACGACTAATCGCCAATCTCCTAATAAAAGGTGTCAATTGGTTTTTTTTTATAATTATAAAATGGTATTTTCGCGCACTTATATTTCATAAACAACACTTATAAAATGGCAGTTTTAAATAAAATTAGACAGCGTTCTTTTTTCTTGATCGTGATAATTGCATTGGCATTATTCTCCTTTGTACTTGCGGATCTGTTTAAAAATAGTGATGCTCTAACTGGTGGTTCACAAGATGTAATCGCTTCTGTTAATGGTAACGATATTGATCGAGTTGATTTTATGAATAGGGTCGAAACCGTGCAAAGAAGTTTGGGACCTAACGCTACTTCTACTCAGGCAATGAACAGGGTTTATGACGAAAAAATCAGGGAATCAATTCTTTCCGAGCATTCCGATAACTTAGGAATTACTATAGAACAGGCATACATCAACGATATGTTGAGACAGTCTATGGCGACTTATCCAGAATTTCAAAATGAAGCAGGGATGTTTGACCCTGCAAAATTACAGGAGTTTATCGCAAATCTTGAAGCAATTAAACCTCAGCCAGCACAGTTAGGTAACTTTATGATGACCTGGAACGATTGGTTAAATTTTGAGCAAAACCTAATGAAATCTGCGAAAGAGCAGGTATATCTCAATCTCGTAAAAGCTGGAGCAAATGCAACGTTATCCGAGGCTCAACTCGATTACATGATGGAGAATGAAACAATTGATGTTAAATACGTTCAAATTCCTTATACAACTATTTCTGATAGTTTAGTCGAAGTTTCAAAGGATGAAATGAACGACTATATCGAAAAACATAAAGCAGATTACGAGTCTGAAGCTTCTAGAAATTTAAATTTCGTAGAATTTGTTGAAGAACCAACAATGGAAGATGAAGAAGAAGTTAAGGCAAACCTTCAAAGTATGCTTAACAATCGTGTTGAATATAATCCTGCTACCAAGCGTAACGATTCAATAAAAGGCTTTAAAGACACTCAAAACAATGCAGAATTTGTAAGCATGAATTCTTCGACCCGTTATAGTGATACCTTCATATTTAAAACAGCATTGCCTTCACAATATCAGGATACTATCTACAATCTTAACGTAGGCGAAGTATTTGGTCCATACAAAAATGGTGGTTTTTATAACTTAACCAAGTTGGTAGATACCAAAATGATTCCTGATTCGGCTAAAGTTAGACATATATTAATCCCGTTTGTTGGTGCAACTAGAGTCGATCCTACTGTTACTGCAACAGATGTCGAAGCTAAATCTCAGGCAGACAGTATTTTGGGAGTTTTAAAAACCAATAGAAAGAAATTCGTTGAACTATTAGATCTTTCTTCTGATAAAGTGAGCAACGAAAAAGAAGGTGTTATAGAATTCTCGTATAACGACAGTTACGCACCAGAGTTTAAAGCGTTTTCTTTTGAAAATAATATAGGTGATATCGATGTGGTTAAAACATCTTTTGGATATCATATTATAGAAATCCTTTCTCAAACTGGAAAAGCCAAAGCAGTCAAGATTGCTACCGTTTCCCAAGAAGTAGAACCTTCTGAAAGAACAGTTGATGAAGTTTATAATAGAGCTTCTAAATTCGAAAGTGCCGTGCAAGATGAGGTCTTTCAAGATGTAGCGGCAAAAAATAACTATGAAGTAAGAACCATCAACAATGTAAAAGAACTTCAAGAAAGTCTACCCGGATTAGGAAACAACCGTGCGATTGTCCGTTGGGCTTTTGAAGATGGAACAAACGTGGGGGATTTTAAAAGATTTTCAATCCCAACTGGTGGTTATGCAATTGTACAAGTAGTTAAAATCAGCAAGGAAGGCTTGATGAGCCCCGAAGATTTACCGACTAACATCGTACAAGAAATCAGAAATAAGAAAAAGGCTGAAATAATCCGTAAAAAGATTACCGGTAATACCGTTGACGAAATAGCTGCAAGTCAAAATGTAACTGTACAAACATCTACTGCAGTTAATATGAAGACTCCAACCTTATTGGGAGCTGGCGAAGAACCGATGGTGGTTGGTTATGCTTTTGGACTAAAACAAGGGCAAACTTCTAAATTGATCAACGGAAATAAAGGAGTTTATATGATTGAAGTTACTCAAAGAACAGAAGCTCCTAAATTAGACAACTATCAAGCTGTGATGAAGCGTTTAAGCAATACCAAAACTGGTGTTTCTCAAAATAAAGCTTACGACGCACTAAAAGCTGCTGCGGACATAGAAGATAACAGAGCGAGATTTTACTAGGATTAAAATCTTCATAAATAAAAAAAGCACTGCATAACGCGGTGCTTTTTTATTTTGCTGAATTTGCTAATTTATAGCACCATTTTAATATATGGTATCACGGTGTCATAACCTTTATTTTTGAAATAGTCCGATGGGTCTGAATGGCTAGCGGCCAGAACAAAATCACCACCCCAAGCTCCAAGACTTTTTATGGCTCCTTTAAAGTCGTCGAACAATTCTTCTTTCACTGGTTTTAATCTTATTAAACTTGATATAAGATTTTCATGAGCGGTTATTAGCGTAGAGAATTCTTCGAGGGAAGTGGATGCAAGTATTAGTTGAGTAAGACTGTTCAAGGCTTCTAGCTCTTTTTCAACTGAATCGTTCAAAGCTTTGTATTGGGATATTCCGTCCCTACTGTTTTGTTTTTTATTTAAATAAACAAAATATAGCTCCTCTTTAAAAGTAGGGTTAAAATCAACTTTAGAAATTTCAGCGTGTCCATTTTTAAGTGAATATAATATCGGCATCCTAGAACCCGCGCAAGCAATGTCATACCCACTACCGCCAAAAGTTTTATCTAACAGCTTAAAGGCGTCTACATTTGCCCAGTTAGCGATATTATTGATGAGGGTAGAAGAAGTGCCGAGACCCCAGTATCTAGGGAACGATAAGTTGCTTTTTACATCGTAGCCTATTCCAGAATTTAAAAAATCAGGATTTAATTTATAAGCTTGGTGCAATATGGACTTAAGTCTAGTTTCGATTTCGTTGGAAGACGAATTCTTTCCAGATATAACATCGCTTATTTTTAATTCCATACTGAACCAACTCTTTGATTCATGGTCTAAACTTTCCCAACTAATGGTTGGTTTATCAGTTTTAGAAACTGAAAGCGATTGTCCGAACTTAGTTGGTACGGCCAAGGCTAAACCCCCATCTAGCACGAGATATTCACCGGTGAGGAGCAATTTACCATTGCTATAAAATTCAGACATTATTTTCTAATCGTTTCAAGAGCTTCAGAAACTGCGGTATGCGTGACCGTTTTTGTTTTAAAGTCTTCGATCAAAGCCTTCTTTTCGGTTTCTGTTGCGCCAAATCGGTTGAGGATATTCAATAGATGCATTTTCATATGACCTTTTTGAATTCCGGTGGTTACTAATGATTTTACAGCGCCAAAGTTTTGTGCTAGACCAACCACCGCAACAATTTTCATCAATTCTTTGGCAGTAGGATTATCTAGAATCTGAAGACATACCTTTACCAAAGGATGAATATTAGTCAGTCCGCCAACCGTCCCTAAGGCTAATGGTATTTCTATGGAAAATGTAAAGCGTTCATTATCTAAGCTAGCATGGGTGAGACTTTTATATTGTCCATCCTTAGATGCAAAGGCCTGTATACCGGCTTCAACGGAACGAAAGTCGTTGCCGGTCGCCAAAACCACAGCATCAATTCCGTTCATGATGCCTTTGTTATGAGTGACCGCACGGTATGGTTCTACTTCGGCAATTTTTACCGCATCTATAAATTTTGAAACAAAATCCTTTCCGCTAAAATTATTGTCGTCTAGTTCTTTAATATCACAACTTACACTTGCCTTTACCAAACAATTTGGGGTGTAATTAGAAAGAATGCTCATAATCACCTCCAGCTTGTTGTCTTTTTCACTGAAGTTTTTATAAGCAATAAATTCTCGCTTTAAAATCTCAGCAAACTGTTCGAGGCAGCTATTAATAAAATTAGCGCCCATTGCATCCTGCGTTTCAAATGTGGCGTGCAACTGATAGTAATCCTTAAGTCGGTCGGTCTTATCGCGCAGCTCAATATCCAAAATACCTCCGCCACGTTTTACCATAGAAGAAGTTATAGCAAGTGTGTCGTCGTAAAACTTCGATTTTATCTGATTAAAAAATGTTATAAGTTCATTGCCATCTCCATCAAAACGAAAATGCACTTGTCCTATTTTTACGGTTGAAATTACTTCAGCTTTAAATCCGCCTCGGGTAGACCAGAACTTTGCCGCTTTACTTGCCGCTGCCACTACCGAACTTTCCTCAATTACCATTGGGACGGCATAAGGCTTCCCGTTAATTACAAAGTTTGGGGCAATCCCGAGAGGCAAGTAGAAATTAGATATGGTATTCTCTATAAATTCGTCATGAAGCTTCTGGAGTTTTTCATCCGGGTTCCAATATTGTTTTAGAATTGATTTTGCCTCTTCGGAGTCGGATAGATAATTGTTAAGTAACCAATCGATTTTTTCGGATTTGGTCAATTTGGAGAACCCAGAAACTATTTTGTTCATGCAGAAAAACTTATCTAAACAAAGATACCAATCTTCAAACGATAAATTTTTACGGCTTATCTAATATTGCTGTATTTGTGAATAATAGTTAAGAATTATTGCATTATTTTTAGTAAACTTGACAACATTTTAAGAAAAATCCCTATCCCTGTGAAATTATCGAAAGTCTCTCTGTTGTTCATTTTTTTCATTTCGATTTTAACTGCCCAAAATAAACAAATAACCATTGACCAACTTTGGGACGGAACCTTTTCTACCAAAGGTCTGTATTCACTGCATTCCATGTCTAATGGGAAGCAATATGCGGTATTAAATAAAGATGGCAATTCTACTACAATCGATATTTATGATTATAAAACATTAAAAAAATCGAACACACTTTTAAATTCTGAAGAAATCGATGGAATAAAAGGTTTTTCGGATTATACCTTGAGCGAGGATGAGCAAAAAATATTACTTGCCACGGAAGTTGAGTATATTTTTAGAAGGTCTAAAATCGGGGTCTATTACGTTTATGATTTAAAGTCTAAAACCTTAGAAAAGATTTCTGATAAGAAAATTATAGAACCTTCATTTTCCGCCGACGGTTCTAAGGTAGCTTATGGTTTTGAGAACAATCTTTATATTAAGAATCTTTCCGATGGCGAAACGCTCCAGATTACTGAAGACGGTAAAAAGAACGAAATCATTAATGGAATAACGGACTGGGTTTATGAGGAAGAATTTTCTTTTGTAAAGGCTTATGAATGGAATGCCGATGGCAGTAAAATAGGTTTTCTTCAATTTGATGAAACAGAAGTTCCTGAATTTTCGATGGATAAATATGGTATCGAACTATATCAGGTTCAAGAGGTTTTTAAATATCCGAAGGCGGGTGAAAAAAACTCAGAAGTTTCGCTTCATATCTATGATTTAGAATCTAGGAAGATTGAAGATATTCAATTTAAAAAATCTTATACCGATTTTTATATCCCCAGAATAAAGTGGACCAATGACCCGAAAATATTGAGTGTTCAAGTACTTAATCGCCACCAAAACAATCTTGATCTTTGGATGGTCAATGCATCTGATTCTTCTTCACAACAAGTATTATCTGAAACCGATAAGGCTTATATCGATGTTACCGATAACCTCACTTTTTTAAAGGATAATAGTTTTATCTGGACTTCTGAGCAAGATGGTTACAATCATATTTATCATTATTCTAAGGATGGAAAGTTATTAAACCAAATTACAAAGGGTGATTGGGAAGTCACAAATTATTACGGATTTGATGAAGATGCAAAAAGGATTTATTATCAGTCCGTAGAAAATGGTTCTATAAACAGGGACATTTATTCGATTGCTTTAAATGGGAACAAAAAAATAAGATTAAGTACGGAAGAAGGAACTAATGATGCATCTTTCAGTAATGATTTTTCTTATTATATCAATACTTTTTCTAATGCTTCAACTCCCACGACCTATACTTTGAATGATTCCAAAGACGGGAAACAATTAAAAGTTATAGAGGATAATCAAGGGATTAAAAACAAGTTAACGGATTTTGAAATTCCAGAAAAAGAGTTTTCTACAATAAAGGTAAATGGCAATGACCTAAATATGTGGATGATTAAACCAAAGGATTTTGATGATTCTAAGGTCTATCCATTGTTGATGTTTCAATATTCTGGTCCAGGTTCCCAGCAAGTTGCAAATACCTGGAATTCTACCAATGATTATTGGTTTTATATGTTAGCAGATAAAGGCTATATCATTGCGACGGTAGATGGAAGAGGAACCGGTTTTAAAGGAGCTGATTTCAAAAAGGTTACCCAGAACGAGTTGGGGAAATACGAAGTTGAAGACCAAATAGAAGCGGCTAAAACATTAGGCGAACGTTCTTATATCGATAAAGAAAGAATTGGTATATGGGGTTGGAGCTACGGTGGCTTTATGAGCAGCAATGCAATATTTAAAGGAAATGATGTGTTTAAAATGGCGATAGCGGTTGCACCCGTAACTAGCTGGAGATTTTATGACAGTGTTTATACAGAACGTTATATGACCACACCTCAAGAAAATCCGTCTGGTTACGACGAAAATTCGCCTTTGAGCCATGTCGATAAATTAAAAGGTGATTTTCTTTTGATTCATGGGTCTGCGGATGATAATGTTCACGTACAGAATAGCATGCGATTAATTGAAGCTTTGATACAAGCAGATAAAGATTTTGATTGGTTGATTTTCCCGGATAAAAGTCACGGAATCAGCGGTGGTAACACCCGAAACTTTCTTTATAATAAAATGACGAACTTTCTAGATGAAAAATTGGGTGATAAAATTCAGGATTCTCGCTTAAATACCCATAAAGGACAAAGATAAAACGAACACAAACTAACTAAATTTAAATACAATTAATGGCAACTACATCAGTCTATTCTAAACAAAAGGAACTTTTTGGACATCCGGTGGGATTATACATCCTGTTTTTCACCGAGATGTGGGAGCGTTTCTCATATTACGGTATGCGCGCTATTCTTGTACTTTACTTAGTGGCTCAATCAAATGGAGATAATCCTGGTTTAGGATGGGATAATGGAGAAGCGCTCTCTCTTTACGGTTGGTATACCATGCTGGTTTATGTGGCATCAATTCCTGGTGGATGGATTGCCGATAAATTTTTAGGACAAAAGAAATCAGTGCTTTATGGAGGTATTTTATTAGTACTGGGTCACGGAATTTTATCAGTCGAAGAAATGTGGGCTTTCTATACTGGGCTTGGACTTATCATAGCAGGTGTTGGAATGTTAAAACCAAATATTTCTACGATGGTTGGAGGACTTTACCGCCCTGGAGACATTAGAAGGGACAAAGGTTTTACAATTTTTTATATTGGAATTAATGTGGGTGCGTTTTTATCAAGTTTAATTGTGGGATATGTAGGTGAAGTACATGGCTGGCATTATGGATTTGGTCTTGCCGCGATTGGTATGGCTTTAGGATTAATTCAATATTTAGTTGGTCAAAAACATCTTAAATATGTTGGTAATTATAGTGGTAGTTCTCTAGATGAAGAAGAGAGAGCGGCAATGAAAAGGCCATTGAACAAAATTGAAAAGGATAGAATTGTTGTTCTTTTTATCTCGTTTTTATTGGTGATAGTATTTTGGGGAGCCTTTGAGCAAGCCGGGGGATTAATGAATATTTATGCCATGGACAATACTGACAGGATGTTAATGGGGTGGGAAGTGCCTGCCTCTTGGTTTCAGGCTTTAAATGCGATGTTCATTATCTTCTTAGGAACATCTGTAGCAGCATATTGGGCGAAGCGAAAATTAAAAGGAAAATTGTCTACGTCATTGTTCAAAATGATTATGGGTCTAATCATCATGGGTACAGGATTCTTCTTTATGACGGCCGCTGCTGCACAATTTAATTCCCAAGGAGAATCGGCAATGTATTGGTTAGTTCTTGCATATTTATTCCATACGGTTGGTGAATTATGTATTTCTCCTGTCGCACTTTCTTATATAACCAAGTTGGCGCCTTTAAAATATGCTTCCTTAATGATGGGTGTTTACTTCGCAATGACTGGATTTGGTAATAAAGTTGCCGGACTTCTTGGTGAAGCTTCAGAAAACCTTGGGGAGTATACCATCTTTACGGGGATTGCTATTTTCTGTGTGATTTTCGGTTTACTTGTATTGGTCTTCAGGAAAAAACTAGAAAATTTAACCCACGGTGCAGAGGATAATGAACGGGATTTAAGTATTCCAGAACAAGAAGGCTATGAATTGGCGGACGAGAATATCGCTAAATAATTTCATTTTTTATGGCAAATTCTACCGACCAGTATTTTAAAAATCCTGTTATAGGTCATCCTGCGGGTCTTTTCGTATTATTTTTTACGGAGATGTGGGAACGCTTTTCTTATTATGGAATGCGGGCCCTATTAGTACTCTTTCTTACTTCTTCATTGTTCGATGAAGGCTGGGCTTGGCCAAGGGAACACGCGCTTTCTCTATACGGGACATACACATCTCTAGTTTATCTTACTCCAATATTAGGAGGATACATCGCAGATAAGATTATCGGCTATAGAAGAGCAGTCGTAATTGGAGCGCTAATAATGACTCTGGGGCATGCTGCCATGACGGTAGAAACCCATTTGTCCCTTTATGTTGGATTATTGCTTTTGGTAATTGGTAACGGATTTTTTAAGCCAACTATGACCTCTATTATATCTCAAATGTACGAGCATCATCCCGAGAAAAAGGATGGAGCTTACACGATTTACTATATGGGTGTTAACGCAGGGGCGTTTCTCGGTATACTATTGTGCGGTTATTTGGGCGAGCAGTGGGGCTGGGGCTGGGGATTTGGTCTTGCTGGTATTTTTATGTTCTTCGGAATGTTGCAATTCTATTTTTCCCAAGGAATTTTTGTTGATATAGGCCTTAAACCCAACAAAGAAACCGATGAACCTTTTGTTGAAACGACCAAAGACCGTCTAAACCCCTTTACCACGGTAGATAAGATCTTTATTGTAATTAGTGCAGTCATTGGTCTTGTTTGGATCATCAACGATCCGGTTTCAAAAATTGGTGGATCAAATCTTTTCGACTTTAGCGTTGGCTCTTTAGACGGAGCAACATTCTCTATATTATTTGCATTGGGATTATTTATCATTTTACTGGTATCGAGAATCATTAGATACTCGCCAGTAGTAAGAGATAAAATGATAGCAGTTTCTATTTTTGCCTTTTTTACCGTTTTCTTTTGGGCGGCTTTTGAGCAGGCTGGGGGTTCAATGACTATTTTCGCGAATGATTACACCGACCGAATTTTAGAAGGTAGTGCAGCTAATATTTTTAGAACGGCTAACACCTTAATTACTATTATCCCATTGGCCGTAATAACCTGGGTTCTCTGGAAATTATTTCAGCAAACTTTTAAGAAATATGCATTGGCTAACGTCTTATTGGGTTTTAGCTTTCTAATTATCTGGGCATTGGTCATTACCATGCTATATCAACAATATTCTGCCGAATCTCCAGAAGTTCCGGCATCTTGGTTTAGCGTACTTAACTCACTATTCATTATCATTTTTGCGCCATTATTTTCTAAGCTATGGGAAAGTAAATACAATCCCAGCGGTGCCGTAAAATATGGAATCGGTTTGATTCTCTTAGGTATAGGATTTCTTGCTTTAGCTTATGGATCATCTGATATTCCGCAAGGGGCCAAAGTTGCCGCGGTTAGCATGATTTGGCTAATCTTCGCCTACTTCTTCCATACTATGGGTGAGCTTTGCTTATCACCGGTCGGTCTTTCTTATGTTAGTAAACTTGTTCCGGGTAGGATGATTGCCATGATGTTCGGTATTTGGTATTTAGCTATTGCAATCGGTAATAAACTAGCAGGAAGCACAGGCGGAATGATTGATAAGGTTACGGCAGAGTATTCCCTTTCAACCTTTTTTATGCTATTCTTTGCAATCCCGGCAGCAGCAGGCGTGCTGGTAATATTGTTGAATCCCTTGATGAAGAAATTAATGCACGGAATTAGATAAAGTTGAATTGATTTCGATTTCTTCAAATTACGTTGACCTATTGAGGGTTACCATTAAACGAAAAAATTTATAAGTCTTTCGGCGATTTATTATCTTCGAATCTGAATTTAAGCTTGTTTTTGGAACACCTTTTGAGTAAGACTAAAAAGATTATATCAATCCTAAAAAAATAAAAAGCAATGAAAAATATAGTACTAATCACCTTTCTTGGTTTGTTCTCTATAGGGATTCAAGCCCAAGAAATTAAATGGGTTTCACTGAATGAAGCCTTGCAACTTCAAAAGAAAGAACCACGAAAAATCTTTATGGATGTCTATACAAATTGGTGTGGACCTTGTAAGATGTTAGATAAAAACACGTTTCATAATAAAGACGTAGTCGATTATGTCAATAAAAATTATTACGCCGTAAAATTTGATGCTGAAGGAAATTCTACCATTAAGTACGATGGAAAAACCTTTTCTAATCCTAATTATAATCCAGATTTAGTAAATAAACGAAATGGGGTTCATGATTTAACGATGTATCTAAAGATTGGTGCCTATCCTTCGATGGTATTTTTTAATGAAGAGTCACAAGTTTTGACGGCTATTAAAGGATATCAAAATCCACAGCAACTAGAATTGTATCTTAAGTTGTTTAAAAATAATGATCATAAGGATTTAAAAACTCAAGAAGATTTTAATGCTTATTTCACGGCATTTACTCCAACTTTTAAAGGAGAATAAATTATTCATCTAAAATAAAAGCTCCCTTTTCTGCAGTATTATGAAAAGGGATTTTTTTATTCTCACAACTTGCCTTCCAACGATTTACATAACTCTTATAATTACTACCATCGGCAATAATAAGCTCTGGTAAAATTGAATCCGTCAACCTTTCTAAGTTTATTTTCGGCGAGTTCGATAGCAGCAGTATTTTTGGACTAAATGAGGTGTTATACACGCCGATACTATCTATTACTAGAATTGTTTTGTTATTAAAGTTGAAAACATTCGGCATTACTTCAAAATTGATTTCCTCAACAGAGTTCTGAATTTTATAATCCCGAAGAAAAGGTGATTTCATATCAATTTTTTCAAAGTTGGTAAAAACGGTCATTTCCTCATTTTGCAATCTGGCCAGATAAGTTTCTCCTACTTTATGAAATACAATCAGTTTTCTTTCCGCACTAAGTTTTGAGGCGATTTCAGTAATCTGAAAAACCACTATTGTACCTAAAAACACTATTAGGCTTCTAGTATTCTTCAAATTAATTAATGCAGTCATCGCGATAATTAGAAGATAGGCTGCAACCAATTCATAACCGTTAAAGGATATATCCTTAAGTACAAATTCTTCATGGCCTGCTACCCACGCTACAATGCCATTCATTGACCTTATAAGAAATGAGAATGTTTGAAGGAGAAATTCGGGCAGAATACTAATTAAGGACAAAATAATAACCAGAACCCCTAAACCCAGTATGACTCCTAGAAACGGAATGATGAGCAGATTGGAAAGAAAGAACAACCCTGGAAATTGATGAAAATAAAATAGACTTATTGGCAAAACGCCTATCTGTGCAGCGATGGTAACCGAAAGAAGCTCCCAAAAATAATTTGGCACTTTCCACTTAAATTCAAATAGCGCATATATTTTAGGTTGAAAAACTACTATACTGATCAATGCCAAATAACTGAGCTGAAATCCTACATCAAAGAGAAACATTGGTTTTGCCAATAATAGAAATAACATAGAAACGGCCAATGTGTTATAAATATTGACTGCCCGTTTAAGATTTAAACCAATCGAAATAATGCTAAACATCGTGACCGCTCGAGTGACCGAAGCTGAAAATCCTGCAATCAGTGCAAATGACCACAAAAGGATAAGAATAATTATGACTTTGGCCGTTTTGCCGTATTTGACACTTTCCAAAGGCTTAAGTAAAAACTGAAATATTAGAAGTAAAATTCCGATATGAAGGCCCGAAACTGCGAGAATATGGATGACCCCAGCGTTGATGTAAGAGTTGTAAACTTCGGTGCTAATATCTTCGCGTTGTCCCAGTAATAATGCGTTAATGATGGCGAGTTCACTCTCGTTAATATCATATTTTCTTAAGGCTGAATTTATCTTTGCTCTTATACCTGCCGCAAATCCAGAAAATGTTGTTGATTTGGTTTTTAACCGGACAATTTCGGACGAAGTCACAAATGTTTGCTGATAGATAGATTGGTTTGCGAGATACTTCTTATAGTTGAATTGTCCGGGATTCAGCGGCGGTTTTACGTCTTCGAGAGTAGAATTTATTGCAATGACATCGTCAATTTTAAGATTTGTTAGAGTTGAATCTATTTTGATGTTTATCAGGATCTGACCATGAACTTCTTTTTCATTTAAATTGAATATTTCAGCAATAAAGCGTTGTTGGGAAAAGCTCGGCTTTAGCTTTTTTGAAATTTTCGCAACTAATAAAGGAGAATCATCTCTTTTATATTCTAAGTTAGTGTAGTGACTTTTTGAAATCGTCTCATCGTGAATCTGGTATACGATGGTACCTAAACTTATAGATATCAGAATAATCAAGATTCCAAATACAGAAACTTTAGTTGTCCCAATTCGGCTGAAAATCAGAACTATAATAAGCATGAAAAATATCGAGAAGAAAATCGTGAGAAGACTTAAAGGTATGGAGACATAATGGCCCAAAAGAATACCGATAATCAGAAAGAAAGTAATCTTGATGAGAGGAAAATCCAATAACTTCATTATCGAAGTTAATAAAAAAGGTAATACATTACCTACTTTATTTAATTCCCTTTAATAGTGAAAGTTGTTAGGGATGCGAACTATTTAAAACCCTACGTGCTTGAACAAAAGCAAAGTACCAATATTTGTCGTCTAAGGTAGAGGTCATAACTCCCTTGCTGCTGGTAGAATGAATAAACTCAACATAACCGGGACGGGCATTGGTGACCAGAGCCACATGATTTACTTTTCTGCTATTTCTTTGGGTGGCAAAAAACATTAAATCCCCCGGCTGAACTTCCTTTAAATCTATCCACTGTCCCGAAGACGCCATTTCACTAGAACTTCTAGGTAGATATATATCCTCTTTCTCGAAAGCGGTCGTGATAAGACCAGAGCAATCCATTCCTTTTTTAGTAGTGCCTCCATATTTATAGCGAACTCCATCGAATTCCTTGGCATTTTCGACCACATCTAAAGCGACTGGATTTACATCGTAAATTTTATAACTCATTGATGGTTTTTTGGTTGCAATCTTCATTTGGCGTGAAGAACCACAACTCGAAAGAAAGATAATCAGTAATAGAAAGATTAGGGACCGCATATAACTTTGGTTTGCTCTAAAAATATCAAAATCAATTACAGAACGTTCTGTTACCCTATAAAATTATAAACTTAGTTATCAGCAATCAAGTCTTCGTAGATTAATTGGGCTGTTTTATCGCTAGCGCCTTTACCACCAAGCTTTTGTTCTAGCTCAAAATATTCTAAAAACATTTTTTCCCTCTTGGGCTTTTCTAAGATCTTCTGAAGTTCAATTTTGAGATTTTTTGTGTTTAATTCATCTTGAATCAATTCTTTTACAACTTCTCGGTCCATGATAAGATTGACCAGTGATATATATTGAAGATTTACGATGCGTTTTCCAATCTGATAAGATAGCCAGCTTCCCTTATAGCAAACTACTTGGGGAACCTTGAAGAGACCAGTTTCTAAGGTCGCTGTTCCCGATGTTACTAATGCCGCGTAAGATAAACTCAGCAAATCATAAGTCTTGTTGCTCACAAAAGATACGTTTTGCTGGTTGGTAAATTGCGAATAAAATTGTTTCTCTTGTCCTGGCGCACCCGCAATAATGAACTGATAATTTTCAAAATCTTTTACGACGCTTAGCATAATGCTCAGCATTTTCTTGATTTCTTGCTTTCGGCTTCCAGGAAGAAGAGCAATTATTGGCTTATCACTTAATTCATGTTTTGCCTTAAATTCATACATACCCCTTTGCTTTCTGTTAGCAATTGCATCTAACAAAGGGTGACCTACAAATATTGCAGGGAAATTATGCTTGTCTTGATAGTACTTTTCTTCAAAAGGAAGTATAACGTACATCTTATCAATATCGCGTTTAATGGAATGGATTCTATTTTCTTTCCACGCCCAGATTTGAGGCGACACGTAATAATAATTTTTAAAACCTTTTTCCTTGGCCCATTTGGCTATCCTAAGATTAAAGCCGGGATAATCTATATAGATAATACAATCTGGATTATACTCTAAAATATCCTTTTTGCAAAAAGCCAGATTTTTAGTTATGGTCCTAATATTCATAGCGACTTCTAGGAAACCCATAAAAGCCAAATCCCTATAATGTTTTACGATATCTCCCTCAACTGCCTGCATAAGGTCTCCGCCCCAAAATCTAAATTCGGCTTCAACATCTTCTTTCTGAAGTGCTCGCATAAGATTGGATCCATGAAGATCTCCTGAAGCTTCTCCGGCAATTAGATAGTACTTCATTTATAAAGTATTTTACACATAGTTGATTAAAAAGGTTCCTATCGCCACAAAAACAGTCGCTAGAATAACGCCTCTAGCTTTGTAATCCTGTTTGTTTCTTATAAAATAGAAAAATACCAGTAAGTTAAATACAGCACCAATACTCACTAGTTTTCCTAAAAAATCATCGGCTTTAGCCTGTTGTAAGGAAGTTATGATGTCGCTGTTAGAACTAAATATTAGGGTTGCTAATAGAACACCAATTGCATTTGCAATAAGTCCGATGGTAAACCCTATCAATAAATGTTTTTTGATCATTTTAAATTCCAACTATTTAAATCTTGTATATAATAGTGGGCGGTCATATCAAATTGAACCGGAACCACCGAAACATAATTATTTTCTAGTGCCCACTCGTCAGTATCTTCTCCACCATCGAGATTAACGAACTTACCGGTCAGCCAGTAATATTCACGGCCTTGTGGGTTGACCCGTTTATCAAATTCTTCTTCCCAATTTGCCCGTGCTTGTCTGCAAACTTTGATTCCTTTAATATCCTTTTTAGCACCTTTTGGAATATTAACGTTCAAGACCATGCCCTCGGGCATTTTGTTTTCTAGTGCTTGTATAACAATTTCCTTAGCAAATTTGGCAGCTGCTTTAAAATCGGCGTTATAGCTATAATCTAAAAGTGAAAAGCCAATCGCTGGGATGCCTTCAATCCCAGCTTCTAAAGCGGCACTCATGGTACCAGAATAGATGACATTAATAGAAGAATTAGACCCGTGGTTAATCCCGGATACAACAATGTCTGGCCGTCTTTTAAGAATTTGTTTAATGGCAAGCTTAACGCAATCTGCTGGAGTACCAGAACAACTATACTCCAATTCTTTTTCATTCTTCAATTTAAGTTGTTCTACAAAAATGGTAGAATTAATAGTGATGGCATGTCCCATCCCGCTTTGTGGGCTGTCGGGTGCAACCACCACAACTTCACCCAAATCTTTCATTGCAGAAATCAAAGCACGAATTCCCGGTGCGGTAATCCCATCGTCATTGGTAACTAAAATCAAAGGTTTTTTTGCCATTTAGCATTTGGGTTTAAAGTCGGTAAAAATAAGCATTTAGGGCTGAACCCTTGTAATTTGAGGTTTAACAAAATATTAGTAGCAGCCATTTTTAGTGGCACGATTTTTTCTTTTACTTTAGTCAAATATAAAATTTGTATACTTACGTCCCAATTCCACTGATTCAGTGATTTTCAGAACCATTGTTCAGATAAAAAAAGATTTATGATCAGAATTATGAGAACCAATTATAAAATAATGTTAGTGGCCCTTCTACTAGCATTTGCATCATGTAGTTTCACCGCCAAACAAGATCAAGACCCAGATCCAGAAAAGGATAAGCTTCTCGTTCAGT
Source organism: Flavobacteriaceae bacterium MAR_2010_188 (assembly GCA_900104375.1). Taxonomy (NCBI): domain Bacteria; kingdom Pseudomonadati; phylum Bacteroidota; class Flavobacteriia; order Flavobacteriales; family Flavobacteriaceae; species Flavobacteriaceae bacterium MAR_2010_188. Next base: position 3,607,561 of record LT629302.1, read on the forward strand.
TAATCACCTATGTTTTAGAGCAGAGCCATTTTAGTCCTAAGGCCTTAAATGACGAGTTTTCTAAAAATGTCTACAAGGATTATTTTAAACAATTAGATCCTTTCAAAAGATATTTTTATCAATCGGACATTGATGAGTTTAAGAAATATGAGTTAGAAATCGATGACCAAATCAAGGATTTTGACTTTACTTTTTTCAACTTAACTCATGAAAGATTTTTACAGAGGATGAAGGAATCAGAAGACCTATATAAGGAAATCTTAGCTCAGCCTTTCGACTTTGCGGTTGCAGAGGAATTTAATGCAGATTATGAAGACTTGACTTACGTGACTTCTAAAAAGGAGATGAAAGAAAGATGGAGACAACAACTTAAATTCTCTACTATTGCCAATTACGATGATTTGTTGAAATCTAATAATGAATTGGCTTTAGAAGGTGTAAAAGAATCTACCGATAAAGATTTAGGTACCGCTGAGGGGAAAATCGTTAAATCTCCAGCCCAACTAGAGGAAGATGCAAGAAATGCAACTTTACGTTCTTTAGAGGAGCTTTATGATTTTATAGACGAGCGTGAACGCAAGGATTGGTTTGCGGTTTATATCAACGCTATTGTTGAAGAATTTGACCCACATACTTTTTACTTCGCACCACAGGATAAAGAAAGATTCGATGTAGAAATGTCAGGTAATTTTGAAGGTATTGGTGCAAGACTTCAGAAAAAAATGGATGCGGTTACGGTTAATGAAATCATTAGCGGTGGACCAGCATGGAGACAAAATGAATTAGAAGTTGGAGACCAAATCCTTAAAGTTAGACAAGAGGATGAAGAAAAACCTGTGTCTATCGTAGGGATGAGGTTAGATGATGCTATTAAATTTATAAAAGGACCAAAAGGAACTAAAGTTACTTTAACATTAAAGAAAGTAGATGGAACCATTGAAGATTTAACCATTACTAGAGATATAGTTGAGCTTGAAGAAACCTATGCAAAATCATCTACCGTTATAAAGGATGATAAGAAATTCGGGTTAATAAACTTACCTCGGTTTTACGTAGATTTTCAAGATTATAATAAAAGAAATGCTGCTTCTGATGTTAAGCAAGAAATCGAAAGATTGAAGAAAGAAGGAATTGAAGGTCTAATTATAGACTTAAGAAATAATGGCGGAGGGTCGTTGCAGACCGTTGTGGATATGGCGGGTCTTTTTATTGAAGAAGGACCGATTGTACAGGTTAAATCTGCAGGAGCAGAAAAAGAAGTATTTCGTGATACCGATAAGTCAATAGCTTGGGACGGACCAATGGTTGTTTTGGTAAATGAATTGTCTGCTTCAGCTTCAGAGATTTTAGCTGCAGCCCTTCAAGATTACAAAAGAGCAATAGTTATTGGTAGCGAGCAAACTTATGGAAAGGGTACAGTACAAAATGTACTTGATTTAAACCGTTTGGTTAGATCTAATACTAATGGTGATATGGGAGCACTAAAGTTCACAACTCAAAAGTTTTATAGAATCAATGGTGGTTCTACTCAACTTGAAGGTGTAAAAAGTGATGTAGTAGTCCCGGACCGATATACTTATATAGGTATTGGCGAGAAAAATGAAGAATTTCCAATGGCTTGGGATGAAATTGGTCCGGTCGATTTTACTCCATGGGAAAACTATTATGACTATGAATCTACCATTTCTAGGAGTAAGGCAAGAATGGCGAGTAACGAACAATTAAAGTTGATTGATGATAATGCCAAGTGGATAAATACCATTCGAGAAAGAGATATGTATTCTTTAAAATACGATGATTATAAGGCAGATTTGGAAAAGAACGAAGCTGCTGCTAAAAAATTCGATAAGCTTTCAGAATATAATACAAACCTTTCTTTTGAATCTTTACCGTACGAATTGGATTTGATGAAAAAAGATTCTGTATTGGAAGAGAAGAGAGTAAGATGGCACAAGTCTTTAAGTAGCGACGTCTATATTGAAGAAGCACTTAATGTCCTTAATGACCTTAAGATGACTTATAAAATTAAAAACAAAGTTGCTACCTCTGTAAAAGATTAAGTTACAAATGAGTAGAAGTAACTCATTAAGCAAATTAGCGCTCCAAAAGTTTAAGAAAAACTTTTGGAGCGTTTTTAGTTTATACCTTATAGTTGCGATTGGTTTACTCTCCCTGTTTGCTTATACCTTTGCGCCAGATGATTCCAAAAATGCGAATCAAATGCATCTGTCGATTCATTCTAAAAAGCCTGGTTTTAAGGTTTTGATGCTCACCATTCCATCGGGAATCATTGATGATCAGTCTTTTTTATCCAAAGAATTTACGGGTAGCGCAAATACCGATAATGAAATACCAATCACTTCTTATAAAATCAAAAATGATTCTCTTTACTATGTAGAATATGCATCCGATGGATTAATTGGTCTTGAGAAATCCCTTGCTTTATCTTCTGTTGAACATGATGACCTGAGCAGTATAGTTAAAGAACGTACCTTTTGGATGGGTACGGATAAATACGGACGTGATTTGTTAAGTCGGATTTTAGTGGGGTCACGAATTTCATTTTCAATCGGGTTTATAGCGGTTTTAATATCTCTCATCATCGGTATTTTTATGGGAAGCATTGCCGGTTACTACGGAGGAAAAATAGATGCGTTAATAATGTGGGTCATCAACGTTACCTGGTCAATACCAACGCTATTGTTGGTAATTGCTATTACCCTAGCGCTAGGGAAGGGCTTTTGGCAAGTATTTATTGCGGTTGGCCTAACAATGTGGGTAGAAGTGGCAAGGGTAGTACGCGGACAGATTATAAGTGTTAAGGAAATGCAATATGTTACCGCAGCTCGAGCGCTAGGTTTTAATGATTTTAGGATAATTACCAGGCATATCCTTCCGAATATTATGGCACCGTTAATTGTTATTTCTGCGGCCAATTTTGCGGCGGCAATCTTAATTGAAAGCGGACTGAGCTTTCTGGGTATCGGGGCGCAGCCACCAATGGCAAGTTGGGGAGCGATGATAAAAGATCATTACAATTACATCATCCTAGGGAAGCCATATTTAGCACTGATACCAGGAATTTGTATTATGGTTTTGGTAATGTCCTTTATGTTAATAGGAAATGCTTTAAGGGATGCATTAGATGTGAAGAATTAAGCATTAAAATTAATTATTGCTTGTATTTAAATTTATCTAGGGTAGCCTTCTCCTTAATATCCTGCAGCTTTATAACTTTTACGGTCTTTGTTTCATTTTTTAAGCCATAATTCTTATAAACCGTATATTTTAGATAGTTGGGATTGATGGATGGTTCTTCGTTAAGTGCTTCAATATTGATGATCCATTCTCCGGGTTCTTCGTCATCGATGATGTAAGATTCGGTCATATATCCATTTTTGACTTCGTCCAATAGTCTTTCAGCATTTTCAAATTTGGTGTGTGAGCATTTGTAGAACTTTTTTTGTGGGTTTACGAACTGTAGCTCGAACTCTGCAGTTGGGTCGTTCCACTCAAAGACCAAGCGCAGGTCCTGTTTAAAATTCGCGGCCAACAATTCTGATGGTAAATCCTGAAAGTCCACACTACTTTTATGAAACGCTAAAAGATGTCTCATTTCATCAACAATAAGTTGTTGAAATCCGCTAAAATCTATTCCAGGAATGCTATTGCTCAGCATCTCTTTATATAACTGCATTGATTTTTGATAACTAGCGGTTACCTTATAGATATTCGCCAAATCTAGATAGGATTGCGCTTCATTTGGCCGTAGATTAGCAATACGTTCATAAATCAATCTGGCGGTGTCAAGATGTTCTGATTCTTCAAGTTTAAAAGCCAAAGTCCTTAAGGCCTTGGTATTCTCATCCGCAAAGGCTGCAATATTACTGAGCACTACATAGGAATAATCATTATTCCACTTTTTAAAATAATCAGAAACTTCTACATAATATTCAACGCTTTGAGGAGTGTTCTCTTTCTGATTGTGATAAATCTGCTTTGCCTCTTCAAAGTTTTTTGCCGCATTTAGTTGAATTAGGTAAGAAGTTTTAATCCCGACATTATCAATTGAAGGTATTCCGTTATCTATATAATCATTTCCCTTTGCTAAAGCTGAATTTTCGGTCTTTTTAGGCTTTGTGTCCTTAGCTTGCGCTGTTGCTTCGGTTCTCATCTCAATTACCCCATAAGCAGCTGCCCCGCCGTAGCGGTTGGTGCCAGCTACCGATTTTATAGCTTTTACACTAACTATCGTCTTAAAATCTATCGGTGGAAGGTGATCTAACCCATCGATTTGATGATATGGCATATCATCTATAACTATAAGCGGATTCGGATCTGTATACTTTCCAGTTGTACTCATAACATTAATCAAGAAGCTATAACGTTTACTCGTGCCGGCGCCAGAAATCATAACACCGGGAAGCCTGCCAATAATGTCATCGTATGTTATATCCCCAGCGGCAAAATCATCTTGGGTCAGTTCACTTGAGCTGAACCCTACAGCATCGACATTTTTTTCACCATAAGGGGTCATTGTGGTAACCACTTCTTTTTTAGTCTTACCGTAAAGAGTTACCTCATTTAACTGAGTTGAATTTGGAGCAAGCTTAATAGTAATGTCCGAAAAATTAGAAAGCTTCAATTCTTTTTTCCACATCCCCAAGGCATCGACCATAAGAATATCTCCTGCTGATGCATTGATTCTAAAATTGCCCAAGCTATCGCTCTTGGTCTCTTTGTAACTGTCCTTAACTTTAATGGAGGCGTACGGAATCGACAATGAATCCCCTACAATTCTACCTTTTATTAGTGTCTCTTCTGGTTCTTTTTCGTCATAAGAGATGTCGTCTTTGAATTCATTAAGCATCATTTCTAAACCTTTGTTTACTGAGGTTTCACTCAGATTAATGTAGTGTCCGTCACCATAAAAACTCGCGGTTTGCAGTTGGTTGTGATTGGCTTTGGGTATAGAATTAATGGCAAATGTTGGCAGATATACCGTCTGTTCTAATGGCTCTAAAATAGTTTCAGCATTAGAAAAAAGAAGGGCGGCGTCTGGCTTAGAATCGTTCGTCTTTAAAATGTCGGCAAAATCTGCTTCGCCGTCGTATTTCGTGTTTTCCAAATAATCAATGACCCCGTCATAATTAGCAGTGGTTAGAAAAAAGTCGTGGGTATCTAAAATCACGGTGGTGAACTTTATGATTTTCACATTAACCTTTTTTAATTCCTTTAAATATTTTTCTAGAAGGTCTAATTCTTTTTTAATGTCGCGATCCTTATTTTGCATTGATAATGAAGCATCCCAATAAATTGTTATGTTTTTGGGAGCAATCCGGGTTTGCGGAATAACTTTTCCATTAGTGCTAGGATAAGAGGTCTTCAACTTCATCGCGATACCAATCTGTGGAAAGCGTTCCCAATTATCCTGATTTGAAAGTCGGCTGAAAGAATTCGTTTTATAGTCTGAGCCTCCAATTTCAAAATCTATAAATCGCCCGTGAACCTTAATCAATTCTAAGGAAACAACGATATCGTTATCTACATAAATATTGTATGGTTCTAGATTTACAGTCTCAATTCCTGATGCGCTTTTGATGGTGTGATAAATATTCTGGGTCAGTAGATTTTTACCCGGAAAGCCATTCTTATATTCATAAACATTCACCCGCGCCTCAATGCCAGACGAATTATTCTTTACCATATAGAATCTTAACTCGTGCAGTTTGGTCTTTTCCTTGTCTATGGAAAATTTGGTTGCGATTTCTCCTCCCAAAGCTTCAGGGTTTAGCCAATAGGCAACCCTGTTGTGATTGAGCTTTAATGTTCCAAGCTCATTTTCCTTTCTTAGATCATTTTTAATTACGACTTCATCTAAATCGTAAGGCGCTGGTTCAAGGAAGAAGTCCTTTTCTTGGGCAACGGAAGCAAAAAAACTTGAAGCTTGTATTCTAACTGTATTGTATCCAATATAGGATATTTGCAGAATCGAGCTATTGCTGATTTTAGTAAGGTCAAATTTGAGTTCGAACCTTCCATTTTCATCGGATACGGTTCCCACACTTTCGTTTAAAAAACCAATGTTTACAAATGGGAGTGAAGCTTTGGTGTCCGCATCATAAATATTTCCGTTGAGGGTTACAACATTCTGGGAAATCAAAGCAATGGACTGCAATAAACAAAACAATAGAATTAATCGGATCTTAAATGACATACCTGATAAATTATAAAAGGCTAAAATCTTTCTGCCCTCCAAACGATTGAAAAGAAAGAATATTTCAGAAATTTTAGTTAGTTAATCGCCTGATACTATATAGTCCATTAAGTTAGGACTTTTTCTTAGAAAAAAGGAGTATTCTTACAAATCTAAATTTAAAGTATAGGAAATGTAATTGTTATCATCGATAAACTGTGCAGATTGTGGCAATGAATTCTAAAGCGTCTCGCATTTGCCCAGGAGCGGAAATAGGAGCAAGTTTTGTCCGTCAATTTCAATTCTCTTGATTTAGAAAAACGTTCACTTTATAAAAAACCAGCTCGCGCGAAAGTGTAGTGTTAGCAGAGATTCTAGATTTCCTAATTTTTAAGAGTTCTCCTTGCTTCGTTTGCCAACAGTCTAGACTGAAGTTTCAAATCCATTTGGTCCATTACAATGCGTGAAAGTTGATATAACATAGAAGATTCTCGTCCAGTTAACGTTCTCGGATATTTGTCAATAATGCACAGTGTGCCTAAATTATATCCGCGTAACGATTTTAACGGCGCCGCTGCATAAAATTGCAATCCCAATAATCCTGCGACTAAAGGGTTTGACATGGTGCGAGGGTCTTTTCTTGCATCTTCAACAATATATACATCATCGGATAAAATAGCGGAACAACATAATCCTTCAGCCTTAGGAATTTGTTGCTCGTCAATACCATAAGTAGATTTAAACCATATTCTATCATGATCTACAAGAGTAATTATTGCGACTGGGACATTAAATATTTTAGATGTTAGTGATGTAATCTCATCAAAAGCTCCATCAATTGGAGTATCAAGAATTTCATACTTCAGTAATTCTTCTAATCTTTTAGTTTCGTTATATTTTTTCATAAGTAGTTATATAAAAAAAAATCTTGTTCAATGCCATGACTTTGCGAATCTGTGCTAACTAGGTTATAAATGTAATCTATAATTTTTTGCTCAATTTTTTTATTTCCTCATTGGTGTCTGCGATAAAATTCAGGACTTCATCCTTGCCAAGATTTTTTGTAGCAGAAGTAATAAAATAGTTTGGAAGCTGTTCCCATGTTTTGAGGAGTTCTTCTTTGTAGGCTTCTATATTTCTTTCTATAACTGCTGGCTTCAATTTGTCTGCTTTTGTAAAAACGATTGAAAAAGGTAAGTCGTTTTCCCCTAGATATTCCATAAACTCCATATCGATTTTTTGAGGTTCATGACGAATGTCTATCAATACAAATGCAGAGATTAGCTGCTGTCGCTTTTTAAAATACTCGGTGATAAATTTTTGAAAGGTACGTTTTGCACTTTTAGAAACCTTGGCATATCCATAACCAGGTAAATCTACCAAATACCAATTTTTGTTTATCAGAAAATGATTGATTAACTGCGTTTTCCCAGGTTTCCCAGAGGTTTTAGCCAAGTTCTTATGATTAGTAATCATATTGATCAAAGACGATTTACCAACATTGCTTCGACCTATAAAAGCATATTCTGGCAGTATATCCTTAGGACACCTCGAAACATCGGAATTACTAATTAAGAATTCGGCGGTTTTAACAATCATAGTTTAAAGAGAAAAAAATTAAGATTAAGAACAAACCTGCCTGCCGGCAGGCAGGGAACAAAGACTTCTGGCTTATTAGTTCTGAGTTATGAGTGAGTTATGGAAGGTAGAAATTCTATTTTTCGAACAACCAAAAACCAAAAACCAAAAACCAAAAACCAAAAACCAACAACCAACAACCAACAACCAACAACCAACAACCAACAACAAAATTCAAAAACCTCTCATCTTCAACCATTCATGAAGAATAGAATTAAATTCTTCAGGATGTTCCATCATTGCCGCATGTCCGCATTTATCGATCCAATAAAGGTCAGAATCAGGAAGAAGCTCATGGAATTCTTCTGCAACATCTGGTGGAGTTACATTATCGTTTTTACCCCAGATTATACAAACCGGAGTATTCATTTTAGTAAGATCTTTGGCCATATTATGTCTAATGGCGCTTTTTGCAATAGCTAGTGTCCTAATTAGTTTGTGACGGTCATTAACAGTTTCATAAACTTCATCAACTATTTCTTTAGTGGCAATCGCTGGGTCATAGAAAACATTTTCAGCCTTTTCTTTTATAAGCTCATAATCGCTACGTCTTGGATAACTGCCGCCCATGCCGCTTTCATACAAACCAGAACTACCGGTAATTATGAGAGCCTTAACCACCTCTGGATATAATTTTGTATGATAAAGTCCAATATGGCCGCCCAAAGAATTCCCCAATAAAATAACCTGCTTTAAATCTTTAAACCGGATAAAGCGATTTAAATATTTAGCAAATGTTTTTACGTTGGTCTGTAACAGGGATTTAGTGTAAATAGGTAGAACCGGCACGATAACCTTGTAGCCATTAGAGCTAAAATGGTCGGTAACAGAATCGAAGTTACTGAGCCCGCCCATAAGGCCATGCAAGACAACAATTGGAGTGCCTTCACCAACTTCAATATATCTAAAGCCTTTCTCTTCCTTAATACTGTATGCCATCAAAGTTTTGGTGTTGGTATGGAAACAAATATAGGTATTTCAAATATAAATAGTCCAATATAAAATTTTGTTTAGGCCAACCGAGACTACAATTTTAGTACAATTTGAAAGTGAAGAATTGCACCAAAATATTAATCGAAATAGCTCTAGAATTTTTAATCTGAATTAAAAGAGTTAGAGACTTGATAATGCGCTTTATCGAAAAATTATCAACAAAGTGGTAAAATGTGGTAAAATGTGGTATATTTTTCAATATATTTGAAACGAACCCGTTCAATATTCAGGAAATCACATTGAATTCATTAATAGGAACATACGAATGTAAGGTCGATGCCAAGGGGCGTTTAATGCTTCCTGCTGCACTTAAAAATCAGCTTACACCTGTTCTTCAAAACGGATTTGTACTTAAGCGGGCGGTGTTTCAACCTTGTTTAGAATTATATCCAATGGCCGAGTGGGAAACCCTCATGGAAAAAGTGAATAAGCTAAACAGGTTCAACAAAAAGAATAACGATTTTATACGAAGATTCACTGCTGGAGTTAAAATGGTGGAGGTAGATGCTTCTGGAAGATTACTGATACCAAAGGACTTAGTGAACTTCTCTGATATAACCAAGGAAGCCGTTTTGGCAGCTGCAGTGAACATTGTAGAGATTTGGGATAAGGCTAAATATGAGAAGGCAATCGACGATGCCACTGGCGATTTTGCCGATTTGGCTGAAGAAGTAATGGGACAAGATGATAACGATGGAATATCATAACCCAGTCTTGCTCAAAGAAAGCGTCGACGGCCTCGATATCAAAAAAAACGGCACCTATGTAGACGTCACTTTTGGCGGCGGCGGTCATAGTAAGGAAATATTAAAACGTTTAGGGGAAGAAGGACTGTTGATCGCTTTTGATCAAGACAAGGATTCCTTGGAAAATGAAATTGACGATGAACGTTTCATCTTAATAAATGAAAACTTTAGGTATATCAAGCGGTTTCTAAAATTTTACAAGATTGAAAAGGTAGATGGAATTCTTGCGGATTTTGGTGTTTCATCCCACCAATTCGATGTTCCTGAAAGAGGATTTTCTACCCGGTTTGATTCTGATTTGGATATGAGGATGAATCAGACGGATAAAGTTTCGGCCTTTGAAATCATTAATAATTATGACGAAGCGCAGTTAACTGCAATCCTGAAAAATTATGGAGAGCTAAGACAATCACCAGCAATGGCAAGGGCAATAGTTCACTCAAGAAAAGAGCAACCGATAAAAACGAGCGGGCAGTTAAAGAATGTGTTGGCCAAGTTTTTAAACCATAAGCAAGAGAATAAGGTGTTGGCGCAAATCTATCAAGCGATACGGATTGAAGTAAACCAAGAAATACAAGCGCTAAAGGAATTTCTTCAGCAAACAGAAGAAATCCTTGCTGAAGGAGGCCGATTGAGCTGTATTTCTTATCACTCTTTAGAAGATCGGTTGGTTAAAAGATTTATTAGAAACGGAATGTTTGAAGGTGAACCAGAGCGCGATATGTACGGGAATTTTGAAGTTCCATTTAAAAAGGTTGTCAACTTATTGGTGCCTTCAAAGGAAGAAATTAGGCAGAATAGCCGCGCTAGAAGTGCAAAGCTTAGGATTGCAGAACGCATATAAGAAATCTTAGAAATGAAAAATAGTTTTTATGGCATTCTAAAAGGGAAATTTTTGATCAGCGATGACTCCTTTAAGAACTGGCGGATTATCATTTTCATTTCAACCTTAGCGATAATCATGATTGCTAGCTCCCATAGCGCCGATAAAAAAGTACACCAGATTGCGCGATTGAGCAATGAAGTAAAAGAGTTGAACTCCATGTTCGCGGAAAGACGTTCAAAATTAATGAGATTAAAAATGGAGTCGAATATAGAAAACAAAATGGGTGAGAAAGGATTGGTTATTTCTAGCGTTCCACCGAAAAAAATAATAGTGAAGTCCCAAGATTGACAAATGGCAGTAACCGAAAAAAACATATTGAACAGATTGTACTTTGTATCTGGCTGCATGTTTATTTTTATGGGAGCTGTAATCTTCAAACTCATTACCATTCAATATGTTGAAGGTGATAAGTACCGAGAGCTAGCGGAAAATCGTACCGTAAAGGAAATGACAATTCCTGCCAACCGCGGTAATTTATATTCTTCCGATGGAAGTCTTTTGGCCACTTCAATCCCTAAATACGATATACGGTTTGATGCCTTAACGCCAACCAATACAACTTTTGAAAAATACGTGGTGGCCTTGAGTGATTCGCTTGCAAAATTCTACAGCAAGAACTCAACCGAATTCCAAAATAAACTTAGAAAATCGAGGACCAATAAGAACCGCTACGTCCTAATTGCAAGAAATCTGAGCTATAGTGAATACACTAGGATTAGAAATTTTCCACTGCTTAATCTGGGTGCTTTTAAAGGGGGTCTTATCGTAGAGCAAACAACTAAAAGAGAACATCCAATGGGCGGTATTGCCCAAAGAACTATTGGTTATGAAAGGACCGATGAAGAAGGAAATGTTACCCGACCAGGGATTGACGGTGCATTTGGCAGCAAATATCTCCGCGGCACAGATGGAAAACGATTAAAACAAAAAATCGGTCAAGGTCAATGGAAGCCAATTGCCGACTACAATGAAATTGAGCCAAAAAATGGTCTGGATGTCTACACCACTTTAGATGTGAATATTCAAGATATCGCTCACCATTCATTATTAGGTCAGTTAGAATATTATGAAGCAGAGCACGGCTGCGTAATTGTAATGGAAGTGAAAACGGGAGAAATTAAAGCAATTTCAAACTTAGGTCGGAACAGTGAAGGTTTTTATTACGAAAGATTGAACTATGCAGTTGGAGAAAGCCACGAACCAGGTTCTACCTTTAAAGTAATGGCTTTGGCTGCTGCTTTGGAAGATAATGTGATTGATACTTCCACTATTGTGGATACAAAATTAGGTTCAAAACGATTTTACGGCAGAACCATAAGCGATTCAAGAGGCCATGGTAAAATTTCGGCCGCCAGAGCTCTAGAGGTTTCCTCCAACATTGGTTTGGCGACGATTATTGATGAACATTACTCCTCTCAACCCGAAAAATTCCTAAATCATTTTAAGAAATGGAGGCTCGACCAGCCTTTAGGGATATCTATTATCGGGGAAGGGAAACCTGATATTCCTGGTCCCGGTCATAAAAAATGGAGCCGAAACGCGCTGCCCTCAATGGCCTATGGTTATAACTTGGAATTGACCCCGCTTCAAACGCTTACGTTTTACAATGCCATCGCTAACGATGGTGAAATGGTGAAACCTCGATTTATTGAGGCTGTAAAAGAGTTTGATGATGATATCGAAACCTTTGAGAAAGAAGTGATGATTAAAAAAATCCTTTCAGACAAAACCCTGGGAGAGATTCAGGAAATTCTTAAAAATGTGGTTAAAAGTGGAACTGGAAAATCTCTCTATTCCAAAACATTCTCAATGGCTGGCAAGACTGGCACAGCAAGAGTAGAATATTGGATGGATGATTGGAGCGAAAACAAGCGCTATATCTCTTCATTTGCGGGATATTTCCCTGCAGAAAACCCAAAATATTCTTGCATCGTTGTAATCCATAAGCCTAGTACAAAGAAAGGTTTTTATGGGGCTGATGTTTCCGGTCCAGTCTTTAAAAGAATAGCCCAAAAAATATTTACAGATACACCGATAACAGATGAAGTGGCAGAACTTGATTTCAAACACTTAATGGTCGATTCTGACTACGAGAAGTACTATGAGAATTCTCAAAATTTTAAAAAGGTAATGCCCAATGTTAAGGGAATGCCTATGATGGATGCACTTTCATTATTAGAGAATTTAGGGCTCGATGTTAGGTCCGAAGGGGTTGGTTTAGTAAAAAATCAATCCATACAAGAAGGACAAAAAATATCTAAACATCAAGAAGTAGTATTGGGTATATGACGCACTTACTAAAAGACATACTATACAAGGTCACTTTAAATTCTGTAATCGGGAATACAAATATCACCATCGATAAAATCACCTTCGATTCTAGAAAGGTTACCGAAAATGATGTTTTTGTCGCAATTAATGGCACCGAAGTTAATGGTCATGAATTTATCGCAACTGCAATTGATAAAGGTGCTATTTGTATTGTTTGCGAGGTTTTACCAGAAATCAAGGTTGAAGGTGTTACCTATATAGAAGTTGATAATAGCCAGAAAGCATTAGCCGTAATGGCTGCCAATTTTTATGGAAACCCATCTGAAAATTTTCAGTTAATAGGTGTTACCGGAACAAATGGGAAAACCACGGTTGCAACCTTGCTTTACAAATTATTTAAAAAAGCTGGCTATAAAGTCGGATTGCTATCCACGGTAACCATTTTGGTGGATAATAAAGTTTATAAAGCTACCCATACAACCCCAGATTCATTGACCATCAATCAATATTTAAGGGAAATGAACGATGAGGGTGTAGAATTCTGCTTTATGGAAGTCAGTTCTCACGGAATTGATCAACATAGAACTACTTCATTAAGATTTGTTGGCGGTATTTACACCAATCTTTCTCACGACCATCTCGATTATCATTCAACGTTTGCAGAATATAGAGATGTCAAAAAAAGCTTTTTTGACAATTTGCCAGCTTCATCTTTTGCTCTAGTAAATACTGACGACAGAAATGGCGTGGTAATGCTTCAAAATACAAAGGCAAAGAAATTTACTTATGCACTTAAAACTTATGCTGATTACCGAGCTCAGGTTTTAGAAAATCAATTTGCAGGGCTATTATTAAAGATTAATGGTCAGGAAGTTTGGTCGAGATTGATAGGCAACTTCAATGCTTACAACGTTTTGGCAATCTATGCAACAGCGGACCTTTTAGGATTAGACCAACACGAGATACTTCGCTATATCAGTGAACTGGATAGCGTAAGTGGAAGGTTTCAGTATATTATTTCAGATGAAAAAATTACTGCAATAGTAGATTATGCACATACCCCTGATGCATTAAAAAATGTATTGGAGACCATCAATAATATCCGCACTAAAAATGAAGAACTGATTACGGTAGTCGGCTGTGGCGGAAACCGGGATAAAACTAAGCGACCAAAGATGGCGCATATTGCTTCAAGCTTAAGTACTAAGGCAATATTTACCAGCGATAATCCTCGAAATGAAAAAGCAGAAACCATCATAGAAGAAATGGAAAAAGGGGTAGAGCCTCAAAATTTTAAGAAAGTGGTTTCCATTACCGATAGACAGCAAGCTATAAGAACGGCTTGCCAATTGGCAAACCCAAACGACATCATCCTTATTGCCGGAAAAGGACATGAAACCTATCAAGAAATCAACGGAGTAAAAACTGAATTCGACGATTTTAAAATGGTCAAGGAAATATTAAAACAATTACAGAAATAAAATGCTGTATTACCTATTTGAGTATTTAGAGAAACATTATCAGTTGCCTGGAGCAGGGGTATTTCAATATATCTCGTTTCGTGCGGCGATGGGTATCATTTTCTCACTCTTGATTTCCACAATTTTTGGACGTAAGATAATTACGTTTTTACAGAAAAAACAGGTTGGGGAGTCTATCCGTGATCTAGGACTTCAAGGTCAGGTAGAAAAAGCAGGAACTCCAACAATGGGTGGTCTGATTATCATTATTGCCACGCTAATTCCGGTTTTAATGTTCTCCAAACTAGATAACATTTATATTATTATGCTCCTGGTTACTTTAATCTGGATGGGGCTGATTGGTTTTATAGATGATTATATTAAGGTCTTTAAAAAGAACAAACAAGGTTTAAGCGGAAAGTTTAAAGTTCTTGGTCAAGTTGGTCTAGGAATTTTTGTGGGAGGGGTTATGTATTATCACGGCGATGTAACTATTAAAGAAGAAAGAGTTAATCCCATTGAAGCTAACGGGGCGATAACCGATACCTCAATCCGTGAATTTACACCAGAAGAAAAGTCATTAAAGACCACCATACCTTTTGTAAAAAATAATGAGTTCGATTACTCTAGCCTTATTTCATGGGCGGGAGATGACTACAAGGATTTTGCCTGGCTCATTTTTATCCCGATTGTAATTTTTATAATTACCGCAGTTTCTAATGGCGCGAACCTTACCGATGGCATCGATGGTTTGGCAGCCGGAAGCTCGGCGATAATAGTCATTGTTTTGGCACTTTTCGCGTGGATATCTGGAAACTTTATTTTCTCAGATTATCTCAATGTGATGTTTATTCCGCGGCTCGGCGAAGTGGTAATATTTATCGCGGCTTTTATTGGAGCATTGATCGGATTTCTTTGGTATAACACTTATCCGGCCCAAGTATTTATGGGAGATACCGGTAGTCTTACTATTGGTGGAGTTATCGCAGTGATTGCAATTGCGGTTAGAAAGGAATTGCTTATTCCATTATTGTGCGGAATCTTTTTCGCTGAGTCCTTATCGGTCATTTTGCAGGTAAGCTACTTTAAATATACTCGAAAAAAATTTGGTGAAGGCAGAAGGATTTTCAAGATGAGTCCCTTACATCACCATTATCAAAAAACAGGATACCACGAAAGTAAAATAGTCACCAGATTTTGGATTGTTGGGATTTTTCTAGCGGTTCTAACAGTTATAACCTTGAAGTTGAGGTAGAAATGGCGAAGGAAAAATTAGTGATTCTTGGAGCGGGAGAGAGTGGAGTTGGGTCGGCTTTACTCGGTAAAATAGCAGGATTTGATGTCTTTGTTTCGGACATAGGAGAAATCAAGGAGAAATATAGGGACGTTCTTAAAAATAATGGGATTGAGTTTGAAGAAAAAATCCATTCGGAAGAAAGGATTCTTAAAGCTGATTTAATAGTGAAAAGCCCGGGAATTCCAGAAAAAGTGGAGCTGATAAAAAAGCTTCGATGGGAAGGAATACCCATGATTTCTGAAATAGAGTTTGCTTCGATTTATACGGATGCAACAATTGTGGGAATCACCGGAAGCAACGGCAAAACCACAACGGCATCGTTAACCTATCATCTATTAAAAAATGATTTGGATGTTGGCCTGGCCGGAAACATCGGCGACAGTTTTGCTAAGCAGATTTTAGAGCATGATTATAAGAATTATGTTTTGGAAATAAGCAGTTTTCAACTAGATGATATTATGGATTTTCACCCGCATATCGCAGTGATAACCAACATTACGCCCGACCATTTAGATCGGTACGATTACAAATTTGAAAACTATATAGCCTCAAAATTTAGAATCGTTGAAAATCAGACCAAGGATGATTATCTCATTTATGATGGAGATGATGAAGTCATAGAAAAATGGCTTTCAAAAAATAAAATAAAATCTAGGCTGCTGCCTTTCTCTCTGAAAAAAACCTATGAGAACGGTGCCTATCTAGAAAATGAAGAAATAACAATAACTATTGATAACAACAAAATATCTATGCTTACAAGCAGTTTAAAATTACAGGGAAATCACAATGTTAAAAATGCAATGGCTGCCTCAACCGTTGCTCACCTTTTAAAAATCAGAAAACAAACGATTAGAGAAAGTTTAGAAAGTTTTCAAGGAGTAGAACACAGGCTAGAACATGTTGTTAAAATCAATAAAGTTCAATATATAAACGATAGCAAGGCAACTAACGTTAATTCTACTTACTACGCATTAGAAAGTATGGATACTCCAACGGTTTGGATTGTTGGCGGTGAAGATAAAGGCAATGATTACCGAGAACTTTATCAATTTGTAAACGAAAAAGTTAAAGCGATAATATGTCTAGGGGTGGACAATGCTAAGTTGTTTGAGAATTTTGGAAATATGGTTGATGTAATCATAGAAACCCAATACATGAGCGAAGCAGTTAAAATCGCTTATAAAGTGGCCGAAGCAGGAGATACGGTTTTATTATCGCCTGCCTGTGCAAGTTTCGATTTATTCGAAAACTACGAAGACAGGGGAAGACAATTTAAGCAAGCTGTAAGAAACTTATAAAAAAGGACAAGTTTGAAAGAGATTTTCAGCAATTTAAAAGGAGATAAGCTAATCTGGGCAATAGCAGCCCTATTGGCCATATTTTCTTTTTTACCTGTTTATAGTGCGGCTAGTAATTTGGCGAATCTCGGCGGTAATAGCAATACCTTTTCATTTTTCTTAAAGCACTTTATGCATTTGGTTCTAGGTTTTGCGATAATGTATGGAGTGCATCGTGTTCCATATAGATATTTCAGAGGATTATCAATCGTAATGGTACCTATCGTTGTGGTGCTTTTGGTAGTAACCTTGTTGCAGGGAACAACTATTGAAGGAGCAAATGCCAGTAGATGGATTCAGATTCCTGGGGTGGGTATGTCTTTTCAGACATCAACTTTGGCGTTTGTGGTATTAATGGTCTATGTTTCGCGTTACCTCTCCAAGATTAAGGATAAGGAAATCCGATTTGTAGATTCAATTCTACCCTTGTGGATTCCAGTGTTTTTTGTTTTAATCCTAATTCTGCCGGCCAATTTCTCTACCACCGCAATTATGTTCTTAATGGTGATGACGCTTGCCTTTATAGGTGGTTATCCTATTAAATATTTATTAGTGATTATCTGTACAGGTATCGTAGCGCTAGCTTTGTTTGTGTTGACGGCAAAATCGTTCCCAGAAGTGATGCCTAACAGAGTTGATACCTGGATCAGTAGAGTTGAAAGTTTTAGTAATGGAGGAGATTCTGATGCAACCTATCAAATTGAAAAGGCAAAAATTGCCATTGCGTCTGGTGGAATTCAAGGGGTAGGACCGGGGAAAAGTATACAGAAAAACTTTCTTCCTCAGTCTTCTTCAGATTTCATATTCGCCATAATCATTGAAGAGTATGGACTCATAGGAGGTGTAATTCTTCTCATGCTATATTCTTGGTTGTTGTTCAGGATCGTGATTGTTTCCCAAAAATCGGAAACCGTTTTTGGCAAACTTCTGGTTTTAGGAGTAGGCTTGCCAATTATTGCGCAAGCTTTGATAAATATGGCAGTTGCGGTGGAATTATTCCCGGTTACGGGGCAGACATTACCATTAATAAGTAGCGGAGGAACATCGATTTGGATGACCTGCCTAGCGATGGGAATTATACTCAGTGTTAGCGCCAAACGCGAGGAAATAATGGAGCGAGAATTTTTTGAAGACAATCCGCTTGAAATACTGAGCGAAGCGATTTAGAATAGAGTACCTAGAACCAAGAACAGAGAAAACAGAATATATTTTAAACCAAAAACCAAAAACCAAAAACCAAAAATAAAATTGGATAGAAAAAAATCATATCGATTTATTTTAAGCGGCGGAGGCACCGGAGGACATATCTATCCGGCTTTGGCAATTGCTGACGAATTAAAGGATCGGTTTCCCAATGCTAAATTTCTGTTTGTTGGCGCAAAGGATAGAATGGAAATGGAAAAGGTTCCAAGTGCTGGCTACGAGATCGAAGGTCTTTGGATTTCTGGGATACGTCGAAAATTAACCATGTCTAACCTAAAATTTCCATTGAAGTTGGTGAGTAGTCTGGTTAGGTCTAAACAAATTATTAAGTCATTTAAACCAGATGTTGCGATTGGTACCGGGGGTTTTGCGAGCGGTCCGCTATTATATGCGGCAGCTTCGGCAGGAGTTCCGTGTTTGATTCAAGAGCAGAATTCGTTTCCTGGAATCACCAATAAGATTTTGGCAAAACAAGTCGATAAAGTTTGTGTTGCTTATAAAGGTTTGGAGAAATTTTTTCCGGCTGATAAAATTAAATTGACCGGAAACCCAATTAGGAAGGACCTGTTGTTTATCGATTCTAAAACGGTGAAGGCAAAGGACGATTTCAAATTAAAACATGGTAAACATACTTTGCTAGTCTTAGGTGGAAGCCTTGGAGCGAGGAATATTAATAGACTCATCGAAGAAAATCTTCAGTTTTTTAAAAAGGAGAACGTACAGCTCATTTGGCAATGTGGTAAACTCTATTATCAAGATTATCGAAAATATGATCAGATGGAATCTGTGCAAGTGCATGAGTTTTTAAACAATATGGATATGGCTTACGCTGCCGCAGATATAATCATTTCTAGAGCCGGCGCGAGTTCCGTTTCTGAACTTTGCGTGGTCGGTAAGCCTGTGATTTTTATACCATCCCCAAATGTGGCCGAAGATCATCAGACAAAAAATGCAATGGCCATTGTAAATGAAGATTCGGCTCTGATTATTAAGGAAGATGAGTTGGAAGCGAAGTTTAAGGAAACGGTAACGAGTTTGGTAAATAGTAGTAGCAAGCAAAAAGAACTCGGAGAAAACATTAAGAAATTAGCGATGATAAATGCCACTAAGGATATCGTCGACGAAATCGAGAAATTAATAAAACAATAACAAGAAAATTGATCAGTAAATTTCCAAATAATACAAGTTATAAAACTCTTCTAGAAGAGGGTTTAAGCATGTCTAAATGGAAGACTTTTTATTTTCTGGGTATTGGTGGAATCGGGATGAGTGCCTTGGCAAGATATTTTGTGCATTTGGATAAACAAGTGCTTGGATACGATAAAACCCCAACGGGATTAATTTCGAATTTGAAAAAATTAGGTATTGAAGTGAATTTTGAAGATTCTAAAGATTCGATTGATGAATCTAAAATAAATCCACAAGATACCATGGTGGTTTACACACCAGCTATTCCAAAAGATAGCGTGCAACTTGAATATTTTAGGGAACATGGATTTACCATGCTTAAGAGATCTGAAATATTGGGTCTCATTACCAGAAATACGACCTGTTTTGCGGTTGCAGGGACCCATGGTAAAACGACCACTTCTGCGATTCTTGGTCATTTGCTGTATGAATGCAATGTTCCAATGACCGCATTTTTAGGTGGAATAAGTCAAAATTATAATTCAAATTTTATCTATAAAGGTACAGAGGTAACAGTAGTAGAAGCGGATGAATACGACAGATCATTTCTGACGCTTTCGCCCGATTTTGCCTGTATAACTTCCATGGATGCTGATCACTTGGATATCTATGGAGACCATCAACATCTTGTAGAATCTTTTGAGGATTTTTCACGCTGCCTTAAGCTTAATGGGAAGATGTTCGTTAAGACCGGTTTGCCTATCGAAGGCATAACCTATGGTGTAGAAGATCATTCCGACTATACCGCTACCGATGTAAAAATTATCAACGGGGCTTATCATTTCAATTTAAAAACTCCTAACGGATTATATAAAGATTTTCAATTTAACCTACCTGGTAGACATAATTTGTCGAATGCAATAATTGCCTTAGCGATGACTGTAGAGTATGGTTGCCCTCACGACCAGCTCGCTAAGGCTATCGCATCCTTTAAAGGTGTTGAGCGCCGCTTTAATTATCACATTAAGACCGATGATTTGGTTTTTATAGATGATTATGCCCATCACCCAACCGAGATCAATGCAGTGCACAATGCGATAAAGGAAATGTATCCATATAAAAAAAATGTAGTCGTTTTTCAGCCACATCTGTTTAGTAGAACCAAGGATTTTGCTGATGATTTTGCAAAAGAACTTTCAAGGTTCGACGCCATTCTTTTGTTGGATATATATCCGGCGAGAGAGAAGCCAATGCCAGGAATAACCTCCGAATGGCTGATGTCGAAAATTCAAAATCCTAATAAAAAGCTTATTAATAAACAACAAATCGTAAAAGAGCTAAAAAGTTTAAAGCATGATGTTGTGGTAACATTGGGAGCTGGTGATATTGGCGAAGAAATCAATACAGTACGGGAAGGGCTTAGTCATGAAAATTAATTATAATTATTTAAAAATTATTGCATTGTGCCTAGTGGTTGCAGGTCTTTACGCGTTTTCTACGGTTAGGAACGTTACCCGCATGGCGAGTGTACCCGATATCGTTTTCACTGGTGATGACAACCTTTTCATCACAGAAGAAAATGTTAGTAAATTGTTAATACAAAATCAAGATGGCACTTTAATTAAGCCTAAAGAAATTATAGATTTGAACGAATTGGAGTCTGCCCTGAATTCGAGTCCGATGATTAAAAACGCTCAGGTTTATATGAGTGTGGATGGAAAGATAACTGCTGAAATAGAGCAGAAAAAGCCTATTGCAAGGGTTAGTACAAATGCTTCTTATTACATAGACGATGAAGGTTCCTACATGCCTTTATCGGATAATTATTCAGCGCGAGTGCCACTTGTTACCGGTTTTGTTTACAAAAATGATCTAACTAATCTCTATAAAATCTCTAAACGCGTGCAAGAAGATGAATTTTTATTGAAGCACGTGGTACAAATTCAACAGAACGAAGATCAAACCATTGATCTAAGGTTCCGGTTGCATGATTTTATCATTCGTTTAGGGTCATTGGATTTTCTGGATAAGAAGATCAACAATCTAAAAGCTTTCTATCAAAAAACATTAAAAGACAGTACGCTAGATAATTATAGCGCACTTAATTTAAAATTTGATAATCAGGTAATAGCTACCAAAAAATAAAGGATGGAAAACCAGAAAATTTCAGTTGGACTGGATATTGGAACTACCAAGATTGTAGCCATGATCGGCAGAAAAAATGATTATGGCAAGGCCGAAATACTCGGTATTGGTAGGTCTAAAAGTTTGGGTGTGCACAGGGGTGTGGTAAATAACATTACCCAGACCATACAATCCATTCAACAAGCGGTGATTGAAGCAGAAGAAGAGGCAGGAGTTAAAATTGAAGAAGTTACAGTAGGTATTGCTGGGCAACATATAAGAAGTTTACAACATAGCGATTATATAACCAGAAATAATTCGGATCAAGTTATCGATGAAGATGATATTGAACGCTTGATCAATCAGGTTCATAAATTAGTCATGTTGCCGGGTGAAGAGATTATTCATGTTTTGCCTCAAGAATATAAAGTTGATGGGCAATCTGAAATCAAAGAACCGATCGGAATGTACGGGGGTCGTTTAGAAGCCAATTTCCACGTGGTTGTTGGTCAAGTTTCTTCAATCAGGAATATAGGAAGATGCGTTAAGAGCGCTGGCTTAGAGTTAGGCGGCATTACTTTGGAACCATTAGCATCTGCAAATGCAGTTTTGAGCCAAGAAGAAAAAGAAGCCGGTGTCGCATTGATTGATATTGGAGGTGGGACCACTGATTTAGCAGTTTTTAAAGATGGAATCATTCGTCATACCGCGGTAATACCTTTCGGTGGAAACGTGGTTACTGAAGACATTAAGGAAGGCTGTTCTATTATAGAAAAGCAGGCAGAATTATTGAAGATTAAATTCGGGTCAGCTTGGCCAGGAGAAAATAAGGATAATGAAATCGTTTCGATTCCTGGATTAAGAGGAAGAGAACCAAAAGAAATCACCTTAAAAAATCTTTCAAAAATCATTCATGCTCGTGTAGTAGAAATAGTTGAGCAAGTGTATGTTGAGATTAAAAATTACGGGCACGAAGAACAAAAGAAGAAATTAATTGCTGGTATAGTACTCACAGGTGGCGGAAGCCAACTAAAGCACTTAAAGCAGTTAGTAGAGTACATTACAGGGATGGATACCAGGATTGGTTACCCAAATGAGCATCTTGCTGGCGACAGCGATGCCGACGTTGCAAGCCCTCTCTATGCAACAGCGGTAGGATTGGTAATGGACGGTTTAAAGCGACAAGAACGCAGAAGAATCGAAAAAGAAACACAAGCTCAAATCGAGGAAATCGCAGAAGCAAATGAAGCAATGGATGTACCAATTGCAGAGCAAGTCGTTACCCCTAAACCTGAGAGAAAAACATTTTTAGACAAATTAACAGAGCGCGTTAAGGATTTTTTAGACAACGCCGAATAAAAGATTAAAGAGACAATTAATACATAATCCAGTAAAGAACTAAGTTTATGAGCAAAAACATTGAATTTGGGAATATAACCTTCGATTTACCAAAGAATCAGTCAAATGTCATTAAAGTGATCGGTGTTGGCGGTGGCGGTAGCAATGCTATTAACCACATGTTTCAACAAGGTATCAAGGGAGTAGATTTTGTAATCTGCAATACTGATGCCCAGGCATTACAAAATAGTGGGGTGCCTAATAAAATACAATTAGGTGTTAATCTAACCGAGGGACTTGGCGCTGGAGCGAATCCTGAAGTTGGTGAACAGGCGGCTTTGGAGAGTTTAGAAGACATCAGAAGGATGTTGGATACCAATACCAAAATGATTTTCATCACCGCTGGTATGGGGGGAGGTACCGGAACAGGTGCGGCTCCTATCATTGCGAAAATGGCGAAGGAATTAGATGTATTAACGGTCGGAATTGTAACGATGCCATTTCAGTTTGAAGGTAAAACTAGAAATGAACAAGCTCAAAAAGGAATTGAGAAATTAAGGTCTCATGTCGATTCTTTAGTGGTCATAAACAATAATAAATTACGTGAGGTTTACGGTAACCTTGGCTTTAAAGCTGGATTTTCTAAAGCAGACGAAGTTCTTGCTACCGCTTCAAGGGGAATTGCTGAAGTAATAACCCATCATTATACCCAAAACATCGATTTACGTGATGCTAAGACTGTTTTAAGTAACAGTGGTACTGCTATAATGGGTTCTGCAACCGCATCTGGTAAGACTAGGGCGCAAGAGGCAATTATGAAAGCTCTGGATTCACCTTTATTAAATGACAACAAAATCACTGGCGCTAAAAACGTCTTATTGCTCATAGTTTCTGGTTCCCAAGAAATAACCATCGATGAGATTGGTGAAATTAACGATCACATTCAAGGTGAAGCTGGTCACAGTGCAAACATTATTATGGGTGTTGGCGAAGATGCAGATTTACAAGAATCCATTGCTGTAACCATTATTGCAACAGGTTTTGATATTGACCAACAATATGAAATTTCTAATACCGAAGCAAAAAGGGTAATCCATGATTTGGTTGAAGACCATAAGGAAGATACGGTGGTTAAGGATTCTGATCCGGCGATTATAACTCCAGATATTATTTTCGAAAAAAAGGAAGAACCTAAAAAGCCAGAAGTTGTAAGACATGTGCTTATTGAAGATGAAGAGATAGAAAAGCCAAAGGCACACATTCATGACACCTTGATCAAGACTACTGAAATGATTAGGAATATGCACGTGGTTTATGACGAAGTTTTAGATCATGTTGTGGCTGAAGAAGAAGAATTCAACATTACAACTTTTACTAAAATAGAAGAGCCGACTAAGGAAGTAGATTCCGATGAAGAGCAAATCACATTGACCTTTGATCTTCCATTGAGCAATAAAAATAATCAGTCTGAGGATAAGAATAACGAAAACAAAATATTATTCAGCTTAGACGACGATTTAAGGAATCTTAGGGTCAATGATTACACGGAAATAATTCCTGTAACCGAAGCAAATGAAAAAGGTGAGACAAGGTATACGCTAGAAGATACCGTAAGTTTTGAATCTTCTATCAACAAAAAATCATCCGACGTAAAGGTTGAAGAAGAAATAGTTTTTGAGAAAAAGACTTACGAAAGAAAAGAAAGACAACATACACAGGAAGAAGAAATAGATCCTATGAACACTCCAATATCCGAACTTCTTAAAGAAAGAGCAGATGAGAGAAGACGTAAGATGAAAGATTTTAACTATAAATTCAACAGTGCAAAAATTGATGAAATTGAAAAAGTCCCAGCATATAAAAGGCAAGGTGTGAATTTGGAAGTTGGTCAACATTCTTCCGAAATAAACGCTTCTAGAATGTCGGTTAGCAAAGATGATAACAATGACGTTCAGTTAAGGAGCAATAATTCATTTTTACACGATAACGTAGATTAATAGCAAATTTAGTTTAGTGTTTCACACTGTTGTTAAACCCAAAGGATTTTATTCCTTTGGGTTTTTCTTTTTATAAAGATATTTATTGGCTAATTTTCTATAGATCCGATTACTGGTAATATGATTCATTCCATCGTAGGCCTGAACTTTATTTACAGTCACTCTACTATCAACTATCTAATTATTATATGTCGCATGTCAGGCTGAGCGGAGTCGAAGGCTAAACTCACCTCTTTTTTGCTTCTTCTCTTCTCTCTATTCCTCTTAATGTTTATCTTCGCAAAAAATTTAGCACCAATGAGTTTGCAAACTAAGGTTATGGATGCCATGAAAACGGCGATGAAGGAGAAAAATCAAATGGCGCTTTCGTCGTTGAGAGCTATTAAATCTGAAATTCTTTTAGCACAGACTGCGTCTGGCGAGAAGCAGGATTTATCGGAAGATGATGAGATTAAATTGCTTTCTAAATTGGTTAAGCAGCGTAAGGACAGTGCGGCAATTTATTTAGAACAAGATAGAAAGGATCTTGCTGAACCAGAACTAGAACAAGCTGAGATTATAAGTCAATTTCTCCCGGCCCAATTGTCGGAAGACGAAATTGAAAAAGTTGTTGTGGAAAGCATTGCAGCCACCGGAGCAGATGGAATGAAAGATATGGGCAAAGTAATGGGTATCGTAAGTCAAAAACTTGCGGGACAAGCTGACGGTAAAACTATCTCCAGTATCGTAAAGAAAAAATTAGCGTAAGTCAATGACTTACTAAGAGATTCCTACTTTCGCAGGAATAAATGGCCTCGTGGCGCAACTGAATAGCGCATCAGATTTCGGCTCTGAGGGTTGGGGGTTTGAATCCCTCCGGGGTCACAAAGGAAATGGTTCTGCTTCACGCAGGACCATTTATCGTTTTATATATGTACTATGCTTACGTCATTAAAAGCCTTAAGGATGGAAGGTTTTACAAAGGAATTACCAACAGTCTCGACAGGCGAATTGAGCAGCATAACCTTGGCGAAAACAAATCTACCAAAGGTTTCATTCCTTGGAAATTATATTATTACGAAATATTTGATACAAGGATTGAAGCGAGGTCACGTGAGAGGTTCTTCAAATCTGGATATGGAAGAGAATTTCTAACTAAAATCAAAGAAGAATAGCTAATCAGACCTGCCTGCCGGCAGGCAGGTTTCGGCTCTGAGGGTTGGGGGTTTGAATCCCTCCGGGGTCACAAAGGAAATGGTTCTGCTTCACGCAGGACCATTTATCGTTTTATATATGTACTATGCTTACGTCATAAAAAGCCTTAAAGATGGAAGGCTTTACAAAGGAATTACCGACAATCTCGACAGGCGAATTGAGCGGCATAACCTTGGCGAAAACAAATCTACCAAAGGTTTCATTCCTTGGAAATTATATTATTACGAAATATTTGATACAAGGATTGAAGCGAGGTCACGTGAGAGGTTCTTCAAATCTGGATATGGAAGAGAATTTCTAACTAAAATCAAAGAAGAATAGCTAATCAGACCTGCCTGCCGGCAGGCAGGTTTCGGCTCTGAGGGTTGGGGGTTTGAATCCCGTCGCGGTCACAAAGGAAATGGTTCTGCTTCACGCAGGACCATTTATCGTTTTATATATGTACTATGCTTACGTCATAAAAAGCCTTAAAGATGGAAGGCTTTACAAAGGAATTACCGACAATCTCGACAGGCGAATTGAGCAGCATAACCTTGGCGAAAACAAATCTACCAAAGGTTTCATTCCTTGGAAATTATATTATTACGAAATATTTGATACAAGGATTGAAGCGAGGTCACGTGAGAGGTTTTTCAAATCTGGATATGGAAGAGAATTTCTAACTAAAATCAAAGAAGAATAGCTAATCAGACCTGCCTGCCGGCAGGCAGGTTTCGGCTCTGAGGGTTGGGGGTTTGAATCCCTCCGGGGTCACTACAAGCGAAAAGTCTGCACGAGAGTGCAGACTTTTTTAATTCAAACGGCGGTAAAAGCCCATGCTTTTATAAATCGATTGAATTAAAAAAGCAGATCGCTTAAAGCGATGTGGACTTTTATTTTTAATTTTCTAGCAAATCAACGGTTGAAAATCATCTGCTCTTCAAATTAATAGAAATCCTCCGCTGCAACTATTTAGGATTAATGGAAAGAATTCGCATATTTCATATCCATTAATCTACACTTCATCTAAATTCATTTAAAAGTTAAAGGACTGAGATTCATATTCAATACCTTTAGTCAACTATTACTCAATCCCTCAGTCATTTATTAAAATTAAACTATCGTGAGCTTTCTCATACCCACAATCGAACATTCCATTGGAGAGAAAATTGTACTCGTTGCATTTTTTTCAATCTTTATTGGGCTTATGATATACATCTCTTTAAAGATTGCCGAAATGAGCTATGCCATGAGGCACCGTCGTCCGGCATATATCCATTTTCCTTTCTTCCTAAGGCAACTTAATACCAATCAAAAAGCCATTTTAAATAATGAGTTTCCTTTTTACAGGAAATTGAAAACTAAGCACAAGCGTTATTTTGAACACAGAGTGGTGTCCTTTATAAGGGATAAGGATTTTATTGGTAGGGAAGGTCTTCAGATTACCGATGAAATGAAAATATTAATCTCTGCAACTGCGGTCATGGTGACCTTTGGGTTTCGTGATTTTTATATTGGCCTGATCAACAAAATATTCATTTACCCGGCTCAGTTCTACTCTAAGGCGAACAACTCTTATCATAAAGGTGAATTTAATCCCCGTCTACAAACTCTAGTCCTCTCTTGGAAGCATTTTAGGAAGGGATTTGAAATAAAAGACGACAATGTAAACCTCGGCATTCATGAATTTGCCCACGCCGTGCACATGAACAGCATTAAAGAAAGGGATATTAGCTCAACCATTTTCTCGGATTCTTTTAAGGAAATGACCGAACTGCTTACTGAAAAGAAGGAGTTGCGAGAAGAATTGATCGCTTCAAATTACTTTCGAAACTACGCCTATACCAACCAGTTTGAGTTTCTTGCGGTAATCATTGAATCCTTTATAGAAACACCAGAAGAATTTCAATCCCAATTTCCAGAAATCTATAGTAAGACCAAGCAGATGCTCAATTTTAATTTTGCTGGTTACTAGTTTCTAGTGTAAGTTTTTTTAAGTTTGAAATCGTTTGTGAAGGGTCATCGCTGGCAAAAACAAAACTACCAGCGACAAGTACATCTGCCCCCAACTCTAAAAGCTTTTCAGCGTTTTTATCAGTAACTCCGCCATCGATTTCAATCAGCGCATCAGAACCTTTAGAAACAATTAATGCCTTAAGTTCACTAAGCTTCGGATAAGTGTTTTCGATAAAACTCTGGCCTCCAAATCCTGGATTAACACTCATTAGGCAAACCATATCTATATCATTGATAACATCCGCTAAAAGTGTAATTGAAGTGTGTGGATTAATTGCGACTGCCGCTTGCATTCCTTCAGATTTAATAGCTTGTATAGTGCTGTGAAGATGGGGACAGGCTTCGTAATGCACAGTGAGTATATTTGCACCGAGTTGGGCAAATTTTGTGATATACCGTTCTGGTTGTACAATCATTAGATGAACATCTAAGGGCTTCTTGCTATAATGCTTAATGGCCTTGAGAACGGGCATACCAAAAGAGATATTTGGTACAAATACACCATCCATAATATCTATGTGAAGCCAATCCGCGTCGCTTTGGTTTACCATTTCAATATCCTTTTGTAGGTTGGCGAAATCTCCTGCAAGTATAGATGGGGCAATAAGTTTAGACTTCATAATGAGCGATCTCAGTTTATGCAAAAGTAAATAAATTTGAAGCTTCTGCTCGGAAGGAACGAGATATAATTTGGAAACTTAAAATAAATAGAGAGATTTGGAAGTTATATAAAATATGAACCTCCGGTAATCAGCCGGAGGTTCTATCATCAATCAAAAAACGAACAGTTATGAGAATCCCACTTTCGTGGGACTAACTGTTTGTTGTCGTAATTTTGTCGTAATTTTTTAAAATTACTAACCTAAATAAGTCTTTAATATTTTGCTTCTAGAAGTATGTTTTAGTCTTCTAATTGCTTTTTCTTTTATTTGTCTTACTCTTTCTCTAGTTAAATCAAATGTTTCGCCGATTTCTTCAAGAGTCATAGGATGTTGGTTACCAAGTCCAAAATATAAACGGATTACGTCTGCTTCTCTAGGGGTCAATGTTTCTAACGCTCTTTCAATTTCAGTTCTAAGAGATTCATGTAATAAGTCTCTATCTGGATTTGGTGATTCACCACTACGAAGTACATCGTAAAGGTTAGAATCTTCACCTTCAACTAAAGGAGCATCCATCGATACGTGACGGCCAGAGTTCTTCATAGACTCCTTAACGTCATTAATCGTCATATCCAACTCTTTCGCTATTTCTTCGGCACTTGGCGGACGCTCATGACTTTGCTCTAAAAATGCAAAAGTCTTATTGATTTTGTTAATAGATCCAATCTTGTTAAGAGGTAATCTCACAATACGAGACTGCTCTGCCAATGCTTGTAAAATAGACTGACGAATCCACCATACCGCATAAGAAATGAATTTGAAACCTCTAGTTTCATCAAACCTTTGTGCAGCTTTGATTAGACCTAGGTTGCCTTCATTGATTAAATCTGGTAAGGTTAAACCTTGGTTTTGATATTGTTTTGCAACAGATACCACGAAACGTAAATTGGCTTTTGTCAGTTTTTCTAAAGCGAGTTGGTCACCAGCTTTAATTCGCTGTGCCAATTCTACTTCTTCATCTGCTGTGATCAGATCAACTTTGCCAATTTCCTGTAGGTATTTGTCTAAGGATGCAGTTTCCCTGTTGGTAACCTGCTTTGTAATTTTTAGCTGTCTCATTTAATTTTCTTAGATATAAAGGTGAAAAATTATAGTTGCTATGTAGTTATACGTAACAAACTCTAAAAAAGTTACAAAACGACAAAAAAAATTAAATCTTTATTGGATTTTTATCATTTAGGTTGATATCATCAAGCATTTCATTGGTAAACTTGTAATGACCTCTTGTGGTAATCAATCTAAATCTCTGTGATCTCATAGTGCTAATGGTGTTTAAGAATAACCATTTAGACTTTAATAATTTTGGCATTGAAGACTTTAAACTAATATCGAAGATATGTTTTCTTCCCTCTTTTTCTGCCACGATATCTGGTGTTATAGTAATATCGCTACCTTTTTTTGCGTACGATTTTGGAGTTTCGTAGCCCTCAACATCTGCTTTGATGTTTTCGAATCCGTGTTGCTTTAAATAGTCTACTGACGTATTTAAAAAGTCTGAATATTTCTCTTTGTCTGTATAAATCATAACCTATAATTTAACATTTAAATCCGTAAAAGCAATTATAAGCCGTTGTTTAACAATTATTTGTGTATATCTAGGGGTTTTTCCTTACAATTTGATAGGAATTGAGTGTTTCCCAATAAATTTTAGAATGTGTTTAAGACATAATTAAAAAACCCCGTAAGATATCTTTCGGGGTTTTTGCTTATATGGTATAGAAAACTTAATCTCTATCTTCTCTTGGTTTTCTGTCACCACAATTATCATCTCGTCTACGATCTACTCCACCACGGCTATCGCGGCCTCGGACCCCTTGATCCGCGATTATCGCGTCCGCCACTACTACTGCTATCACGATTGTTATCTCTTGGTGGTCTTTCAGTGTATCCTTCAGGTTTGTCCAACAAAACTTTATGGGATATTTTGATTTCTATTCTAAAACTAAACGTTTTGATATACTGCCTTCTTTATTGCTCAATTTTACAAGATATAAACCGGATTGTAAACAAATTAAATCAAGTTCTAGGGTGTCTTCATTACTTTTTAAATTCGCTGTGTAAACTCCTTGTCGCAATGTATCATTAATAAAAACAGAATTTCAAATCGCATGGTGCAGATATACAAGACCTGTAGATGGATTGGGGTATAGTGTGAAATTGTCGTCCAAAAACTCTGTAGCGCTTAACGAACAACTCCGTCTCCATCCATAGTTTTGCATGTTCCTGAATTCCAGTTAAACGCATCGTTCTATGAATGCCCATCACCACCGCGTGTCCGAGTTCTTATTTCAGCAAAAGCGAATTGCTGCAAGAAAAGAAACCCATTAAAAAGTGAGCAAAATCTTTTCATAACGAAATTTTTAATAGTGATTTAAATAATACTTTTTTAGTAAAGCAAATCCACCTGGTGTTTTACTCCAGTTTTTAAAGATAAAGCATCTCTGTCTTTCTTATGATCGGAATCAATACATTATTCATCCTTCTCATTGTGCTTCAAGCGTAAAGGAAAAAGGTAAATTATAATACCCGTATAACTCAGCAGTAGCATTATTGCGTAAAGCAGCCACATTTGAGTATAGCGAACAAGCACCTACCGGAGTTATTGTCCAAATATCAGGATTGATACTTGTTCTTGTGACAACTGCAAAAGCAGTTGGACTATCACTCACATCCTCAAGTCCTTTATGAAA
This sequence comes from Flavobacteriaceae bacterium MAR_2010_188, assembly GCA_900104375.1. Lineage (NCBI taxonomy): Bacteria > Pseudomonadati > Bacteroidota > Flavobacteriia > Flavobacteriales > Flavobacteriaceae > Flavobacteriaceae bacterium MAR_2010_188. Next base: position 3,638,716 of record LT629302.1, read on the forward strand.
ACTCACTCTCCATGCCGTTGTGCTGTTGGAAATGCCATTACCAATATAAATACATTCGGTGGCAGGATTTCCGTTCACTCCGAGATTCTGAAGTGGAATAAATGGGCTGGTGCCAAATACTGATCCTCCTGTCGAGAAATGGTAGTTCTCGCTAGTGCTTGGATCAGGCCGGTAAGTATTACCGTCAACAGGATTATTAAAATTGTAATTCACCCATCTTGTTACTTTAGCATTTTTAACTTTTGACGGAGGAGCAAAAGTATTAAAGGCAAATGTTCCAGATTGATCAAGTATTGCTTGGACATAATCTATGCCATTAAAATAATCCCCTTTACCATCGCTTGTAATATTATTCCCCTCAGCATCATTGACTGTCACTTTTAACGAAATCACAGCAAGGGCGTTAGGTTTCCCACCTCTTAAATTAGCCGTAGCAATTTTCTCTGAATCAGATTCTGTCACATTACTAACATCTTCTTTGCTACAGGATAGAACTATTGTTGTTAGCAACAATACATTCAAAATAAAATTTGTTTTCATTATATAATTCTTCAAGGTTAATAACAAAGTAAACGTAAAACATAATTTTGCATAAAAAAATACACATTACTGGGTAATTTTTTTCACATAATCGTTCAACCATTCAGTTTGTCGATTTATATCCTTTTGAGTATTAGCGACAGATAACAATTTCATATCTAAAATAAATGTACCTAAACCTATACTGAATTTTTGACTACTTTTAGTTAACTTCTATCAACACAATGGATTATGGAATCTGGTATCGATAAGCTCTATCAAGTTTTTAAGTCTCAGAACACAATTCTTATACCGGTTGAGACCATTAAAGTCAATGAAATAGTGGAACAAATTTCCTCATTGTTTGCTGCAGGTTCTTTTTACTATTTTATATTTAATTTGGTAACAATGGAGTTTGATTATGTTAGTGAAGGTACGCGGCCTCTTTTAGGGATTGAGCCAGGTGATTATACGTTTATGAAACTTCTTAAGCGGATGCATCCGGAAGACCAAGAACTGATGATTTTAAAGGAATCAACTTTTTTGAACCAAATGTTAAATATCACTCCTAGAGAAGATATTACAAAATACAAAACCGTTTATTTAATGCGGCTTAAGAGCAAAGACGGTGCCTATAAAACCTATTTACAGCAAGTGACAGCACTCATAATCTCCGAGGATGGCAAAATTCAACAAACAATGGGTGTACATACCGATGTCCACTATTTAAAAATACCATTTGATCATAGAATATCTTTTATACCTACAGATTCCAAATTACAATCCTATTATTTTGAGTCTTTAAATAATGAATATGTCTTAAGCAGTGGACTTTCAGATAAATTTACAAAGCGTGAACAAGAAATTATCAAGTTGTTGGGTCAGGGAAAAAGAGCAGATGAAATAGCTGATATACTCTATATTTCCAAGGTTACGGTCAATACGCACAAGAAGAATATTTTAAGAAAATCAAATTCCAAAAATTCAACAGAACTGATGGTTAAATGTTTGAGGGATGGTTTTATTTAAAGACGGTATCTGCAATTCTCTTTATTGTTTTTGTGAACTCTTCAGGTTTTTCTAAACTGGGATAATGTCCACAATCCTCAAAACGAATAAGCTTACAAGTTCCTTTAGATTTATTCACCGCTTCCAACAAGTAGTTTGTAATTCAAATATCGTGCGACCCGGCAATAATAAATTTAGGAATTTTAAGTTTGGTGAAAATTTCAAACTGATTTGACCAATTGTTTTCGGTAAGATCCCTGACCAATGCATTTCTAACTTGAGGATTTGTTTCTTTATAGGACTTAATTAAACTATCAACTAATTTTTTGTCAAATACCAGTTTATTGGCAGCCGTTTCAATTTCAGGATCGGTGGCACTTTCTGAAACATATATTTGCAATTCAGACACAGGCATAAGAGCTTTTTCAAAAATCAAAGGTCTTTTTAGAGGTGGTGTTCCAAAAACAACCAATCCCTTCAATATTGGTATTTTTTCTGAAACCTCAATACCAATATGCCCACCACCGGAATTGCCAGCGATTAAAGTATCGTCATCAATTCGGTTTAAAAGAGATCACTACAATCAATTTAAAATTAGGAGCCAAATTGGGACGAACTTTTTATTTTAGATTCGAAATTGGACATGGTTTTGGAGATATTCCAGACCATTTTTTTGTAAGTAATGATTCGGGAGAAAATACTTATGAAGATATGCCGGATATTCCAAGCCTCTCCACTTCAGGAATTCCCGTGAACATCTTTGGAGTTGGTTTGGCGCTTTTTTAGAATGTGAAGTTCACTAATCACAATTTGAAAAATTTTGGCAATTAAAAATTATGGAAAAAAGTCCTAAATTTTATCTAAAATCTGGTAATTATGGCTATTATAATATTGTTTGACCTAATTTGAATCAACAATGAATCGTTTTTGAATCTTAATTGATACTTTATTCCAAGAACAAAAAAAAACCTCACAGGTCTTTGAGATCTGTGAGGTTTGCAATTTAAAAGGTTTGAAATAGAATCAATCGTCCTTTCTATCTTCTCTTGGTTTTCTGTCACCACGATTATCATCTCGTCTACGATCACCACCGCCACGACTATCGCGTCCACGGTTGTCTCTAGAACCACCACGGCTATCACGACTGTCACGACCTCCGCCACGACTGTCACGGTTGTTATCTCTTGGTGGTCTTTCAGTATATCCTTCAGGTTTTGGCAAAACTGCCTTTCTTGAAACTTTCTCTTTTCTAGTTCTAGAATCGATACCAAAGTATTTCACCTCAAAAACATCGCCCATGTTTACCACATCACTAACGTTTTCTGTTCTTTCCCAAGCAAGTTCCGAAACGTGAAGTAATACTTCATTTCCTGGAGCGTCTAAGTATTCAACAACAGCACCAAAATCAAGCATTTTTATTACTTTGACCTTGTAGATGTCATTAACTACTGGTTTAAACGTAATCGAATCGATTTTCGCCAATACTTGGTCGATACCTTCTTGATTAGTACCTAAGATTTCAACAATACCTTCTTCCGTTACCGGATCTTCGTTGATTACGATTGTAGTCTTGGTTACTTTTTGTAATTCTTGAATCACTTTTCCACCTGGTCCAATCAATGCTCCGATAAATTCATTTGGAATAGTTACAGTCACCATTTTTGGCGCATGTGCCTTAACATCGGCATTCGGCTTGGCGATTGTCTCAGTTAATTTCTTCAAGATATGAAGACGACCATCTCTTGCTTGCTTAAGTGCCTTAACCATAATTTCATAGGAAAGTCCTTTGATCTTAATGTCCATTTGGCAAGCAGTGATACCATCTTCGGTACCAGTTACTTTAAAGTCCATATCTCCTAAGTGATCTTCGTCACCAAGAATATCAGAAAGAACCGCGTATTTTCCGGTTTTTGCATCAGAAATCAATCCCATTGCAATACCAGAAACTGGTTTTTTAAGTTGAACACCAGCATCCATCAAAGCCATAGTTCCTGAACAAACAGTTGCCATCGAAGATGAACCGTTACTTTCTAAAACTTCACTTACAACTCTTACAGTATAAGGACAGTCCGCTGGAATTTGATTTTTTAAAGCTCTTTGAGCTAAGTTACCATGTCCAATCTCTCTTCTAGAAGTTCCTCTAATCGGTCTCGCTTCACCTGTAGAAAAAGGAGGGAAGTTATAATGAAGATAAAAAGTTTCTTCACCTTCAAACGATGGCATATCAATTTGGTTTGCTTCTCTAGAAGTTCCTAAAGTCACTGTCGCCAATGCCTGAGTTTCACCTCTTGTAAAAATGGCCGAACCATGGGTAGAAGGTAAATAATCTACCTCACACCAAATTGGTCTGATTTCATCAGTTTTACGACCGTCTAGTCTAAGACCTTCATTCAAGGTCAAATCTCTAATTGCTGCCTTATTAGCCTTAGAATAATATTTAGCGACCAAATCGCCGACTTCTTCGAACTCTTCTTCAGTGAAACTGGCGTTTATTTCTTGATGGACGTCACCAAATGCAGTACGTCGCTCATCTTTTGACGAACCAGATTTTGCTATCTGGTAGACTTTATCATAAGCTAAATCATGAATTTTCTTAGATAAAGCTTCATCTTCAGCCTCGGTCTCATATTCTCGAACTTCCTTGCGACCAACCGCATCGGCCAATCTCAATTGAGCCTCACATTGTTTCTTGATATGTTCGTGTGCAAATTTAATTGCTTCAACCATATCTTCTTCTGAGATTTCTCCCATTTCACCTTCAACCATCATAACAGAATCGAGGGATGCACCAATCATCATATCGAGATCGGACACTAATAATTGTGAACGGGTTGGGTTAATGATGAATTCGCCATTGATACGTCCTACTCTTGCTTCAGAGATAGCACATTCAAAAGGAAAATCCGAAAGTTGGATTGCTGCAGATGCTGCTAAACCAGCCATTGCATCTGGCATTACATCTTCGTCATGAGACATTAATTGAATCATCACCTGAGTTTCTGCGTGGTAATCTTTTGGGAAAAGTGGTCTTAATACCCTATCAACCAATCTCATAGTAAGCACTTCTCCGTCACTTGGTCTTGCTTCTCTTTTGAAGAAACCACCTGGATAGCGCCCTGAGGCGGCAAATTTTTCTCTATAGTCTACAGTTAAGGGTAGAAAATCTACCGCTGACTGTTGATAATTGGATACTACAGTACATAATAACATGCACTTTCCGGATTGAACGACAACAGAGCCGTGTGCCTGTTTAGCCAATTTCCCGGTTTCGATGGAAATTTCTCTTCCATCACCGAGGTCAATAACCTCTTTGAAAGTTTTTGGAATCATAAATTTAAATTCTAATTAAACATTGGTTCCCGCCTTACCGGACGGACAGGGTTGTGTGTTGTAGTTGTTGTGTTACCAATGAAAAACCTTTAGTCCCGGACTGGATTCGGGATCTAGCTTCTTTAATGTGCGGTTTAGGCTCGGCACGGTGAGCATATTGTAAAAAGAAAACCACGCTTAAAAGCGTGGTCTTCATAAGATTTTATTTTCTTAATCCTAATTCTTTGACGATAGCACGATATCTTAAGACATCCTTTTTGGTCAAGTAATCAAGTAAACTTCTTCTTTTACCAACCAATTTCACCAATGATCTTTCTGTATTATAATCTTTACGATTTTTTTTAAGATGCTCGGTTAGGTGATTGATTCTGTGCGTAAATAACGCGATTTGTCCTTCTGCAGATCCGGTGTTGTTCTTATCTTCACCATACTTTTCGAAGATTTCTGATTTTTTCTCTTTTGTTAAATACATTCCAATATTTATTTAAATGATTTTTATGTATTGAAAGTTTTTCTTTCAAGCGGCAAATATAATAATAATTAAGCATTTACTATCGTTATTGGATTATTGTTGCGCATTTTATGAAACATTTAAGTTCCAAAATAGTCACTACAGAAAATTATTAAACTTTAAATCGCCCTATGAATACTCCTCCATTTAAAAATGTTTTTTGGTCAATTTGCTTATTGACTTTTATATTATGTGTGAGTTGCTCAGAAGACAATAATACTAATGACGAACCTCAAACCGATGTCTCGGACATTATATTGGCACTACAAGTAGATGAAATTGAAACATTGACTGCAGATTTTATCATCGCAGCCTTCCAAATTCAGCAAGCCTCAGAGGTCAATAGAACGTCGGAAAGATTGACGGACTTGCCCAACTGTATTAATGTTACCATTATGACAGAACAGAATTCTCGTGAAATAAAGCTCGATTTTGGCAGCGGTTGTGCAACCAATGGGCATGAAATAAGAGGAAGTTTAAATATTTCATACACAATCAACCCCGATGACACAGATATTGTGATTACCGCAGATTCAGACAACTTTTATATTGACGGTAGGTTGATAGAAGGTACTAGAACGATTTTAAGAGAATTGATTAATGGTGAAGATGCTCCAAGATACACTCACACCTCAAATATCCAAGTCACTTCACCAAATGGTTTCGTAGCCCAACGCGAAGGGGTAATTATAAGGGATTGGGTTGAAGGTTATGAAACTGCAGATTTAAGTGATAATGTGGTTGAAATATCAGGCAACTGGACGATAACTTTTCCTAATGGAAATGAGCATTTTTATGAAGTTCTCTCTGCATTAAGACATGAATATGATTGTCCGTATTTTGTCAGCGGTGAAGTGCTGGTAAAACGCACCTATTTCGGTGGAATCTTAGATTTTGGAACAGATGAATGTGATAATCGCGCCACCTTTACTTTTAATGATGGAGAGGTAAGGGATATAACCTTGAATTAAATATTATTCTCTTATCGGATTATTAGAAATCAAATCTAGATATAGATTAATCTTATGCTTAAGATCTTTTCTATGGGTGATAAAATCCAAGAACCCGTGTTCTAACAAAAATTCTGCAGTTTGGAAGCCATCCGGTAATTCTTGACCAGTTGTATCTCTAACAACTCTTGGACCAGCAAAACCGATTAATGCTCCCGGTTCACTGATGTTAATATCGCCAAGCATGGCAAAAGATGCCGTGGTTCCTCCCGTAGTAGGATCAGTACATAAGGAGATATAAGGAATCTGTGCCTCGGCAAGTTGTGCCAGTTTGGCCGCGGTTTTTGCCAACTGCATCAATGAGAGCGCAGCTTCCATCATACGAGCGCCACCAGATTTAGAGATTACCACTAGTGGTATATTATTTTTTAAGGAATAGTTTGCTGCTCGAGCAATTTTTTCGCCAACCACGCTCCCCATAGATCCGCCAATAAAAGTGAAATCCATACAGGCCACAACGATATCGTTGCCCATCGACTTACCAACTGCGGTCCTAACCGCATCATTAAGTTTGGTTTTATCTTGTGCTGCTTTTAAACGGTCTGGATATTTTTTGGTGTCTTCGAATTTTAACGGGTCTTTAGAGGTTAAACCAGCATCTAGTTCCTTAAACTTATTCTCGTCAAAAAGAATCTGAAAGTATTCCTTGCTTCCTATCCTAACGTGGTAACCATCTTCTGGACTAACATAGAAATTCTTTTCTAGCTCGTCCGTGTCAATAATCTTTCCTGTTGGGGATTTGTACCAAAGGCCTTTTGGGGTGTCTTTTTTTTCTTCGGTGCTTGTGGTAATTCCTTTAGTCTTTCTTTTGAACCAGGACATATTGATCTACGATTTTAGATTCTCAAAAATTTACAGTTGATTTCGGTAAGTTAGAGCGTGTTTACGTTGTTAAGGTCTTCAAATGCTTTTTCTAATCTTTCAACGAAAGATTCTTCACCTTTTCTTAACCAAACACGTGGATCGTAATATTTTTTATTAGGGACGTCGTCTCCTTCAGGATTACCTATTTGTGCTTGTAAAAAGTCTTTTTTATCTTGAATATAATCTCTAACCCCGGTCAAAAATGCATATTGCATATCGGTATCGATATTCATCTTTATAACACCATAACCAATAGCTTCACGAATTTCTTCAACCGTAGAGCCCGAACCACCATGAAATACAAAATCGATATGATTTTGTTTCACGCCATATTTTTTAGTAATGTGGTCTTGGGAATTTCTAAGGATTTTAGGCGTCAACTTAACGTTACCTGGCTTATAAACTCCATGAACGTTTCCAAAAGCAGCAGCGATTGTAAATTGATCACTGATTTTGCTTAATTCTTCGTAAGCGTAAGCAACTTCTTCTGGTTGGGTATATAATTTTGAATCGTCTACATCAGAATTATCAACACCATCTTCTTCACCTCCAGTAATTCCTAATTCAATTTCTAGGGTCATCCCCATCTTGCTCATCCTTTTAAGGTAGGTTTTGCAGATTTCTATATTCTCTTCTATCGGTTCTTCAGAAAGATCCAACATATGAGAACTGTAAAGAGGCTTGCCTTTTTCTTTAAAATACTCTTCGCTAGCGTCTAACAAACCATCTATCCAAGGCAATAATTTCTTTGCGCAATGATCTGTGTGCAATATAACTGGTACACCGTATGCTTCAGCTAACAAATGAACATGCTTAGCCCCAGCAATACCGCCGGCAATTGCAGCCTTTTGGTTTTCGTTGCTTAGTGCTTTACCAGCATTAAACTGTGCGCCACCATTAGAAAATTGAATGATAACCGGTGCATTTAATTTAGCAGCAGTTTCTAAGACCGCATTTACAGTATTGGACCCAATAACATTTACAGCAGGTAACGCAAACCCTTTTTCCTTTGCAAGTTTAAAAATCGCTTGAACTTCATTTCCAGTGGCTACACCTGCTTTTATATTATGTGACATGTTATGGTCTTAGTTGATTAAAATAGTTTGTCAAAAATAACGAATTTTTTATTGAAATCAGCCCCCACTAAGGTTGCAGTTTATGAAGTCTTTAAAAGCAAGCGGCCTAAAGAAGTCCTTATTCTGGCTATGAGAATTAAAATGGATAGTTGATACCAATATTATATACCGCGCTACCAAACTTATAATCCTTAAACCAGCGAGAACCCAAATCGTAGGCCGGATTGTAGGTCTTAAAACCAATATCTCCCCTCAATACAAAATAGTTGAAATCGTATCGCAGTCCAAACCCGGTGCCTACCGCAATATCCCGAAGAGAGCCTAAACCATCAAAGGTTGCGGCATCGTCGATAACGTCATCAAAAACATTCCAAATGTTTCCGATATCTACGAAAAGTGCACCATTTAATGGGCCGAGTAGATTGAATCTTTGTTCTATACTTGCCATAAGCTTCAGATTAGCTTCATTGAATTCGTTAGTATTTTTACTACTTCCTGGACCTAAAGTAAATGCTGACCAAGCGCGGTTGTCATTTGGTCCACCTGCAAAGAAACTTTTTGCAAATGGGATGTTGGTAGAATTTCCATAAGGAACTGCAATCCCCAAATAGGTTCTAAATGCGAAAATATTTTTGTTGCCAAGGTTATAATACTTCACGTAATCTATCTCTGTTTTGGCATACTGTGAAAATGCTACTCCAAAAACTTGGTATCGGTCACTTGCGTCTTTCTTTATGTTGAAAACTCCCGCCAAGTTTGAAAGTAAATTTCCTGCCAACTCCAGTCTTACCCTAAAAATTGAAAAATCATCGTCAAAAAGGTTGTCCCGTTTATCCTTTACAAAACTAAAATTTGAAGCGAATATCAAGTTGTCTTCCGTAAGTCGGTCTTTCCTTTGGCTAATATTGCTCACACTGATATAGCGATCGTCGTTTGGTTGTAAATTTGTATTATTGCTTAGGACATCATTAATAAAAAAGTTAGCACCAGTTGGGATACTAAGGGTTTGGTCATCGGGTATATAACCAATTTGGGTAGCAATTTGGTTGAGGCGGCTAAAGGAGTTTTGATAGACTCCAAAATAATTGGCGACGTTGAGATTCTTTACATATTGAACATTAAAAATATCCGTGTTTAAACTTACCGATTTGGTAGGTTTCCAGTTATAATTAAAACTTCCGGTGAAGGATTGCTTATCGAGTCCGATATTACGTTGTGCCGATGCTGCCAAGGTGATTCTTGTGTTTGGCGACATATATTTCGGGATGATTTTATCGGTATTAAACGGCGAAAAAATCCTTGGAAATATCAACTTCATATTAGCCCCAATTTCGTTTATGTCAAAAAACTGGTCGTTGGGAATCGCTGCGTCCTTAGAACTACCAATAGAACCTATAGCCGACACTTCTAAATTTTCGGCTCCTCTAAAAATATTTCTGATGTTGAGACCCGTACTAAATGAGAAACCAATCGTTTGAATATTACTTTGTGTGACATCGAAGTTAAAGCCTAGGTTATATTTCTTTTTAGGAGATAAGAAGATATTATAGGTCAAGGTAGTATCGGCATTTTCTGTAGCCTCGATAGATGGATAATTAAAAGTATTAAGTTCGCTCAGATAACGCGCCGTCCGTGTGATGTTAATATTTCTATAGACATCATCTTTTGCCAAAAATATGGCGTCGGCTAAAGCCTTGGGACGATAACGCAGTTTATCGTAAGTGTAAATATGGTAGCCATTGTATGAAACCGAATCCTTTATTGATAGGTTGCGATTTTCGTAAGTGTAATCCGGATATACATTTACATCTTTTATTTTCCAGATCTTGAAGGGCACTCTTTCAGTTGAATCGCCGACCCTTATCGCGCGATTGTTGATGATTAAGGTTGAATTTACCTTGTGGTCCAATCCAATGGTGTCAATTTCAAAAAGAACATTGTCTTCCTGAAAATGATATAGACCAGAATTTCTTAATGAAGTTGTGATTCTTTCACGCTCATTTTCAAAATTATCTTCCTTATATGGTTCTCCTTTTTTAATTAGTGAACCACCTTCAATCTTAGTGTAAAGTGAATCTACTATTGGAGTGTAAATGATTTTAGTAATGGTGTCCAGAAGATGTGGTTGGCCGGTTTCAATATTATAGATAACCTTTGCTTTAAGAGAATCTTCAGCAGTAATCTCATAGGACGTTTGGGCGTCAAAATACCCAACACTAAAATAATATTTCCGCATCAAAACGGCAGAACGTTCGGCTTTGTTCTCGTCAATAATCGCTGGTGCTTCCCCCGTTCTCTTTAACCAAGAATTGAAATTTTTCTTTGAATTTATTAAAGCTTCATACTGTTTCTCTGAGAGAAAATTTTTGAGTCCAGTTTTTGGGTCGTCCGGATTTCGATATTTTGCTTGAAGAATAGAATCGATATTAGGACGAGCCAGATTGTAGAGATGCAATCTTATCGGTACGCCAAGAAGTTTGCCGTTGGGCTTCTGATAAATTAAACTGCTAACTTTTTCAGAATTATCCTTTTTGTCATTTACCAAAACGGTATTGTCCGTCAGTAACCGTTCCCCTTCGTTTACACGTTTTAGAACATTACACGAAAAAAACAGTATGCAAATAGAAATTAGAAAAGTCGATCTAATAAATGGATAACCCAAGACAGAATTTTTAATTTTTGATCAGAGCCAAATTTACTTTTTTTAGAACTAACCGCTCCACAATTATTAGTCCAAAAAAGTATTACTTTGTATGGTATTAACAAATGTAATCACAATTGAATGCTTACAAATAATCAACTTAAACTTATTTCTTCCTTGGCTTCCAAAAAATTTAGGAACCAGCACCAATTATTTATTGTAGAAGGTGAAAAAGGGATAAGGGAATTCTTGAATTCTAAATTTGAATTGTATTCACTTTTTGCCACTTCCGATTTGTATAAAGTGGACTATACTGAAGTCACCGAAAATGAATTAAAGAAAATAAGCCAATTAACTACTCCTAACACGGCGCTGGCATTATTTAAACTGCCGAAGCAAAATGTAACCAAAACTAAAGGACTGGTCGTGGCTCTGGATGCCATAAGAGATCCTGGTAATTTAGGGACCATTATAAGACTCTGCGATTGGTTTGGAGTGGAGCATTTAATCTGTAGTGCAGATACTGTAGATTGTTATAATCCCAAAGTAGTACAATCGACCATGGGTTCTCTGGCCAGGATACATGTAGTTTATCTCGATTTATTTGAATTTTTAGAAAATTCTAAAAGTCCGGTCTACGCGACCATGCTAGAAGGACATTCCATTTATAAAACGCAGTTGCCGGAAGACGCTATTTTATTAATGGGCAATGAAGCTAAAGGCATTTCAGAAAAAATGTTGGGATTAGTAGAAAAATCGATTACAATACCTCGCTTCAATAAAGTAAGCAATGTAGAAAGTCTTAACGTGGCCACCGCGACCGCGATATGTCTAAATGAATTCCGAAGAAATTTTATTGAAAAGTAAAATTTAAGAATACGCCTCGTGTCTTCATAGTGGCGATATCTCCCGTCCATGGACTGTTGGCGTCTTTATCCCTAATAACTTCATCATTGATAGCAAAGATTCCTCTTAAGGATGGCGTAAACTTGAACCAGTATAGATAAAAGTCAATACCGATACCAAGTTCGTAGAAATTAACGCTTTTCTTGGTTCTAAATTGCCCGACGCTGTTATCGTCTGGGTTTTCCTGATTGCTCGATAAATTTAAAGCAGTTGAGAAACCACCTAAAATAAAAGGCTTAAAGTTATTAAGTCGCTTGGTAGAAACTTTCAACAATAAAGGAAAATGGATATATGTAGATTTCACTTCCCTAATCAAATCGTTATCATTGTATTCCATCCCATCAAAATAACTTGGGTCATAGATCAAATCTCTTTGAGAGATAAAAAGACCCGGTTCAAATCTTAGGTTAACGAAATTATTTACCCGCAAATCAGAAACGAGTCCTACGCTAAACCCGACATTCTTGTTCACTAAAATATCCTTGACTTTTTTATCGTAAGTAAATTTGAAATCGTAATTGTTAAGACCTAAATAGAAACCCCAGGTTAAAAGCTGCTGGTCAAAATTTTCAATATTCGGAATTTTTTCCTTGGTAAAGATTTGGGCCGGAAGGTTTTGGCACAAGAAAAATATGGTTAAAATGATAAGTATTTTTTTCATACAATTATTTGGAAGCCGTATAAATTGTTGCCACCCCAAATGTTTGGGGAAGGTCTTCGACACTTATAAACCCAATTTGTCTTAAAATATTGTTCAACTCTTCACCATAGGGAAATACCGATGCAGATTCGCTTAAATAGGAGTAGGCAGACTGGTCTTTTGAGAAAAGTTTACCGATGTAAGGCAAAATGTTTTTTGAATATAACTTGTAGCCCTGCTTAAAAGGAGTTTTTTCCGGAACAGAAGTTTCAAGGATAACGAATGTGCCTTTTGGTTTTAACACTCTGAGTATTTCTGCGAGACCAACTTCTAGATTTTCAAAGTTCCTAACGCCAAAAGCTACGGTAATGGCATCAAAAGTATTGTCTTCAAAAGGAAGGTTTTCGGAATCTCCAGTAACCATTTCAATCTTATCACCAAGATTCTTCGCCTTAATCTTTTTTCTCCCAACATCGAGCATTCCTTCGCTTATGTCTAAGCCAACAATATTTTTGGCTGAAGTTTTAGCGAGCGCAATGGCCAAGTCGCCAGTACCCGTGGCAATGTCCAAAATATTGCTAGGATTTGATTTCTGCACCAAATCCACAACCTTCTTACGCCATTTAACATCAATACCGAACGAAATCACCCGGTTCAGGTTGTCGTATTCACCAGAAATAGTGTCGAACATGTCCGATACTTGCTCCTTTTTAGTGCGATTGCTATCCTTATATGGGGTAATTTTCAAACGAGTACAATTTTGAACAAATATAGAATTTTAGATTCAAGTTGGGTTGCGAAAACAGGGTATTATATTAGTCCTATAAAGGAAAGATCATTATATTTTACACTATATTTGCCAGTATTATTATCAACATCTCATTTTGATTTCTACAATCAAACGCAACATATTACTACTGAGTTATAATAATATCTGTAATCTCATCACATGAAAATAATCATCGCCGGTGCGGGTGAAGTAGGGTTTCATTTGGCAAAACTACTTTCTTATGAAGCACAGGAAATTACCCTTATAGATACCGATAGAAAGAGTTTGGCTTACGCCAATGACCATTTAGACATTAGGGTCATTAAAGGGGATGCAACTTCAATAAAAATTTTAAAGGACGCGCAGATAGAACAGACTACGCTTTTTATAGCCGTAACCTCTTCTGAAACTACCAATATTACGGCATGTGTATTAGCCAAGCAATTAGGTGCCAAGCGAACAATTGCCAGGATTTCTAACGCTGAATTTATCGAGCAAAAGGAAGAAGTTGGTTTTTCACAGTTTGGTATCGATGAATTGATTTCTCCTGAAAGCCTTGCCGCCGCCGAGATAGAATTATTGTTGAATCAATATGGTTTTAACGATAGTTACGAGTTTGAAGATGGCGCGTTAACCATGTTAAGTTTAAGGCTTCCTAGGACCGCGACTTTTGTTGGAAAGACGGTGCAACAAGCTGCAGAATTGTATCCAGAACTTCATTTTGTACCAATTGCAATTCAGCGTTTGGCAACCCATTATACCATAATTCCTAGAGGTGATACCATCTTTAAGGAAGGCGATACCGTCGTTTTTATTACTTCAAAAGGTGGAGACGAAGAACTTTTCGCGATGTCTGGTAAGATTAAAACCGATATCAAAGATATTATGATTTTGGGCGGAAGTAAAATCGGCCAAAAGACGGCCAAAGATCTTTGCTCGCACAATTATAGAGTAAAACTGGTTGAAAGCGATAAGGATATTGCTTTTGATTTAGCCGAAGATTTGCCAAGTACCTTGGTGATAAATGGTGATGGGCGTAACGTGGATTTGCTGGAAGAAGAAAATATCTCTGATATGGATGCTTTTATCGCGGTCACTGGTAATTCCGAAATAAATATCATGTCCTGTTTAGTGGCAAAGTCTAAGGGCGTTAAAAAAACGATTGCCTTGGTAGAAAATATGGATTATTACCAGCTTTCTCATTCGATTGGTATCGATACGTTGGTGAACAAAAAGCTATTGGCAGCCAATAACATTTTTAGATACATTAGAAAAGGTGAAGTTGTGGCAATGACCAAACTAACCAATATGAACGCCGAACTTCTGGAGTTTAAGGTTACTACTCAATGTAAGGTGACCAAGAAAAAAATAAAGGATTTAGATTTTCCTAGATCTGCAATTATCGGAGGTGTCATCCGTAATGGAGTTGGCAAGATTCCGCTGGGAGATTTTGTAATTGAAATTGGAGATAGGGTAGTGGTTTGTTGTCTGCCTCGTTCAATTTCTGATATAGAAAAATTCTTCGTTTAATGAACGTTCTCCGTTTAATATGAAAATCAATTTAAAGATAATCCTTCATTTTTTTGGGCTTCTAATCCTTTTTAATGGTGGATTTATTTTGCTTTCGGCATTAGTAAGTTTGATTTACAAAGACGGAGTTACCATGCAATTGTGTCTCGCCGGAGCTGCGGCCTGTCTTGTAGGCGCGGTTTTCATGTTTTTTACGAGAGATCATAAAAAAGAACTTAAGAAAAGGGAAGGTTATATCGTGGTAACTTTTGGGTGGATCGTCATGTCCTTAACCGGTACACTTCCATATTTGGTTACTGAGACTATACCTTCATTTACCAACGCCTTTTTCGAAACAATGTCCGGCTACACAACCACCGGCGCCACGATTTTAAATGATATTGAAGTCGTACCAAAAGGTGTGTTGTTCTGGAGAAGTTTAACCCATTGGATCGGTGGCATGGGAATCATCGTACTTGCAATTGCCATATTACCTCTATTAGGAATTGGGGGAATGCAGCTGTTTGCTGCGGAATCACCCGGTCCCAATGCAGACAAATTACATCCGCGGATTACCGATACTGCCAAACGTTTATGGTTGATTTATTTTGGTTATACCGCAGCAGAAACGGTATTATTGAAAGCTGCGGGGATGTCCTTTTTCGACGCAATCAATCATGCGCTCTGTACCTTATCAACCGGAGGATTTTCAACTAAAAATGCCAGTGTTGCCTATTGGAACGGAGAACCAATCATTCAATATATTATTATTCTTTTTATGTTTTTGGCGGGGACAAATTTTGTCTTAAGCTACTTTGCCTTTAAGGGGAAATTTAGCAAGATCTTGCAAGATGAAGAATTTAAACTATACTTTAAATTCATTGTTATATTCACGATTATTGCCGCGACGATAATTTACTTTAGAGCAGATTTTTTATTATCGAGTATCAATCATCCTATGGTTTGGGGTCGGGCAGAAAGTTCTTTTAGACACGCGCTCTTTCAAGTTTTGACCGTAATCACGACAACCGGATTTGTAACGGCAGATTTTACGCTTTTCACGCCGTTCTTGGTGGTGTTCTTTTTTGGACTTATGTTCTTGGGAGGAAGCGCAGGGAGTACCGCAGGTGGTGTAAAAGTAATGAGACACCTTATCCTAATAAAAAATGGATTTTTAGAGTTTAAACGCGCCCTCCACCCCAATGCAGTGCTGCCGGTTCGTTATAATATGAAGTCGGTTCCCGGAGAAATCGTTTTTAATATTCTCGGATTCTTCATCCTTTATATGCTCTCATTTATTGTCGGCGCACTCGGATTTTCGATGATGCAAATCAATTTTGAATCCTCGGTAGGTCTTGCGGCTTCTACATTAGGAAATGTTGGTCCTGCGCTCGGAGATTTTGGTCCAGTAAATAATTATTCCGCCTTGCCCGGAATTGGGAAATGGTGGGCAGCATTTTTAATGTTGATTGGAAGGCTAGAACTTTTTACGGTTCTTATATTATTGACTCCATTCTTTTGGAGGAATCGATAAGTTAACAATGAGGTTTTTTTATCTTGAAAACTTTTCCTTTATCCCTTTCCAGCGGTAACTTCTTATAAAACGACCTTCTTCTTCGGAAACGATTGGTTTAATATCGCCATTTTTTGCTTTTAAATACCCTTGAATATAATCTTGAAATACTTTAGAATTCTTTTTCTTCATCGCCATTTTTGCAGCGGTGATTGTGGTAATTAGAAGCCCATATCTCATTTTAAAAAAAGCTTCACCTTGAAGGTATTGTGATTTTTTGGAATAACTCTGCCCCGTAGGTTTTAAATGTTTTACCATTAATCTAGGATCGGTCAAAAGATTCCAGCCGTGAAAGATTGCCAACAATTCGTCAACCGTGTCCCAACCAATGGATTCCTTAAGGCCACCCATTTCTTTAAAACATTCTTTTCTATACGCCTTTAAGGCGCCTCTAATATGGTCCTTTCTAGTGAGATTTTCTAGCTTCCAATTCCCGTTTTCTTCAATATAGCAAAAGCCAGCTGCCATGCCGAGTTTTTTATCTTTATCAAAATGAATTGAAAGTTTTTCAAGGTATTCACTTGGGAAAATGAGATCTGCATCGAACTTGCAGAGAATGTCGTATTCTTCTTTTACAGCTTCTAAACCTTTATTAAAGGCATTAATGATTTTTGTGCCGGGCATATGCTGGTCCGACGATATGATGTTTATGGATTTTATAAACGCATATTTCTCAGTAAAATCTTTAATAATACTCGAGGTATTGTCGGTAGAATTGTCGTTTACAACAATGACTTCTGAAGGCAACAATGTTTGTTTTGACAAAGATTGAAGCGTTTTTCCAATAAAGTCTACTTCATTATGAGCGGGAATAATGATACAGAATTTCATAGGTTGAAGTTATTCGGAATATTTGAAATTTTCATTTTAAGCATGAAGTATTCAAAATAATCACTTCTTGCGCACGGCGTAAACGATGTAATAACGGTTTGTAAAAAACCTGAGCAGAGGTCTGATTCCTAATTTTTTAACCGGATTGGTCCATTTATTAGAATCTTTAATAATCCAACCCGTTTTCTCGAGCAACCAGTCGAACTGCCAATCTTCAAATTCATGATAATGTCTATCGCGCGGATCGTTTTTATCTTGATAAGCTTTAGAAAACCAAAGCCGTAGAGGGACGCTTGCCACCAATTTATCAGATTTAATATTCTTTAAAACATGATATGGCGAAAGCAGATGTTCAAAGATTTCGAAAGCCGTTGTTACATCGGCATCAGAAGCAACCAGATTCTCTATATTTTCATCTAAATCTTCTCCATCAGTATTTTTTACAGCGTAACCATCTTCCTGAAGAATTTTAGAAAATGGATTTTTTACGCCGAGGTCTAATATCTTCGAATTTTTCGAAATATGCTGATTCATAAACTCTAAGGTGAGTTTATATCTCTTATTCGGAAAAGTTTTATCGTACATGTTTAAGGTGATTACCTTAAAATCAATATTTATAAACCGCTGCGTTGATATGCATTCCGCCTCCTACACTGGCAAAAACGATAACATCTCCTTTTTGGAGACTATGATTTTCAAGTTGATTATTTCTTACAAGGTCAAGTAATGTCGGAATGGTAGCGACAGAACTATTTCCAAGATAATGAATGCTCATTGGCATAATATCATCAGGTATTTTAGTGCCATACAAGCGGTAGAGACGTTTTAAAATGGCTTCATCCATTTTCTCATTGGCCTGATGGATAAAGATTTTCTTTACATCCGTAATATCCATTCCACTTTTTTCCAGACAGGTTTTGATGGCATTTGGTACGTGCGAAAGGGCGAATTCGTAAATTTTCCGACCATCCATTTTGAGATATCTAGTATCAGGACTTAGCGTTTGATTATTTGACTTAGCAAAATTTAGATAATAAGCTTCGTCAAAAGTGAAGCTCATCGTTTCATGAGCTAATATTCCGTCTTCACCATCTACAAATTCTACAACCGTGGCACCAGCGCCATCTGAATAAATCATCGAATCGCGGTCGTGTTTGTCTACTACCCGGGAAAGGGTTTCGCTGCCAATAACCAAACATTTTTTTGCGATTCCAGCAGAAATAAAAGCTTTTGCCTGAATCAGAGCTTCTAGCCAGCCAGGACATCCGAAAAGAATATCGTAGGCAACACATTTAGGATTTTTAATCCTTAGATTGTGCTTTACTCGAGAAGCCAAACAAGGAACCAAATCACTTTGCTCACCATTGGCTTTTACATCGCCAAAATTGTGCGCAACGATTATATAATCTAATGTTTCTGGATCAATATTGGCATCTTTAATGGCTTTCTCGGCGGCAAAAAAGGCTAAATCTGAAGAGTTTTGAGATTCTTCAGCATACCGTCGCTCGCCAATACCTGTAATAGCTTCAAATTTTTCGATGATAACATGGTTCTCATGAGAAAAATTATTGCCGGCAGTATCCAAGAATTGATGATTAATAAAATCAGCGTTCTTTTCAACTATGTCAGGGATATAGCTACCTGTACCAGTAATCTTTATTGCCATTTAGGGGGTATTAGTAGAATTTTTTACTAATGTATGTAAATAACCAAATAATAAGTAAAACACTTCTAAGTATTAAGTTTTCAGTACATCAAAAATTTCGCCCAAATTTAAAAAAAATCTGTGCAAAACCTATCTGATTGACTAGCAAATAGATTAAGCGTCCATATATTCTTCAATCGGCGCACAAGTACAGATAAGATTTCTGTCTCCATAGGCGTCGTCTACACGTCTTACTGAGGGCCAAAATTTATTATCTCTCACGAATTCCAAAGGAAATGCCGCCTCTTCCCGAGTATATGGGAAATCCCAATTAGTAGCCGTTAAAAGGTCTACCGTATGGGGTGCATTCTTCAATAAATTATCGGTTTGTGACTTATCGATTGCATCGATTTCTTTTTTGATGGAAATCATGGCATCACAGAAACGGTCAATTTCTTCCTTGCTTTCACTTTCTGTCGGTTCGATCATCATCGTTCCTGCTACTGGGAATGAAACTGTCGGCGCATGAAATCCGTAATCCATAAGACGTTTAGCGATATCTACAACTTCAATTCCATTTGCTTTAAAAGGACGACAGTCAATAATCATTTCATGAGCAGCTCTGCCGCGCTCACCAGAATACAGCGTATCAAATTGTCCCTCCAAACGTTTCTTAATGTAGTTAGCATTTAAAATCGCTATTTCGGTTGATTTCTTTAAACCTTCAGCTCCAAGCATTTTTATATAACCATAAGAAATCAAGCAGGCTAATGCTGAGCCGTAAGGCGCAGAAGATATGGCAGTAATCGCTTGTTCTCCTCCAACTTTTATTATTGGATTGCCCGGTAAAAATGGTACGAGTTGTTCTGCCACACAAATTGGACCAACACCAGGACCACCACCACCGTGAGGAATGGCAAACGTTTTATGTAAATTTAAATGACAGACATCGGCACCAATGTTTCCTGGATTGGTAAGCCCTACCTGCGCATTCATATTGGCGCCATCCATATAGACTTGACCACCGTTATCGTGAATTATTTTGGTAATCTCACGTATACCTGATTCGTAAACACCGTGAGTAGAAGGATAGGTAACCATAAGAGCGGCAAGATTGTCTTTGTATAATTCTGCCTTTTCCCTTAAGTCATCAATGTCTATATTTCCCTCTTCCGTTGATTTTGTAACCACAACTTTCATCCCGGCCATTACTGCACTTGCGGGGTTTGTACCGTGTGCCGACGATGGAATGATACAAATATTTCTATGCGTGTTTCCGTTTGCTTCGTGAAAAGCTTTAATCACCATTAAACCTGCATATTCTCCCTGAGCTCCAGAATTTGGTTGAAGTGAGGTAGCGGAGAAACCCGTAATCTCGGTTAACTGGTCTTCTAAGGTCTTTAAAACAATTTGATAACCTTCAACTTGATCTATCGGCGCAAAGGGATGCATCGCTCCCCAATTAGGAGAACTAAGCGGTAACATTTCTGATGCTGCGTTCAACTTCATGGTACAAGATCCTAGAGAAATCATAGAATGATTCAAGGAAAGATCTTTTCTTTCTAATGATTTTATATAACGCATCAATTCTGTTTCCGACTGATAACGGTTGAAAATCTCTAATTCTAGAAATCCACTTTTACGACTAAGATTAGCCGGAAGATTGGTTAATTCCTTTAAGCTTTCAATTTTAGAAATATTAAGATCTAGTGCTTCATTAAAAACTAAAATAATATCATTTAAATCAGCTAGAGAAGTTGTTTCGTTGATCGAAATAGTAATGCAATCAGAACCTGGATAAAAGAAATTAATTTCCTTAGATTCTGCTATTTGCTTCACTCTATCTGCATCTGCTTTAATTTGAATAGTATCAAAGAAAAATTCATTCACCTGCTCAACTCCAGCATTTGTGAAGGCTTCGGCCAAATTTGAAGCTTTATTGTGAATATTTTCAGCGATATACCTTAAGCCTTCTGGTCCATGATAAACAGAATACATCCCCGCCATTACTGCCAAAAGGACTTGTGCGGTGCAAATATTGGAAGTCGCCCGATCTCTCTTTATATGCTGTTCCCGGGTTTGCAATGCCATCCTTAAAGCTCTGTTTCCATTAGCATCCTTGGTTACTCCAATGATACGACCTGGGATTTCTCGTTTGTATTCTTCTTTAGTGGCAAAAAATGCTGCGTGAGGTCCACCGTAGCCCATCGGAATCCCGAAACGTTGGGTGGTCCCAATAACTACATCGGCACCAAAATTTCCTGGAGCTTCTAAAATTACCAAACTCATAATATCTGCAGCAACCGCTACTTTGATACCCGAATTATTGGCGTCTTCAATTAACTTTTTAATATCGGTAATACCACCGTCGCTCCCTGGATATTGTAGTAGAGCGCCAAAATGGTCATCGTGAAAGTCGAAAATCTCTTCTTTTCCTATGTTAAGTTCGATACCAATTGGTTCTGCCCTTGTTTGTAATAAGGAAATTGTCTGCGGAAGAACTTTGTCAGAAACAAAGAATTTGTTGACATTATTTTTCTTTTGGTCACGGTCACGAACTGCAAATAAAAGGCTCATTGCTTCTGCCGCGGCAGTGCTTTCGTCCAATAAACTTGCATTCGCCAATTCCATACCGGTTAAATCGGTTACCATGGTCTGGAAGTTTAACAAGGCTTCTAATCTACCTTGGGCAATCTCTGCTTGGTAAGGCGTGTAAGCGGTGTACCATCCCGGGTTTTCTAAAATATTTCTTTGGATTACCGCCGGTAAAATGGTAGGATGATATCCAAGACCGATGTAATTCTTGAAAATTTTGTTCTTCTTACTCAGCTCGTTGATGTGCACAGAATATTCATATTCTGACATCGGAGCATCTAAATCTAAAGGATTTTTAAGCTTAATATCGTCGGGAATAGTTTCGTAAATAAGTTGATCAATACTATTAGCGCCGATTGCATTGAGCATTTCGCTTTGTTCATTTTCACTGGGTCCTATGTGGCGAAGAGCAAAAGAATTTGTATTCATTTTTAAGTGTGGATCTGTTAAGGATGCAAATTTAGAGACGCAAAATTACACAATATATTATGCATTTTTTGGATGTTGAATTGAAAGTTTTTGAAGAACAATTAACCTTATCAACACTTTGGTTACTTTTGCTTTATGCGTGGCCTAAAGAGTGTTTTTGATTTCTATTTAAACAGTAGTATTCACGTTGCGTTGGCGGTTGTTGCAATGACCTGGGTCACCCTTTTGGATTTTGAAATTGAAGACAGCACAATTCTGTGGTTTAATTTTTTTGCTACTATCACCGGCTACAATTTTGTAAAGTATTTTGGACTTGCCAAATTCCACCATAGAAGTTTAGCGAACTGGCTTCAGGTTATTCAAATCTTTTCGGCCATTAGTTTTTTAGTACTGATTTATTTCACCTTAAAATTAAACGGAGAAACAATCATGTATCTGGTAATCTTCGGATTGATCACTTTTTTTTATGCCATTCCGGTTTTACCAAAGAGTTATTTTTTAAACCAAGAAAAAAATTTACGGAGCATCAGCGGTTTTAAAATCTATGTAATTGCTTTTGTCTGGAGCTGTTCTACCGTGATAATACCGCTAATAAATAATGAAATCTCAGTTTCTAACGAAGTGCTGATTGTTGCGCTTCAAAGATTTTTGATTGTATTAGTGTGGATTCTACCTTTTGAAATCAGGGATATAAAGTACGATAGCATTAAATTATCTACTCTTCCGCAGAAAATAGGAATTCTTCAAGCTAAAATTGCAGGAACTTTAATGACGGTTTTATTTTTTGGTCTGAATTTTTTCCGCTCCGATATAAATTATAGTGAAATGTTTGTGCTCTTTTTGATTTCCTTGATTTCTATAGGATTTTTGGTTTTTTCTAAAAAACACCAAGACGAATATTATAGTTCTTTTTGGGTGGAAGCCATTCCAATCTATTGGCTAATTATCGCGATTGTTTTTTAGAGCCAAATCGAACTCTCTTTTGAAGGAATTGATTTCTTCAGGTCGAAGAAAATGAAGTTTGTTATTTTGAAACGTCTCAGTGAGTAAAGTGTTTCTCTTGATATAATTGCGTGTAAACCGACACCAAGTATATCGAAGCTTTAGTTTAAAGCGTTCCCAACCGGTGGCTTCTTCATATTGAGCTTTGTCGCAAATATGATGAGCTTCATCCAATGAAATAAATAATAAACTCTTTTTCATCTGCTTTGGTACCAGTTTTTTTCTAAACATTCTGCCAACGTCTGTCTCGCCCTATGTATAATTACCCAAAGGTTAGATGGCGTAATGTTGAGTTTGCTGCAAATTGCCTCAGTTTCGTATTGCAAGATTGTCTTCATTTTAAAAACCTCGGCCTGTTTAGGAGTAAGTTTCTCCATACATCCGTAAATGGCGTCCCCAAGTTCTTCATTCTCCATTTTATCTTCGGCATTAAGGTCGGTGCTATCGGGCACTCTTTCTTCTAGCCAATCTCCCTCATCATCCTCACCGATATAGGTCATCCTAACTTCGGCTTTTCCTTTTTTACTATTCTGTTTTCTATATTGATCAATGATCTTACGCTTTAAAATAGATACCAACCACGTTCTTTCGCTGGCTTCACCTTTAAAATTCTTCATGGATTTAAGACCAGCGTAAAATGTTTCCTGCACCAAATCCTTGGCCAATTCTCTATCATTTATGCGGGTCACCGTATAGTTAAAGAGATAATCAGAATACATATCGATCCACTGTTTTGGATCTAGCTGGTTGGTAGGCATCTTTTTAGGTTGCGAATTTTGAAGTAAAGATAAGTAAATACATTACTCTTTTTCTAGAAGACCTGCCCTTTTAAGCAATGCATCTGGCTGAGGTTCTTTGCCTCGGAAGCGTTTATAAAGAACCATTGGGTCTTCTATACCGCCTTGAGAAAGCACATTATCCTTGAAAAGTTTTGCCACTTCTTTATCAAATATTCCTTTAGTTTGAAACATTTCAAAAGCATCTGCATCTAATACTTCTGCCCATTTGTAGCTATAATACCCTGCAGAATATCCGCCTTGAAAAATATGGGAAAATGAGGTGCTCATACAATTTTCTTCTATATCTGGAAAAAGTTGGGTATCGGCAAAAGCTTCAGTTTCATGTTTTTTGACATTATTGATAGTATCTGGATTAATTCCGTGCCAGCCCATATCTAAAAGTCCAAAACTTATCTGTCTTAAAGTTTGAAGGCCTTCATTAAAAGCGGCCGATTCCTTAATTTTTTTGACGTAATCCATCGGAATAAGTTCGTCTGTTTCATAATGATGAGCAAAAAGTTCCAAAGCTTCTTTCTCGTAACACCAATTTTCCATCACCTGACTTGGTAATTCTACGAAATCCCAGAATACACTTGTGCCAGAAAGACTTGGGTAAGTAGTATTCGCCAGCATACCGTGTAGTGCGTGACCAAATTCGTGAAAGAGCGTCGTGACTTCATTAAAAGTTAATAGTGAAGGCTTGCTCTTGGTTTTTCCATCCACGCGGCTTTGGACCGGTTTGGTAAAATTGCAAACTATTGAAATATGCGGACGTTCATTATTTCCGTTTAAATTGAATTGAGGCTTGTAAGAAGTCATCCAAGCGCCATTACGTTTGCCTTCCCTCGGGAAGAAATCGGTATAAAAAATCGAAAGTAAGTTGCCTTCGTCGTCAGTAACCTTAAAGGTTTTTACGTCTTCATGATACACATCAACATCCTTTATTTCTTCAAAATGAAGACCATATAACTTCCCTGCAATATCAAAAGCGCCTTGTACGACTTTTTCAAGTTGAAAATAAGGTTTTAGCTTTTCGTCATCTAGGTCGAATAATTTTTGTTTCAATTTTTCAGCATAAAAAGCTGAGTCCCATTTTTGAAGTGTATCTATACCATCTAAATCCTTGGCGAAACTTTCAAGATTTTTAAATTCGCGTTCGGCAGCCGGTTTTGCTTTCGCTTTTAAATCATTTAAGAAAGTCGTTACCGACTCTGGCGTTTTGGCCATTCTTTCTTCCAATACAAAATGAGCGTGTGTTTTATAACCAAGCAAATTTGCTCTCTTATGACGCAGTTTTGCTATTTCTAAAACATTATCTTCATTGTTATATTCATTATCCTGAAATGCTTTTTTACCCGCCGCAATCGTTAATTTCTTCCGAAGATCGCGATTATTGGCGTAGGTCATAAATGGAATATAACTAGGATGATGAAGCGTTACCAACCAGCCTTCAAGATTTTTAGACTCCGCCATTTCTCTTGCGGCTTCCATTTCTCCTTCCGGCAGACCTGATAAATCTTTTTCGTAAGTTAAGTGCATTTGAAATGCATTGGTCTCAGCCAAAACATTTTCGCCGAACTTTAATTTAAGTTGACTCAGTTTTTTATCTACTTCTCGTAATTTTTCTTTTTTGTCATCTGGTAGATTGGCGCCATTCCTTGAAAAACTTTTATATTTTTTTGAAAGAAGAGTCGATTGTTCAACATTTAGATTTAATGATTCACGTTGCTCATAAACCGATTTAACTCGTTCAAAAAGTAACTCATTTAAGGTGATGTCGTTACCGAATTCTGATAGGAGAGGAGAGACTTCTTGGGCAATCTTCTGAATTTTGTCATTTGTTTCAGCCGAATTAAGATTGAAAAAAATGCTAGAAATTCTTTCTAATTGATGGCCCGCAAAATCAAGAGCTTCTATTGTATTTTTAAAGGATGGTGCTTCGGTATTTTCCGTTATCTCATCTATTTCCTTTCTGGCCATTTCAATGGCTTCCTTAAACGCAGGAAGAAAATCCTTATCAGAAATCTTAGAAAACGGTGCGGTATTATATTTTGTATCAAACGGTTTAAGTAGAACGTTCATGCTTTTTATTTTAAATCTTTAGAAGATTCTTCAACTTTAATTTTTAATCCCTTTTTGTAAACTTCAATTTTATCTCTCACACATTTATCTGAGCTACCAATGATCTGTGCCGCCAAGATTCCTGCATTGGTCGCGCCATTTAAGGCTACTGTTGCAACAGGTACGCCCGCCGGCATCTGTAAAATAGATAAAACCGAATCCCAGCCATCTATCGAATTTCTGCTTTTTATTGGTACGCCGATAATCGGTAAAGGAGACAACGAAGCAATCATGCCCGGAAGATGTGCCGCACCGCCGGCGCCGGCAATTATCACCGAAATCCCTCTGTTGTGCGCATTCTGACCGTAGTCGAACATTTTTTCTGGAGTTCGGTGAGCCGAAACGATATCTACTTCGACCTCTACATCAAATCCTTTTAAAATGTCAATTGCTTCTTGCATTATGGGTAAGTCGCTCTTGCTGCCCATTATTATTCCGACTTTGCTCATAAAATTGTTTATTAAATTCCCAAATGTTAGGGTAGAATCTACCTTTAGATTTGGGTTGATTATATTTTATTTACTAATAACTTTGTTAGTTCTTTTTACTTCTTCAGCAATCATTCTTGCCCGATGGATATCTTGATTTACAATGGTAACGTGTCCCATTTTCCGAAAAGGTCTTGTCTTTCTTTTGCCATAAATATGAGGCGTCACTCCATCTAAATTTAAGATTTTCGAAATATTCTCGTATTGCACATCACCTTCAAAACCTTCAGCGCCCACAAGATTTACCATCACCGCACCAATCTTGTTTTCAGTACTACCAAGAGGCAAATTTAATATTGCTCTTAGATGTTGTTCAAATTGAGAAGTGAAACTAGACTCTATGGTGTGGTGTCCACTATTATGTGGTCTCGGAGCAACTTCATTCACAAGAATGTCGTCATCTTGGGTCAAAAACATTTCGACCGCCAATAGACCTACGTGTTCGTAGGCATTAGAAACTTTTAAGGCAATTTCTCTGGCTTTTTCTGAAATATGCTTGGGAATTCTTGCCGGACAAATCACGTATTCAACTTGATTAGCTTCAGGATGAAATTCCATTTCTACCACCGGATAAGAAACAACTTCGCCCTTTGGATTCCTTGCCACAATAACTGCTAGCTCATTTTTAAAAGGAATCAATTTTTCTCCAATACATTCACCACTTGGTAAATCCTTTAGATCATTTTCATTCCTAATGACTTTAACTCCGTTGCCATCATATCCAAATTTGGTCATTTTCCAGACAAAAGGATATTCTAAGGCTCCGTTAGAAACAGCATCAGGAATTTCTGATACATAGGCAAACCGACAAAAATCTGCGGTCGGTATCTGGTTGTCCACATAAAAAAGTTTCTGGGTAGCCTTATTCTGAATTTTTCTCAGGGTTGCTGAAGACGGATAAACGGTTTTGCCTTCTTTTTCCAAAACTTCTAACGCATCGATGTTTACATTCTCAATCTCGATTGTAAGAAGGTCCACCCGTTTCCCAAATTGGTAAACGGTTTCAAAATCCAATAAATCACCTTGGTAGAATTCATTACAGGCAATTTTTGAAGGTGCTTCGTCACTAGGGTCCAAAATGCAGGTGTAGATGTCGAATTTTCTGGTGGTATAAAGCAGCATTTTGCCTAATTGGCCGCCGCCCAAAATTCCTAATTTAAAATCAGAAGAAAAATAATCCATGTTTAGAATGCGAATTGTACCTGCAAAAATAAGGTTAATAATGATATAGCCTTTTAAATTGACAATTCAAAAACTCGGTATTCGTGAATCTATTGATTATCTTTGCACTTTCGAAAATATAAACCTGTGGTAAAGCTTCACGATCTTAATTTTAAACCGTTTATAAAGGCGAGAGATATTGATTCTACCGTTCAAAAAATGGTAGATGAAATTAGCTCGGACCTAAAGAATGTTGTTCCTGTATTTGTAGGAATCTTAAATGGTTCCTTTATGTATGTGAGCGATTTTGTAAAGAAATATCCGCATCCCTGCGAAGTTACCTTTATTAAGTTAGCCTCGTACGAAGGCGTGAAATCCACAGAAGACATTCAGCGTTTAATTGGTCTTACCCAAGACCTCACCGACAGAACGGTAGTGGTTCTAGAAGATATAATCGACACTGGCAACACTTTGGAAGAGGTTCATAGAATTTTTGAAAATGAAAACGTAAAAGACCTAAGGATTGCTACACTTTTCTATAAGCCAGAGGCTTACAAAAAAGACTATAAATTGCATTATATAGGAATGGAAATTCCCAATAAGTTTATCGTAGGATACGGACTGGATTATAATGGGCTAGGCCGAGATTTACCTGAAATTTACCAACTTAAATCGACTGAACATATGACCAATCTGGTACTATTTGGACCACCTGGCGCAGGAAAGGGAACTCAAGCTCAGATTTTAAAAGAACGTTATCATTTAGTTCATATTTCTACAGGGGATGTGTTTAGATATAATATTAAAAATGAAACTGCCCTAGGTATGATGGCCAAATCCTATATGGATAAGGGTCTACTCGTTCCGGACAAGGTCACAATCGATATGTTGAACGCCGAAGTTGAAAAAAATTCTCAGGCAAAAGGATTTATTTTTGATGGTTTTCCTCGTACTTCAGCTCAAGCTAAAGCATTAGATGAACTATTGAATTCTAAGGATTCAGAAATAAGTGCGATGATCGCTCTAGAAGTTAACGATGAAGTATTGGTTAAAAGACTTGTAGAAAGAGGTTTAACTAGTGGAAGACCCGATGATGCGGATGAGAAAATTATAAGAAATAGGATTACAGAATATTATGCCAAGACGGCAATACTAAAGGATTACTACTCTGCCCAGAATAAATATTATGGTATTGATGGAATAGGTGATATCCAGGATATTTCTGATCGTTTGAGTAAGGTTATAGACGAGCTAGTTTAGTGTTTGCAAAAGTTTGAATAAGATTAATTCCCACCCTCGTGGGAATTTCGATTTATAAATCACATTAGGATTGAAAGATTATGACTGAAGGAAATTTTGTTGATTATGTTAAAATGTTCGTTGCTTCTGGTAACGGAGGTAAAGGTTCTGCACATCTACACCGCGAAAAGTTTGTTGAAAAAGGCGGCCCAGATGGCGGAGACGGTGGGCGAGGCGGCCACATTATCATAAAAGGTAATTCTAACCTTTGGACTCTTTTTCATCATAAATTTAGAAAACACGTTAAAGCAGGTCACGGCGAACACGGAAGTGGGGGTAGAAGTTCTGGTGCAGACGGTCAGGATTAT
The DNA here is from genome assembly GCA_900104375.1 of Flavobacteriaceae bacterium MAR_2010_188. NCBI lineage: Bacteria > Pseudomonadati > Bacteroidota > Flavobacteriia > Flavobacteriales > Flavobacteriaceae > Flavobacteriaceae bacterium MAR_2010_188. The sequence continues at coordinate 3,667,730 of LT629302.1, forward strand.
TACGTCGAAGTGCCTTTAGGAACCGTGGTAAAAGATACTGAAACCGATGAAATTTTATTTGAAATAACTGAGGACGGGGAAGAGAAAATTGTGGTTGAAGGAGGTATGGGTGGCCGTGGTAACTGGCACTTTAAAACTTCTACCAATCAAACTCCAAGGTACGCCCAACCCGGAATTCCTTCAGAAGAAAGAACGATTACCTTAGAACTTAAAGTATTAGCAGATGTTGGCCTAGTAGGTTTTCCTAATGCTGGTAAATCTACCCTATTATCAGTTTTAACATCAGCAAAACCTAAGATAGCGGATTATGAATTTACGACCTTAAAACCAAATTTAGGTATTGTAGAATATCGCGATTTACAGACTTTTATTATGGCCGATATTCCGGGAATCATAGAAGGAGCGGCAGAAGGACGAGGATTGGGTCATTATTTTCTTAGACATATAGAACGTAATTCGGTGCTATTATTTCTTATTCCGGCAGACGCTAAGGATATTGGAGAACAATATCAAATTCTTTTGGATGAATTAAGGAGGTACAATCCGGAAATGCTAGACAAGGAACGTTTTATCGCGATATCTAAGTCAGATATGCTAGACGCAGAGCTTCAGGCAGAACTTAAAGTAGAGTTAGATAAAACCCTTCCGATTGATTATATGTTTATTTCGTCAGTAGCTCAAAAAGGCCTTACAGAATTAAAAGATAAGCTTTGGAAGATGCTTAACGATTAATTGAATATTTACATAATTATAGATTGAAAAACTTTTGTTATTCGATTCTAGAAAGCATTGATTTATGTAGTTGGGATTTTATTATTAATAACATGATGCACAACCCGAGCATTTCTCTTCGATTTTCGATAGTCTATGGTGGGCTATAATTACACTTACTACGGTGGATTATGGAGATGTTTACCCGATAACCGTTGGCGGTAAAATTTTCACCTTTGTAATTTTGATGATGGGCCTCGGAATTGATGCGGTTCCAACTGGAATTATCTCATCTGCCCTTACTCATTCTTTTAAAGAGGAAAATTGAAACTAAGCATTATATAAAAAGGGATAGGGATTAGATTTTCATATTATCTCTAATTATTTCGTCCTAAAAATAAAGTGTTCTACAAGAAACTCAATAACCAAAAAAATAGTTAAACTCTAGACTACATCAACATTCTTCGCTTTTATTTTCCCTAACTTCGTAAGAAAATAAAGGCCATGAAAAGATTTTCGACCCTGTTAATTCTGCTTTTGATTATCTCTTGTGCTCCGGTAAGGGTTAATTATGACTATGAAAGCGGAACAGATTTCTCGTCTTATAAGACCTATAACTATTACGGAGAACTTCAAACCGGAATGAATGAATTAGACAATAAAAGACTGATGAACGCGCTAAATGCGAACCTCCAATCTAAAGGTCTAACCATCTCTGAAACCCCAGATTTTTACATCGATATCAAAAGTGAATCTTACCAAGATTTTAATAATGGGAATAATGTTGGTGTTGGCGTAGGTGGCGGCGGTAGAAGTATGGGTGGTGGTGTTTCGGTCGGTATTCCTCTTGGGGGCTCTAAATTAAATAGAAGACTCATCATCGATTTTAGGGACGAAAAGGGTAAAGGTCTTTTTTGGCAAGCGATAAGCGAAAGCAGTTATAACCAAAATGCCTCACCAGAACAAAGAGAACAAGATTTTAAGGCGATTGCTGATAAAGTGTTATCAGAATATCCGCCAACTAAATAATCAGATTAATACAAACATAACATGAAAGATTTACAACATAAGGTTGCACTTATTACAGGTGGTACCAAGGGAATAGGATATGGTATTGCAGAAAGCCTGATGAAAATGGGGATCAACGTAGCGATTACTTCTAGAGACAAAAAATCTGCGGAAAAAACTGCAAGTAGCTTGGGGACCAGAATTGATGGTCATGCTAAGGCTCTGGGTCTACAAGCGGATGTTAGGGATTATGAAAGTCAACAAGAAGCGGTTAAGCAGGTAATTAAAGAGTTCGGACAATTAGATATTGTTATAGCTAATGCCGGAGTGGGTCATTTTGGTAGTGTTGAAGAATTAACCATAGATCAGTGGAGCGAAATCATAGATACCAATCTTACCGGTGCATTTTATACAATCAAGGCTAGTGTTGAAGAACTTAAAAAAACACAAGGCTATTATATCACTATTTCAAGTTTGGCAGGTACCAACTTCTTTGCTGGAGGTGCCGCATATAATGCTAGTAAGTTTGGGGTTACAGGATTTACTCAAGCAGTAATGTTAGATTTAAGACAAGCGGGAATTAAAGTAAGTACCATTATGCCAGGTTCGGTTTCCACTCATTTTGATGGTAACGAACCTAGCGAAAAAGGCGATTGGAAAATTCAACCAGAGGATATTGGTGAATTAGTTGTCGATTTACTAAAAATGAATCCAAGAACTTTACCGAGTAAGATTGAAGTTAGACCTTCCATGCCGCCAAGCAAATAGATTTTGGTAATTAGTACAAAGTATTAAGTATTAAGACTTCCGATAAAGGATTTTAGACATTAGAAGTTAGATTTTAGAATGGTTTATGTATCCTCTAACTTCTAACTTCTAACTTCTAACTTCTAACTTCTAACTTCTAACTTCTAACTTCTAACTCCTAACTCCTAACTCCTAACTCCTAACTCCTAACTTTTAACTCCTAACTCCTAACTCCTAACTTCTAGAATCTAGCATCTAGCATCTAGCCTCTAAAACTACTTCATCACCTTAATCCTTACTCCTTCGCTATGACTGCTGAATTCTGGCGCGTACATACTTTGTATGGTCGTGATGCCATTGCTCATATTACCAGCATTATTTACCCGTAAATCATATTCAAAAACATAAACACCTTTTGGCAGATAATCAAAAAAGAAATTGGTTGAAGCATCCTTAGTGCTTTGATAATATCCAAGACCATCTTGATACTGATAAGAACTAATAACATCTATTGGTTCTAGACCAGAAGCTCTCATATTTTGCATATGGATGTATTCCATAACTCGGTCAACCTTTAATTCTATCCGAACTCGGACTAAATCACCAACTTTTAATCCTGTGGAATTATCAATTTGTGTGATAACTTCCCCGGTATCAGAATAAGTTCTTTTGAATAATTTCTTAGTCAGTTGTAAAGGAGTCTCGGCCGAGGTGATTTTGTCCAAGTCCTCAAAATATTGCCAATACATACTAGCCCAAGCAATACCTTCTCCTTTTTTGGTCATTTTTACAGTCGCCATCTCTTTGGTAATTTCCTCAGAATTCCATGACGTTTTAAAGTAACCTGTGCCAGCTTCAAATTGAACACCATCAATTGTTTTTGGATCAATGGTTTTTCCGCCTAACTCAATATCTACCGATTCGGTTACCGAAAGCCAATCGCTTCCACTTAATAAAAGAGCGTAAGTCGCGTCAGATGTAGCTTTGGTGGTTTTCCAGCTGTTGGTTTGCTTGTTCTTTAAAAGCCAAATTTTAAGGTTATCGACCGTGGTTACATCATTTCCGATTTCGGAAAAAGCTTCAATCATTAAAGATTGCGTTTCTATGGGCGCCTGATACCAAAACCACGAATTTGTGTTTTCTTTCCAGTACATTCCAAGCTCTTCATTGTTAACGCTGTTCTCTTTTAAAGATTTCAATATCGAATTAGCCGTGCTAACATCATTATTCCTAAATGATATTAAAGCCATCAGCCCTTTGGAATAAAGACTTTTCGAAAGCCAATATTTTTTGATTTGTCCATTATAGTTGGTCATCACTTCATTAAGTTCTTCCGACTTTTCAAACTGTGGAAAAAAACTGCGCATATACAAATAATGGATTTGGCTATAGCTAAGGTGGTCGGTGGTTAAATCAACTTTCTTCTCGTATTTGGATAAATCTTTGTATTCTTCAAGAAATTCTTGATCTAAATATTGCAGTGCTTTAGATACCATTTGGTTTGTGACCGTAGAAGATGGTTTTGCCTTCAATTTATCAAGGTGGCCAAAGCCTGTTACAATGTGCTGGGTAATAAATCTATTCGACATTCCGCCATTAAACCAAGCCCAAGCACCATTATCTAGCTGTGCATTTTGAAGTTTCAACTCTGCATTTGTAAGCTCATCGCTCATTTTATTAATATTGAACAACAGTCCGATGCGTTTTTTCTGTTCAGTCTCATCTGCTGCATCACGAACCCACGGAGTTTGTTCAATCAGGATTGATTTAAGTTCTTCATTTTTTTCAAGATTAGAAATCAACACATCTGCTGAAGCCCATTGGTCAAAAACTTCCTTAATTCTAGGGTTGCTGTTCGCAATATGGCTAGCCAATGAATTTGCGTAAATTCTTGAGAATATCTGTTCGTTGCAATCGTAGGGATATTCCATTAAATACGGCAAGGATTGCACCGCATACCAGGCCGGATTTGAAGTAACTTCAAGCGTTAATTTATGATTGGTTAAAGTTGAAGACGTATTATTTTTTAACTTATCTAAGGTAAAAGTTCTACTCTCGTTACTCTTAACCCACATAGGAAGGGTTTCGGTAACGAGTTTTCTTTTCGTTAAAACTGGAAGTGCATTTTGTTCACCATCACTGAATTCTCCAGCTTTGGCAATAATTTTATATTGCACAGCTTGAAGCGATTTAGGAACGGTCAGAGTCCAAGATACTTCAGAATTAGAAAATTGGTCAACCGAGAAATTCCGTACCTCACTACCGCTGGTTAAATCAAGTATTTGATTTGTAATGTCGTTACCCGTAAATGGATCCGTCAGGATTAATGTGGCATCTCCAGAAAGATTTTTATCAGAAAGATTACTGATTTTAGAGCTGATAACAATCTCGTCTCCTTCCCTTAAAAATCTTGGAGCATTTGGTATTACCATCAACTCTTTTTGGGTTACGGTTTGTAGGGTGGTAACCTTAGACTCAAGATTTTTAGTGTGGGCCAACAGTTGTAATTTCCAACTTGTTAGTGCCTCTGGGGTCTTAAATGAAAAACTAATATTTCCTTCGCTATCGGTTTTTAAGTGTGGAAAGAAGAATGCGGTTTCTTCAAGGTTTTTACGGATAGAAATGTTTTCGAATGAAGTCTTAGTCTTATTTTTATTATCTGAGGAAATATTTTCTTCCTCGCGATTATCGTAATTCTTATTCATTGCGTCGTCTCCGATATTTACGCCGCTAACCTTACCTGATAATGCCATAACTACATCTTCTTCTAAAGATTCAGGAGCTTGCACCGCTTGAGTAGACATACCACGAATTTTAATATCATCATCCCTAAAATTACCAAAGTTGAAACCAAACCAGTTCAACTCATCATATTCTAATTGTGGATAAGCCATTGCATTAAGTCCTTCATCAATAATCCTAAAATACTGAGTGCCGAATGAACGATTTGCGGATCTAGTATTATAAGTAAAATAGGATTGTTTATTTAACGGATCAAAAGACCATTGATGCTCCCGAAACTGATCTAACGATAAATCGTACATACTAGCCAAAAGCTCTGAAGAAACTTCTTCATCTTTCGGCCCTTTTATTTTAAATTCCCAAGTTTCATCAATACCCGGTTCAAGCTTGTCCCGAAATGTCATGGTCTCAATTTTTAAGTCCGAATTAGGATATGGCACAGAAATGACCATCGAACCAGATTCATAATAATTCATATAAGCGTAACTGTACAAAATCGCAAAGCCTCCTAAATCATTCTTTTCGACAGGAATCGTTATGGTTTTTTTCTCATCCTTCAAATTGACGATGTGGGTCTCTACTTTTTTATGGTCTTTTTCTACATCAATCGTCACCACAAGATTTTCGGCAGCTGAACCAATAGTTATCTCAATTTTATCGTTTATGTTGTAATCATCCTTATCTAAAGCTATTTTTAATAATTGATTGTCTGCTATTTTCTTGTCATTGCTGCCAATTAGATAAAAGCGTTTTTCATCTTTTACTAACTGACCGTAAGAATCCTCAGTTTCGGCTACCGTAACATATAGTCCGGATTCCCACTTCTCAAGATTTTTAAGAATAATTGCGGTAGAATCATTGGAGATGAATTTCTCTGAAAACACAAGTTCTGCTTTTTCCCAGTTTTCAGGTTTATCTTCATCGGAATAGGCTTCATAAGGGAACAGTTTTTTAAATTCCTCTTTAGTCAATGACTTATAATCTGGGGCCTCCCAAGGTCTAACTCTCAAAACAGACTCAGGTGCGATTAATTTATAAATCTTTAAAGTTCCGGTAGACTTAACCTTTTCGCCATTTAAATTTTCAGTCTGTACAATGATTTTCTGGTCTTTCTTAGACTTTTGCCACTGCTCATCCATAATAATCTTTACTAAAGTAGTATGGTATCCCACGTTTACGATGGTCGTTGCAGTGCGAGTTTCGCCGTTAATGTCGGTTACTTCTGCGGTAACTTCATAATTAAAAATCGGAAGGTTTTTCTTGTCCACACTTTCGTCGGGAATGGCTTTAAATTCGATTTCAAAATTACCTTCAGAATCCGTGGTGGTTTCTCCTCTAGTGATTTCTTGAGGCTCACTGTTATAAGCGGGTCTCGACCAATAATACCAGATTGGGAGCTGCACTTTTCGGTGAACCCGGTATACCACTTTTGCGTCGGTTATGGCGCTGCCCGCGTAAGAAAGTGCGTTACCGTGCATGGTTACTGAATCATTAACCTGAACGGTTTGCTCGTTTGGCTTAAATTCTGCCTTAAATTTTGGACGTTTATATTCTTCAACTGAAAAAAATGTTTCAGCCGTAATCAATTTGTTTTCGCCCTTAATCTCAATGTAATACTGTCCGGTTAAACCGTTGTTTGGGAGAATAAATTCACCCGAAACAGAACCGAATTCATTTGTCTTTAGTTCCAGATTCTTCACCTCTTGATTTTTAACATCGTGCAGTATAGCATGCAGAATTTCGTTTGGCAGAACTTCAGATTTATGATTTATAGTTTTAAATGCAATCGCCTTGAAATAAACGAATTGTCCGGGACGATATATACTTCTATCTGTAAATATTGATGTGGCAAATTGTTCTGATTCTGGTTGAGAAGAATTATTATCCCGGTATATATAAAGGTTGTCAAAGTAGGCCTTCTGTTTATCCTTACTAACCAAAATCTTGATGTTTCTTAGAACTTCAGAAGATTTTTCAACTAAGAATTGACCTTTTTTATCGGTGGAATAGGATTTATTTTGAAATTGTTGATTTCCATTAATTTGGTAGGAAAAAGCAATGTTAGCGTCGACAATTGGCTCTCCGCTTAATCTGTTTATAATTTGAAAAATATAATTTTCATCTTCATTTTTCTCCACTAAGGCAAAATCCGTTACCTGTATAGATTGAAATGCGAATATGGATTTTTCGTCATCAGTATCAGCTTTGAAAATATAATGTCCATTTTCCAAACCAGGGATGACAATTTCAGTAGTATGTTCTTTGTAATCTAGTTCGTTGGTAAGCTTATAATCTATGGTCTTTAAAATATCTAATTTCCTAAAAAACGATTCTTGCTGATCTGTCCTATATTTTGAATCTAATTCTCTTAGCTGTTCATTGGTCACCTTATAAATCTGAATAGAAATTTCGTTGAGGTTCTTATGTTTTACCAGTAATTTTGAAGGTTTATCAATTGGTAAAAAGTCCTCGCTCAAAATCATTAATGTGCTTTTTTCAATGGTCGATTTTAAGACTTCACATTTTTGGGCGGCCAAACTTTTAGGAAATCGCTTTATTACAGAATTGCAGATAGTTACCGCTTCTTTAGGATTGTAATCCTCAGAACCTTCAATGTAAAATTTAGCAAGTTCAAAATCGTAGAGTCCTGAAAATTCTGAAGAAGAAAATTTTTGGGATGATTCTTTAAGCACATTTATAAAGACTTCGTCCTTATTCAGAATTGTTGAATTATTTTTCACGAATAACAAACGATCAATGTCGGCGTCTATCAGGGCAGGGATATTATTCTCGTCAAAATGAAACTTTATCAACTCTTGAAATATCATCAAAGTTTTTAGTTTGGATGATGACGAGTCTGCAGAAATAATTTTAACGTCCTTAAAAACTTCAGCTTTTTCTAAGTATTTCTGCTCATCGATGATAAATTTATTCGCTGGCTTTGTAATCGAATTTTCATCGGTTTCATAAAAAGTCAAGGCGTTATGGGCTAGCAAATCAAATAACGTTGGTCTAAATTCCTTTGATGCTTTTCCTTCGATGAGCAAATCGGAAAATGCTTCAACTTTTGTCTGTTTTAATAGGTCTGAATTTTTTAGGGAATTTTGAAAATGTATCTCGATTTCGCTAAAAAGCGTTTCTAAATCCCAAGTTCTAAAGTCAGTAGAATCAACTTTAGATGTAGTTTTAGTACGATTATAAAATTTATAGCGGTTCTGTTGAAAATATTGCCAGTAAATCGTTGCCAAATAACTTTCTAAAACATTTTTAGTTGGGCTATCTGCTTTTTTTATTTGCGATTTAAAATCGCTAATAATCTTTAATTGAGAATCTTCTTCAATGATTTGGGCATACTTACTTTTGTAAAGCAAAATCTTTATTTGCTGCGGTTCATTTTTATCAGTTTTCGCCAGTTTTTCAATTTCCGTCAGTTTTTCTAAAGCCGACTTTGGTAGGCCATCCTGTTCTAATTTGTTTACTTCTTTCCAAAGTTTGCTGTAATCATTATTTTGGGAAAAACCAATTTGAGTAGTAAAGGCAAGAATTAATATGCTAATAAAAATCTTCATAAAGTATAATTTAACTGATGTCCCCCTAATTGTATGTAAATGTAGATTCAAGTGCAGTCATTCACAATAATATTAGAGCATTCTTAACTAATTTGGATATTAGTTGCCCATTCTAGACTTTGGCACAATCTTTAAGGTTATAGAACAAAAACAATACCAACAGATTTTTTACTTTTGGTCAAAATCCATTTCTCGATGAAATTTTTACTTTTTCTATTAGTTCCCATCTATATTTTCGCTCAAGACCCATATACAGAGGCCAAGTCTTTTATGGATAAAAAGGATTATATAAAGGCTGAAAATGTGTTAAAGACTCTGGTAAAAAATAGTCCAAATAACTTGAAGGCAATCGAGTTACTTGGCGATGCTTACGGAAGTCAAGAAAAATGGGACCAAGCGATTGAAAGCTATAAGAAATTGGTAGAGGCACAGCCTAAGACTGCAAATTTTCAATATAAACATGGCGGTGCGATGGGGATGAAGGCTTTAAAAGTTAATAAGCTTCATGCGCTTACCATGATCGACGATATAAAAGAAGCGTTCACCACCGCGGCAAAACTAGATTCTAAGCACGTAGAAACACGATGGGCGCTGGTTGAGTTATATATGCAACTGCCAGGTATTGTTGGCGGCAGCGTGGACAAAGCGATGCTTTATGCCAATGAACTTCAAGAAATTTCTAAGGTGGATGGCTATTTAGCGAAAGGATATATTTACGAGCAAGAAGATGATGCCGAGCGTGCCGAAAAATATTATAAAAATGCAATAACCATTGGAGGTTCCATGATGTGTTACGAAAAACTGACCGACTTCTACGAAAAGCAAAAAGAACCTTTAAAGGCCATTGAAAATATTGAGGAAGCACATACAAAGCACCAAAGAAATGCCTTGCATTATCAGTTAGGTAAAGTAGCGGCAGAGTATAAAATATCATTGGACAAAGGCGAGATTTGTTTGATTACCTACATCAAAAATTACAACATTGCAGATGGCGTTCCGATTGCGTGGGCCCACTATAGACTTGCCCAAATCTATAAGATGAAAGGAAATAAGGAAAATGCGCTAGAACATATCGATTTGGCAATTTCTGACCTTCCTAAAATCAAGACTTTTAAATCGGAAAAGGAAGAGATTATGAAGTTGTGAGTTTTGATGCGAAATGAGAAATGAATTATGAATAAGACATTATATTAATTTGTCCCAACAACTAACAACTAACAACTAACAACTAATAACCAACAACCAACCCGCCGTACCGAATGTACGTTCGGGCGGGAAACCAAAAACCAACCCAGAACCATGAAAGTTCATTTTATTGCCATCGGAGGAAGCGCCATGCACAATTTGGCTATCGCCTTAAAGAATAAAGATTATGTGGTTACAGGCAGTGACGATGAGATTTTTGAGCCTTCAAAATCTAGGTTAGATTCAAAAGGCTTACTTCCAGAAAGCTTTGGCTGGTATCCTGAGAAAATAATTTCAGACCTAGATGCGGTTATTTTGGGAATGCACGCTAAAGCAGATAATCCAGAATTGCTTAGAGCTGAAGAGCTGGGTTTGACGATTTATTCTTATCCAGAATTTTTATTTGAACAATCCAAACATAAAACCAGAGTCGTTATTGGCGGTAGTCACGGTAAAACTACTATAACCTCTATGATTCTGCACGTGATGCATTATCACGGAAAGGATGTAGATTATATGGTAGGTGCCCAACTCGAAGGATTTGATGTAATGGTAAAACTTACCGAAGAAAATGATTTTATAATTCTTGAAGGAGATGAATACCTGAGTTCACCAATCGATAGGCGGCCAAAATTTCATCTATATAAACCAAATATTGCATTATTGAGCGGAATAGCTTGGGACCACATTAATGTCTTTCCGACCTATGAGAATTATGTAGAACAGTTTAAAATTTTCATTGATAGTATCGTAAACGGCGGAAGCATCACCTACAACGCCGAAGATAAGGACGTGGCTAAAGTAGTTGAAGAATCCCAGAATACTATCCGCAAAATTCCATATTACACTCCAGAATATACAGTAGAAAACGGAACTACAATGCTAGAAACCCCAGAAGGTAAATTACCGATTGAAGTTTTTGGCGACCATAATTTAAACAACCTGGCTGGTGCTAAATGGGTCTGTCAGCATATGGGAGTAGACGAAGACGACTTTTACGAAGCTATTTCAAGTTTTAAAGGTGCCAGCAAACGCTTAGAATTAATTGCTGAAGGAAAGAATAGTATTGCTTATAAGGACTTTGCTCATTCACCATCGAAGGTCAAGGCTTCTACCGCCGCAGTAAAACAGCAATACGGTGACCGCAAGTTGATTGCTTGTTTAGAGCTTCATACTTATAGCAGTCTTAATGCTGAATTTTTAAAAGAGTATCAAGGTACTTTAGACGCGGCAGATGTTGCGGTAGTTTTTTATTCGCCCCACGCACTCGAGATTAAAAAATTAGATGTTATTTCTAAAGATCAGATTGCGGCGGCTTTTGAAAGAGATGATTTAATTATTTACACCGATCCAAAACTTTTTAAAGAATTTCTCTTTTCTCAAAAGTTTGAAAATACTTCGCTACTATTGATGAGTTCGGGAGATTACGGAGGACTTGATTTTGCCGAATTAAAGGAGAAGATTTCTTAAAGAAATTCCAAATTCCAAATTCCAAGTTCCAATTCAATTTTCAATTCATCTATCATTTCATCTTCAATTTCAACTTCAACTTCAATTTCTTAGGCTCCAAATTGTCTAAGGTGATGATCAAGATGTTTGTATTGTAATTTTCCCCATTCCTCTTTGGTAAATTCACCAAAAACGGGATGAGGCTTAATCTTTTTATCTGATTTTTTATTGTGGGCTTCTTCCAGCAGTCTTAAAAGTTCGGCCTTTTCGGTCTTAAATTCCTTGTCTTCGGTCACTTTAAACGCCGGAACAGTGGGGAGATTTCTAGACCATTGCTTATCGCTAAACATCGTTTTCTTGAAGAATGTCTTTGCCAAAAAGTTAGATTTTAAATTATAGTCATTATAATCTAACATAATATTCAACGGAGCCTGGGCATGATGTAACATTTGCGAAACTTCCATCCGGCCCCATAACCTGCTGCTTATATTGCTCAAAGAATTAATCCTTTTTTTTAATTCTTCGTAGGTCTGGTTATCAAAAATATTCTTCATATTTAATTTTTGGTGATGGTTATTAAGTGCTGAACTTTAAAAAGGTTTTCTTCTTAAATCCTCGATGAATAACGGAAGGTATGTTTAGAACTTGCGCCACTAATCTAAAACAATTAAAAATAAAAAAAATATGTAGATTTATCAAATGGCAAAAAATGGTGAATCTTTCCCGATAAATAAGTGGTCTCAAGACGACCAGCCAAGAGAAAAATTGCTTTATAAAGGCAAGCTCGCTTTGAGCGATGCCGAACTCGTTGCCATTTTAATTGGGTCGGGCAATCGCGAAGAAAGTGCGGTAACCCTTTGCCAACGTATCTTAAAAAGTGCCAACAATAATCTTAATGAACTTGGCAAACTTACCGTCCAAGAACTTATGAAGTTTAAAGGAATTGGCGAGGCAAAAGCCATTAGCATCATTGCGGCCTTAGAATTAGGAAGACGCAGAAGGGGAGAAGATGCCTTAGTTAAAAGTAAGATTACGTCTAGTCAATCGGTTTTTGAATTGCTGCATCCCATTATCGGAGATTTGCTTCACGAAGAATTCTGGATTGTATATCTTAATAATTCTAATAAGGTTATTCAGAGCAGTCAGCTAAGTAAAGGCGGTATTACTGGCACCTTAGTAGACGTTCGTTTGGTAATGAAGACGGCCATTCAGCTCAATGCTACGGGAATCATTCTGGCGCACAATCACCCATCTGGCGCATTAACTCCTAGTGAGGCCGACAAGCAAATCACCAAGAAATTAAAAATTGCGGGAGAAAATCTCGACATAAAAATACTAGACCATCTTATCGTAACGGATAAGGAATATTATAGCTTTGCAGATGAAGGAATTTTATAGAATGCCGCGCCAATTAAAGCTGGGTATGAAATCTTCCTTTTAAATTTTTCAAATTATGTTACTTGTTTACACTACAAATTTAACCTCGAGGCTTCGTTATAGTTTCAAGCATATTTGTACGCGTATTCTTGGTATTCAGGTCGATTTTACCGGTAAGATTGAAGAATTTATAGCTCATGATAATATGAAGATGACTTATGCTCGTCAACCATTGGGACAAGAAATCTTTATTAAGAGCCATGATCTTCTTTTTGAGCAAGGATTAGAAGATGTAGAAATTAACGTTCAAACTTGGGGAGATACCAAATGTTTTTTCGCCACTAGTGAAAAGAGCAGTCTTCCCTTCGATATTTTTGCCGCCACATTTTATATGCTGAGCCGCTACGAAGAATATTTGCCGCACGTAAAGGATGATTTCGGACGTTTTCTCGCAAAAGAGAGCCTTGGGTTTAAACATGGCTTTATTCATCAACCTGTGGTGGATATATGGGCATATAAATTTAAGGAGGCATTGATTGAGGCCTATCCAGATATTCAATTCCCTTCGAGGAAATATAATATTCAACCGGTCATAGACGTACCTATTGCTTATTATTTTTTGGAAAAAGGACTATTAAGAAATATTGGTGGGTCTATAAAAGATTTATTTCGGCTTAAACTGAGGAATTTTTACCAACGCTACTTAGTGCTCTTTGGTTTTATAAGAGATCCATACGACACTTTTAAATGGATTATTACTAAGCAAAAACAATATCCGTTTAGGTTTATGGTGTTTTTCCTGATTGGGGATTATTCTACCTACGATAAAAACATTAGCACTCATAATAAGAGATTTGTTTCCTTGATCAAATCGGTTTCGGATTATTGTAATGTTGGTTTAAAGGTTTCCTACTTCGCGATTGAGGACGAAAAGATGATGAAGAAAGAAAAGCAGAGGTTAGAGGATATTACCAATCAACCTTTGAATGCTTCCCGCAATAGTTTTTCTAAAGTTAATCTGCCAGAAACCTATAGAAGTATGGTAGAATTAGAGATTCACGAAGATTACACGATGGGTTACATAAGCGAATTGGGATTTAGAGCTGGCAGTTGTACACCATTTCAATTTTACGATTTGGATTATGAGATACAGACTCCGCTTCAAATTAATTCTTACCACTGTATCGATTCTGCCTTATTAAAACATCTTTCATTGTTAGATAAAAAACAAGTGCTAGAAAGGTTAATCAATACTATTAAGTCCGTAAATGGAACGTTCACGCCTGTTTTTCATAATTATTCCTTTAGCAGCGAAGCAAAGTGGAAAGGCTTTAAAAAATTGTTTAATCAAATATTAGAATCGGCAGATGAAATTGAATAATATTAAGCACGTTTTTTTTGACCTAGATCATACCTTATGGGATTTTGACCGCAATTCTGAACTCACTTTTCAAAAGATTTTTGAACTTAATGAAGTTGGTGTCGAAATTAAAAAATTCATAGAAATCTACTCACCGATAAACCTGCAGTATTGGAAGTTATATCGAGAGGAAAAAATCTCGAAAGAAGATTTAAGATACAGGAGATTAAAAGATGCTTTTGATGGCCTAAATCATAACATTCACGATGATACAATCGATAAATTATCAGTTGATTATATTGAATTTCTCACGACTTATAATCATCTTTTAGATGGCACGGTAGATATCTTGAAGTATTTGTCGAAGGATTATCAACTTCACATCATCACCAACGGTTTTGAAGAAGCCCAACTTAGAAAGATGACCAATTCGCAAATAACGTCATATTTTAAGACCATTACTAATTCTGAAATGGTTGGGGTGAAGAAACCAAATCCTAAGATTTTTGAGTTTGCCTTAGAAAAAGCTGAAGCCAATAAGGAAGAAAGCGTAATGATCGGTGATAATTTTGAAGCTGATATTGAAGGCGCGCTCAATGTGGGAATAGATGCCATATTTTATAATTACCACTTGGATTCTCCAAGAGAGGAAATTAAAACTGTGCATTCTCTACTAGAAATTAAACAATATCTTTAACAGAGAGATTTTACAAATTTTAAACAATGAAAAAGCAATTACTTTTCGGACTTATATGTCTAATTGGGCTTAAATTCTTCGGGCAGAGGTCCATTAACGATTACAAATATGTGGTAGTACCAAACCAATATGCATTTTTGGGTTATGACGACAAATATCAACTTAATTCGCTGACCAAATTTCTGTTCAATAAATATGGTTATACTGCTTTTCTTGAAGGGGAAGAATTGCCTGCGGATTTGCAAGCGAATGGATGCTTGGCAATGTATGCGAACCTATTAGAAGATAGTTCCATGTTTAAGACCAAACTGCAATTAGAGGTGAAGGATTGTAACGGCACCGTAATCAAACGTTCAGAAACTGGAGAAACTAGAGAAAAAGCTTATGATAAAGCGTTTAATCTCGCTTTAAGACAGGCATTTGAAAGCTTTCAAAATGCGGAATATAAATATGTGCCGGTTAACAAGACTGCCGTAAATAAAACGACAGAAGTGGAGCCCGTGGGAGAAAAACCGATGGCACAAACAGCGGTTGTAACCGAAGTTGAAGATGAAGTAGAAGCTGAAGACAATATGGATATCGAGGAAATATTAGTTGAGCCGGCAAAGGAGTTAGCCAAGGTTGAAGAGATGGAAGATAGGGTAGATGTTCCATCGGATTTGCTCTATGCACAACCTATCGACAATGGATTTCAAATTGTAGACACTGAACCAAAGAAAGTGATGGTTTTATATAAATCCGGAATGAAGGACGTTTTTATCGTAGACGGTAAGAATGCGGTTGTCTACAAAAAGGATGGCATTTGGTATTACGACGAGTATAATTCTAAACTTGAAACCAAAACCTTAAATATTAAATTCTAGTTTAATATTTACAGCTCATTAATAGCCGTATTTATTTTTCCAACGCGCTTTAAGAAAATCCCTTTGGGCCTTTTCCCGAGCATTATTTCCTGGCTCGTATAATTTGGTGTTACTTATTTCATCAGGCAAAAATTCTAGCTCGGCAAAGTTATTCTCATAACTGTGGGCGTATTTATAATTGTCACCATATCCCAGTTCCTTCATTAAGGTTGTCGGCGCATTTCTTATTGACAAAGGTACCGGAAGGTCACCAGTTTGCTTAACCAGTCGCTGGGCTTTTGAAATAGCTTCATAAGAAGCATTGCTTTTTGCAGAAGTGGCCAGGTAAATTGCACATTGGCTTAAGATAATCCTAGACTCTGGATTCCCGATTACCGTAACCGATTGAAAAGTATTGTTAGCTATTACCAAAGCCGTAGGGTTGGCGTTGCCGATATCTTCGCTGGCCAAAATCAACATTCTTCTAGCGATAAACTTAACGTCTTCGCCTCCTTCAATCATTCTTGCCAAATAGTAAACCGCCGCATTTGGATCACTTCCTCTAATTGACTTTATAAAGGCAGAAATGATATCGTAATGTTGTTCGCCAGTTTTATCATAACGCGCCATATTGGTCTGCACTTTCTGCGACACAACTTCGTCGGTGATTTCGATTTCTTCATTTTCATTAAAGGAAGAAACAATAAGCTCAAACAGATTTAAGAGTTTACGAGCATCACCACCAGAATATCTTAGTAAAGCGGCTTTCTCTTTTAGCTGAATTTTATACCGTTGGAGGATTTTGTCAGTATTTTTTGCTCTTTCGAGCAAATCCTCTAAGTCTTGTTTGGTAAAAGCATTTAAAATATAAACCTGACAACGAGAAAGAAGTGCAGGGATAACTTCAAAACTAGGGTTTTCAGTGGTGGCGCCGATTAAAGTTACCCATCCTTTCTCTACTGCTTGGAGTAAAGAATCCTGTTGTGATTTGCTAAACCTATGGATTTCATCTATAAAAAGAATCGGATTTTTAGTGGTAAACAGACCTCCTTTCTGCTTGGCCTTATCGATGATTTCACGAATATCCTTAACGCCACTGTTAATTGCGCTGAGGGTATAAAACGGTCTTTCTGAAGATTCCGCAATAATGGTCGCCAAGGTTGTTTTGCCGGTACCGGGCGGTCCCCATAATATCATGGAAGTAATTACTCCGCTCTTCAATTGTTGGCGGATTATCCCGCTGTCACCCACCAAATGAGATTGACTTAAGTAGTCATTTAGCGTTTTAGGTCTTAATCTTTCTGCAAGTGGCTCGTTCATTCTCTAAAATTACGAATTATGGAATGACAAATTTTCATAGTTTTTAATATTTGGAAATGTTATTGTTAGTATTAGTTAATTGTTAGTAGTTAATAGTTATTAGTGTAAGGAAGCACTAGTAGGCATTAGGCATTAGGCATTAGGTATTAGGTATTAAGTCATAAGTCTTGAGTCTAGAATCTAGAATCTAGAATCTAGAGTCTAAAGTCTTGCATCTTTTATCAGCTGATAGTAAATTGTAAGTTTTAAATTAAACGAATCATGAGCCAGAACCAATTTAAATATTCTACGGGTGTTGTTGCCTATCCGGTATTTTTTGTTTTGGCAATCTGGATCGTGTTTTGGCTGCAAGTGAGATTTTTTTCGGGAATTAAATATTTTGGAATCTATCCAAAAACTTTGGAAGGTCTTAGGGGAGTGATTTTTAGTCCTTTTATTCATTCTAATATCGAACATCTTTATAGAAACACCTTTCCGTTGCTCATTCTCTCCATGGCATTGTTTTACTTCTATCGTAAAATAGCCTGGAAAATCTTGCTTTATGGAATTTTGATTTCAGGGTTGATTACCTGGTCAATCGGCAGGCCGGCCAACCACATTGGGGCTAGCAGCGTTATTTACGTTCTGGCTAGTTTTATTTTCTTTAAAGGAATCTTTGCCAAACATTATAGACTAGTAGCGTTGAGCTTTGTCGTGGTTTTTTTATATGGAAGTATGATTTGGTACGTTTTTCCGGTGAAGGAAGAAATCTCTTGGGAGGGGCATCTAGGAGGATTTATTGCCGGATTTATCTTTGCTCTGCTCTTTAAAAAATCTATTGCACAAAAAGAAAGTTATCATTGGCAAGCGGAAGATTATGTTGAAGAGGAGGACGAATTCCTAAAGCATTTTGATGAAAATGGAAATTTTATAGAAAACCTTCAAGTTGAAGAAGAATTGTTGGCCGAGGAAAATCCAGATGAAATTCCACTACCTAAAATAACCATCACTTATACCTATAAGGAAAAAGGTTCTTAGAGTCTTTGTCTAACTGCTTCGTACAAGATCGCACCGCAGGCAACCGAAACATTTAAGGATTCAATGGTACCTAGAATAGGAAGTTTTACTCTCTCGTCAGCAACTTTCAACACCGAAGGATTAATTCCTCTTCCTTCAGAACCCATTATAATGGCACAGCCTTCCTTAAAAGAAATATCATAGATATACTTTTCGGTCTTTTCTGTTGCTGCAATTACCTTTATACCAGAAGCCTGCATAAAATAAACGGCATCCTTAATATGGTCTACTTTACAGATCGGAATATTAAAAATGGCACCTGCGCTGGTCTTTATCGTATCGCCGTTAACCGGAGCACCACCTTTTTTCTGAATGATAATCCCTGCGACTGAAGTACACTCAGCCGTTCTTATGATTGCGCCAAAGTTTCTTACGTCACTCAGCTGGTCTAATAAAATAAAGATTGGATTGTCTTCTTTTGCTAAGGCCGAAGTCACCATATCTTCCATCTCTAAGAATTCGATAGGAGAAATCTTAGCGACCACACCTTGATGGTTATTATTCGTTAAGCGATTTAATTTTTCGATAGGAACGTAAGAAGTATTGACTTTCTCTTTAGCCAATAATTCCTCCAATTCGTTATATAAATCACCTCTAAGCCCTTTTTGCAGAAATATCTTATCGATATTCTCTTGAGACTTTATAGCTTCTATAACCGCTCTTAAACCGTAAATCGTAGTTTCTTTAGACATGCTGCAAAGTTACACATTCAATTGATAAAAATTAGAAAGTTACGCTTATCGCTTTATAATCTTTTTGATAACTGTATTCCCGCCAATCTGCAGCTGTAAAAGATATATTCCTGCTTGAAGATTAGAAATGTCTAGTGACTTTAAATCAGTCGAAATATTTATTGTTTTTCCAGTTAAATCCGTAATAGAAATCTCATCAATCTTTTGAAAGCTATTGATGTTCAAGAGACCGTCGGTAGGATTCGGAAATATAGAAATTCCCGCTAGTTCAGAAGATTCAGTAGAAAGTGTGACGCAACTAGAGATATTTGGGTTTAACTCTATTGGGTCAGATGGGGTTAAGTCCCTCCCTTGAAAAGCCGGATATGTTTCAGAATATTTTAGCGCTCTAAAAATCATATTATTAATAAGAGATGGGTCGTATCCTTGAGATATGATATTTCCATTGGTATAATTTTCAGGCACAATATACTGCCAAACGATATTTTCATTTTCATCAATCTCTCTTAATTCACCATAACTTCCTTCTGCGATTAAGGTATTTCCATTTTCTAGTCTCTGCGCACTGCTTACGATAGGAGAATAGAGATCATCTGGAGCGTAAATATAATCGGGAGACGTAGGACCAAATTCGGTATTTGCCGTATATGAGTAATTGCCTGGAGAACTTTCTGGAAGGTCTAGAATAAATATTGCGGAGTTCGCGGGTTTTTCAGGATACTGATTGTTATAAAGCATTAGCTTACCAGCGTCTCTTAGCCCTTGTTCTATAAAATGCGCGTAATGTTGCCCACCTAATTGACGATCGGCTTCGGTGCCTTGTCGGTAGACCTGTGGATTGCCCCAGCGGTATAAAAAATCCCCGCCCTTACTATAATCGCCTCCGGTGGAAGTGGCTGCTTCCGATGTTGAGGTAGAATGGTCGATGATATAGATTTCATTTAAAAATCTCGAGCTTAGTACTACCTGGTCCAAATTTTCGTCATACTGAAGACTATTAATATGTAACCAGCGAGCCGAGCCACTATTATTCTGGGTATAATTGAAATCTAATCTTTCAGGGTGAAGCGATACATTCCCGAAATTATTTTTTGTTGAATCAAAATCCTGTATGAGATGGTCAAAAAAGTTCCATTCCCAAACAATGGTTCCACGATTTAATCCTGAAGGCTGTACTTCAATTATTCTTTCATTATAGATTTGATCTTCATCTATTAAAGCTGGATTTCTTCCTGCTGCTATTGCTTCATCTCTGGTAATTTCTGTTGCCGCTAGAATCAGGACGTTTCCATTGGGCATCGGATAAATATCGTGATGCTGCCGATGTTCTTCATTATCATAAAAAAATTGCCAATTAAGTGTACCGTCCCAATTAAATCTTTCAATGACTCCACCCGAACCACCAAATTGAAAAGTTTCCGATTGGGTATTACCGGCTCGTAAAATTTCACCAGTAGGCAAGAGGTAGACCGAATTACCTGGAGAATAATCACTCGTCCATTTATTTACAACTTCACCACAGTTATTGATGAGATAAGTGTCTTTGTATGAAGTGAAAAGTGTATATCCACTCTGGGTGGTCGCACTGTAACTAATTGTGCCGACGGTATTTTGGGAAAATAGGGTAGAACTCGAGGCCAGGAAGATAAATAAGGACTTATTAATTTTAAATAATAGCTTGAAGAATTTCATGTTTTAGATTATAGATATTAAAACCTGGTAAAAAAAAAGCCACCTCAAGAGGTGGCTTTTTGGTATTATATAATGTGATTATTCAGCACAAACAACAATTGGTAATAAACCTGCTCCTTGTTCACCAAAATCTCCAGAATCGAAAACTAAAGTACCATCCGGTGCATAAACCTCAAAACGGATTTCACCGTATTGATCACCTGGGAAGGTCCAAGATGCACTTTCAGTTCCTTCAGGAATAGTTACAGTCACTTCTCCTTCAGAAACACCTTCAGTACAATCGAAGTCACTTGCTAAATACGGAGAACAAAGTCCAACTTCAACAACAGTTCCATCAAGATCAATCATTAGACCACTTCCACCGTTACCGTCATCTGTTTGCCATCCGTCACCGTAAGAATCAAACATTTTCACTACGTAATCTCCAGGCTGTGGAGAACAAGTAATCAAAGTGTTGTAAGAGAAAGGTGCTTTAAAGAAAATACCAGTCAACACTGAATTACTACTTTCAGGACCAAAAGATCTGCCGTCAGTTAAATTGAGCACTAACTCAAAAACTAGGATATCACCTGCAGAAATAGTTTCGTTTCCAAAACCTAATGCAGCAGTAGCTTCACCATAGGTAGCAGTAATCGTTGCTCTTGGGAGACCAACTGGACCAACTGTAAAGTCACTTGCGGGAATAGATTTAATAAATGCCGTTGAGCTTTCATTAATTCCATCAGCTGGCGTATTGTCTCTGTATCTTACGTAAACATCTACACTCTCCATTAGTCCACCATCTTCTTTGTCCTGCTCTTCAACAGTAACGCTAAAGGTAGATGATGGATTACTTGAATTTAAAAGGTTATTTTCGATGCTAACTGTCCTAAGGACGGCACCTTTTTCAAAGTCTAATACTTCATAAATAGTATTATCTGGATCAGTATCACAGGAAACCATTACGAGTACTGCACTTAATATTGATAAGCCTTTAATTATATTTTTCATTTTTTAAATTTTTTAGTTTGCTGGGTTAGTAACTCCTGAATCCCAAAATACCTTAGTTGCGTTATCCACTCTTTGGTTAATATTTGGATTAGATAACACTTCATCTGAAGGATATAACAACGTTCTTGGGAAAGTACCTGAATTAGCATCGATATTTCTAGCAAGGGTTCTAGGGTAACCTGTTCTTCTTACAAAATTATAGCCATCTGCTCCAGCACCGTAAAGCGCAATAAAGTATTGCTCACCTAAGATATCCATTTTGTCTTTCTCAACCGGATAACCATTGGCATCCACTGCAGTAGTTCTTGCAGCACTGCTAAACTCATCGGTAATATTTTCGATGAATTCTTGAACTCTCTCTTCGCTAGGAGCAAAAGAAAGGTCAGCAGTAGGATCTTTAGGACCAAAAGTCATTACATATTCAATAGATTCTGTTACACCTGCAGTGAAATGTTCTTCAGCCATTGCCGTGTTATCCAACATAAGATAAGCTTCAGCTCTCCAGAACTCAACATATGAAGAAAGGATGATTGGCTCGATACCATTTCCTCCGGCACCAAGACCAAGACCAACACCTGCATCATATAAAGTAAGATCTTCTTGATCTGCACTTAATACAACGTAATCTAGGTTATCATCAAAAAGACCACCAGCTGGATAAACACCTGAAGCTGTCCTTAAGAAGTTATCTGGAGGAGTTCCTTCGGCATTACCGTGGATTCTTCCCCAGTATCCTAATCTGTTAGAACACCAGTAATTTTCTTCTTCTGTAAATTGAAGGTGGTTAGGAACATCTTGAGAAGAACAAACTAAATTTTGTGCATCTACACTACTTTGACCAAAAACAGCTGGATATTCATAATAACTTCCGTTACCTTCAAATAAAAGGTAAGTAAAAGAACCTGGAGTAAGCTCGTCCTGTCTGTAGAAGTAATATCTCCTTCTAGGGTCATCGTCACCAGTAATATCACCTGCTTCTCCGATCATTAGTTCCATTAACCAGTTAGAACGATAGTTATTGGCTCCAGAAGCCGTATAGTCATCAATATAATCAGGATGTCTAGTATCTGGTTCTAACTCATTAGTTCCATAAGCGAAAAACATATTATCGTCCGCAGTTTCGATTACGTTGGTAGCATTTACCACTCCTTGGTAATCTTTAGTAGTCAATGCAGCTCTCATTTTTAAGGTATTCACAAACTTAATCCAATTAGCAGAAGAACCACCGTAGTAAAGATCCGTTGCAGTACCTAAAGAAGAATCAGTTAAAAGCGCGGTAGCTTCGTCAAGTAAACCTAATGCAGACTCATAAACAGAGGCGCCATTGTCTAACATTGGCGCTGGAAATTCTGCTGGCTTATTAGCTTCTGTAAAAACAGCATCACCAACATAATCTACAGTTAACATCAATAGATGTGCTTCCATTGCTTTAGAAGCTCCTACAAGAAAGTCGAATTGTCCTTCATCATTTAAATCTTCGATAGACTGAAGATCCGGGATAATACCGCTATATAAAGCATTCCAAGGACCGTTAAGAGTATTCCCAGGATAATTATCGTAGTACACACGACCAAACATATATTCAATACGTGAAAGATCTGCACCGATGTTGTTGTAAGTTGTTACACCATTTCGGTAGTTAAGCTGAATACTATTGAAAAGAAGTGTAGGATCCGCCTGATCTGGCCCCAAAGCATTTGGGGACTGCAATTTTTCCAGTTCTATTGTCTCACATCCTTGAAAGAAGGTTAGAGCAGATAGAAAGGCAATAAATATAATTTTAGAGGGTTTTTTCATTATCTGAATATTTTTCATAATCTGATTATTTTTTATTTAGATGCATTTTATGTGATAAGGTTGCGTCTATCATTAATTAAAATGAAAGTTTAACACTCATACCATATCTTTTAGCACTTGGTCCGTTAAGATAATCGAATCCACGTCCGTTACCCACACCAATACCAGCTACGTTAGGATCAAAATTCGCTCGATCTGGCGTATTGTATGCGTCGTACCATAAATTATAGCCAGAAGCTGTAATAGAAATACTTCCAAAAGGAGTTTCTTCCAACCACTTGGTCGGTAAGTTATAACTTAGAGAAACTTCTCTTAATCTTATTACAGATGCATCATAGATACGTAATTCGCTAGGTCCAAAAAGAACGTTATCGAAATAGAAAGAAGCATTATCAATTTGCTGTCTGTTTGGCTCTCCAGTTGTAGTTACACCTGGTAAGATAAATGACTCACGTCTATCTTCGTTAATAAGACCTCTACCTAACAAGGTACCAATAGTTTGAGAATAAATATCACCCCCCGCAACATGGCTAATTTGGAAGCCTAGGTTAAAGTTAGCGAAAGATATGCTGTTGATAAAGTTCATTACGTAATCAGGGTTTGGATTACCAATGATTGGCGCTATTGTTCTAGAACCAGCTGTACCTAAAGGTACTTCATTGTTGTTAGCGTCAATCGCAATCTCTTCTTGAAATCTGTAGAAACCATCTGTACCAACAACTAAGTTACCATCATCATCTCTATCTACTCTAGATCCAACCATTACACCCAATTGTTCTCCAACGATTGCAGCGTTACCTTGATTAGAGAAACCGGCGTAAACAATGATATCATCATCCTGCTCAGTTACAATTTGCTCGTTTGTGGTAAAGTTTACTCTAGTATTCCAGCTTAAACCACCTTCAGTATCACTTTTTAAAATGTCTAATCCTAAATCTACTTCCCATCCTGAACCTTCAACCTTACCAATGTTGGTTTGGGTGCCGGTATAACCTGTAGAAGGAGCAAGAGGTTTAAAAACAATCAGGTCAGTAGTAGTTCTGTCGTAATAAGAAACACTAAGGTCTAATCTATTTTTAAGAAATCTCGCATCGAAACCAACTTCTAGCTCACTGATAAGCTCAGGCTTTAAATCCGGATTAGCAAGCACATTGCTTACACTATTGGTTACAACTCCGCCGGATCCTCCACGCTCACCACCATTTTGTCTAACCGCTTGGCCAATGGTATTAATTGTAGGATATCCAGTTGGGAAACCTGCAGACTGACCTAAACCAGCTCTTAATTTCAGGTAGTTTACACCCCAGCCATTTCCATCTCCGAAACCGTCAAAAGCAGAGGTTGGGATAAACGACACACTCGCACTAGGATAAAATTGGTGATTATTGTCTGAGGTAAGGTTAGAAACCCAATCGTTACGCCCTGATAGGGATAGGTACAAGAAGTTATCGTAACCAAAAGAAAGGTCTCCAAAAACACCTACTGTATTCCTTTCTTCCGTGTATTGGAAAGGACTTTGATTTTCGAAGTTAAAGTGTCTCTGTACGCCGAAAACAATCTGACCAGTACTTGCAACACCTTGTTGATCAAAATTCTCATATAAAGAAGTTCCACCTAATACAAAACTTAGATTTAATTTCTCGTCGTTTGTTAAGTCGTAGTTACCAGTTAATGCTACATAGTGGTTCCAGTTCATAGAGTTATTGTCGTATGTATTTAAGAAACCAAAAATATCCGCATTACTGTTTACACCGTTCTTGTTAGAGTACCCTTCGTTACGTTCATTGTAGAAATCGATACCCGCACGATAAGTAAGTGCAAGATTATCGTTAAAGTCGTAGGTAAGTGAAGCCTGACCAAACACCCTATTTGTTAATTGACTATTCTGGGCATTCTTTACCGTCCAACGTGGGTTAACAATATCATTACCGTTACGATAGTAGATTGATCCACCAGTTTCTGGAAGTTCAAATGGTAATCCCATTAAATCAACACTTCTTGGTGTAAAAAATACCTGACCGAAAACTGATAGTCCTCCGTTGGCGTTACCATCCCCGTAAGCAACCGGTGGAGTAACAAAATTAGTATTGGCATAGTTTAAGATACCGGTAACGGTGAATTTATTGCTCAATTTTGCTCTACCACCGATAGAAAGGTTATTTCTTCTGATACTGTTACCAGGAGTAAATCCTTGTTCGTCCGTGTTACCGTAGTTAGCGTTATAAGTTACGTCACCATCTTTAGAAGCTCCTCTAACGTTTACAGATGTTGTACTGACACCACCTGTTCTAAAGAATTCATCGACAGAATCGTAAGGTTTGTAGTCGTAACGAACACCTTGAAATTGTTGGTATAGTTCATTCTCGCCCCCTAAAAATCTTCTAAGGAAGTTACTAGTAGAGTAAGGGTGACGTACTGTACCATTTGCGTCGATAATTTGTGCTGGGTCATTTAGATAACCATCTACTCCATTTGGTCTAAAAGCAGGACCATAGTTACTAAAGAACCAACCAAAAGACTGGTTAAATCCATTACCATACTCATCCTGATAATCAGGTGTGGATGCTATTTCGTTAAAGAAATAAGATTGATTGATCGTAATTTCGGTTTTCTTAGGACCTACCTTACCACTGTTAGCTTTAGTGGTAATTAAGATTACACCGTTTCTACCATCAGCACCGTAAAGGGTTGCCGCAGCTAAACCTTTAAGTACGTTAATGCTTTCGATGTTGTTTGGGTCAATGTCTAAGAAACGACTTGATCCAACGTTACCATCAACAAAGCTACCTTGTGAGTTGGTAGCGCTGCTAAAAGGCACGCCATCTACCACAAAGAGTGCTTGGTTACTACCATTAATAGAAGTGTAACCACGTATAACTACGTTGGTTGCAGATCCGGAAGTACCATTCTGAGACGTGATATCCACACCAGACGCCTTACCAGATAAAACCCTGGCGACATCAGATTCTGGACGTTGCTCAATGTCCTCAGATGCTACTTCGCTAACTGCATATCCAAGAGCTTTTTTCTCTCTTCGGATACCTTGTGCAGTCACGATTACTTCATCGAGTACCGCAGCATCTTCTTCCATGGTCACGTTTATAGTGTTAGAAGCCCCAACTGTGATTGTTTGATTTTTTAACCCTACATAAGTATACAAAAGAGTCTGACCAGCGTTCGCATTGATGGAGTAATTTCCATCAAAATCTGATTGAGTTCCATTGGTTGTACCTTGTACGATAATGTTAACCCCAGGTAAAGGAAGACCTGACTGGTCCGTTATTGTACCTGTGATTGTTTTTTCTTGCGCAAACGATAGATGCACAATAAACACTAGTAAAAGTGTTAAAATTCCACTTAACTTTGTTTTCATATTTAATTAATTTGAATTAGCCTGAGCCAAAAGTCCTAATAAAAAGTTAATTATACAATAATATTTCCTTAAAATTTGATTTTTTGAGAATACCGAAATTTAGAAGCTGGCATTTAGGCTTATATGTATTTTAAAATCCGACAAATTAATATTTTGGTTATTCACCTTGCTTCCCGAATAGCTTAACTTTAGTAGCCCTGCCTTTGTTAGCAGTCCAAACCCAGCCCCAAATCCAATCAATTTTTCTTTTTGATTTGTAAGCGAATTTTCGAGATAGGCAGCATCAAAAACTGTATGTACGTAAAGGCCAGGATTTAGCAGATATCGATACTCTGTATTCAGCACTCCAAAAAGATTCGCGATTAAGGTGTTTTCTTTAAAACCTCGAATTGAATTTATGCCCCCGAATCTAAAAAGTTCGTTTTCCAAATAATTATCAGAAATGAGATAACCACCGGTAATTCTTCCGAAAATACTGTTGTTATAATTCAAGGAAACAATCTTATATGTCTCTAAGGTAAATTTTGTCTGTTTTGTAGATTTACCCAAAACTTCTCGATTTCCTATCTCCGAAAAAAGATTAAACCTTGTTTTAACCGGAAACAATAGATTGTAATCATTAAGTTCATCAAAGGAATATTCTACATTATATAAGGTAGACTTAAAATCATTTAACGTAGAAGTTTCGGTGCCCTCTAACAAATCAGACTTTACGGATGATAATCCAGCAGAAATTACATGTTTATTATTAATCTGGTAGACCACAGCAGCACGCTGTTCCGAAGTTAAAAAAGTAGAATCCTTTTTAAATATGTTAAGCTTGGTCTTTATACCAATTGGAGAACCAAAAAGATAAGGTAGTGCTATTTTCACATCGAAAGTTCTTTGGTCGCTCTCATCACTTTTATAATAAAGTTCAAACGACTCACCATAATTTAGATTATTAAGTAGATTTAGATTTAGATAACCATCAAATTGAAGCTTGCCAGAATCGTCATCAGTACCAAATCCCAAGAAACCGTCAAACTGATTGCTAATATTTTTTTCTACATATATATATAGGATAGTAGAATCTGCTGTAAAAAGAATTTCGGGATCTTTTGTAGATTTTGCCCATCTAAGATTTTCCATGCGTCTAGTCTTGGATTTTACCTTATTGATGTCAAAAGATTGATTGGGACGTATTCTCAGATAATTCTTTATAAAGGAACGTGGAAATTTTTCATAACCTTTTACCAAAATCTTGTCGATTCTTCGGTTGGCGTTTTCGCTTGAAGAAATTTCAGCAGTAATAGTAGTGCTGTTTAACCTTTTTATATTGACGAGTCTTATTTTAAAGAACGGACCGCCTTTCCTAGAAAGAATTTCTGAGATCCTATTTAAACTGTTTTCTAGTCCATATATAGGTATCAATAAATAATTACCTTCTATAATGGTGAATTCCTTTTGAATTGATGGAATATCCAACAATGATTTGGAATTAATTTGAATCCATTGGTACTGATTGTTCAAATGAATTTTCGCCGAATAGGTAGAATCGTTTGTTTTCTTAAGTCCGAAAAATTCTCGATTATAAAATCCTAATCTTTCAATATGGATTAAAGTAGAATCTACTTCAGCATTTAGAGTTTCAAAATCCGAAAACTTTTTCTGGTAATCTAACGAATCTAAAATCCTATTCTCTTTTGTATTTTTGCCAATCAAATTTAGATGCAGGTGTTGCCCGAAAATAGTTGTCGAAAAACACAAGGCAAGAAAACAGAACACCAGTGGAAGTAATTTTGACATCAAAAGGGATAGATTTTTCAAACTAACGTAAAATTAAATCTAATTATATAGGTTAGATGAAATATTTCCGATTTAGATTCAAATTTACTCTTCTAACATTTGAAAGATTGAAAATAATTTCTACCTTTGCAGCCCTCTAAAGAGAGGGTTTTAAAAAACATTATAGAAATATATGCCAACAATTTCACAATTAGTACGAAAAGGAAGAGCCAAAATAACCAAGAAGAGTAAATCGGCTGCTTTAGATTCGTGTCCTCAAAGAAGAGGGGTATGTACTCGTGTTTATACTACAACACCTAAGAAACCTAACTCCGCAATGCGTAAAGTTGCAAGGGTTAGATTAACAAACGGTAATGAGGTAAATGCATACATCCCTGGTGAAGGACATAATCTGCAAGAGCACTCGATAGTATTGGTTAGAGGTGGAAGGGTAAAGGATTTGCCGGGAGTTAGATACCATATCGTTCGTGGAGCTTTAGACACCGCTGGTGTTGCAGGAAGAACACAACGTAGATCTAAGTACGGTGCAAAACGCCCTAAAAAGTAAATTAAGTTGTTGAGTTATTAAGTTATATACGCACAGCTTGCGAACTGACTAAATAACTAATAACTAATAACGATTAACTTATTTTAAGAAGAAGACATGAGAAAAAGACAAGCGAAAAAGAGGCCTCTATTGCCAGATCCAAGATTTAATGATCAGTTAGTGACGCGTTTCGTTAACATGATGATGTGGGATGGTAAAAAATCAGTTGCATTTAAAGTTTTTTACGATGCAATCGATATCGTTGATCAAAAGAAGACCGACGAAGAAAAAACTGCCCTAGAAATCTGGAAAGAAGCATTATCTAACGTAATGCCTCACGTAGAAGTACGTAGTAGAAGAGTTGGTGGAGCAACGTTCCAAATACCAATGCAAATTCGTCCAGACCGTAAGGTTTCAACAGCAATGAAATGGCTAATCAGCTATTCTCGTAAGAGAAATGAAAAATCAATGCCACAGAAATTGGCTGCAGAGATTATTGCTGCCGCTAAAGAAGAAGGTGCTGCTGTTAAGAAAAGAATGGATACTCATAAGATGGCGGAAGCTAACAAAGCATTCTCACACTTTAGATTTTAATTCAAGATGGCAAGAGATTTAAGATATACAAGAAATATAGGTATTGCCGCGCATATTGATGCCGGTAAGACCACAACAACCGAACGTATACTTTTTTATACTGGAGTTTCCCATAAAATAGGTGAGGTGCACGATGGTGCAGCGACTATGGACTGGATGGAGCAAGAACAAGAAAGAGGGATAACAATTACATCTGCTGCTACCACTTGCGAGTGGGTTTTCCCAAGATTAAATGGTGAGCCAACTCCAGAATCAAAAGATTATCACTTTAATATTATAGATACTCCAGGCCACGTAGATTTTACGGTGGAAGTTAACCGTTCTCTTCGTGTATTGGACGGATTGGTTTTCTTGTTCAGTGCTGTTGACGGTGTTGAGCCACAATCCGAGACTAACTGGAGATTGGCGGACAACTATAATGTGCCACGTATTGGTTTCGTAAATAAAATGGACCGTCAAGGTTCTGACTTTATGATGGTCAACAAGCAGGTTAAAGAAATGTTAGGCTCTAATGCAGTGCCTATCGTTTTGCCTATTGGTGATGAAATCGATTTTAAAGGTGTTGTAGATTTAGTAAAAAATAGAGCGATTATTTGGCATGAAGATTCATTGGGAGCAACATTTGATATTGTTGATATTCCTGAAGAATTAAAAGCTGAAGCTAAAGAATATAGAGCAAAATTAATCGAGGAAGTGGCGACTTACGATGAAAATCTTCTTGAAAAATTCATGGAAGATGAAGATTCGATAACCGAAGATGAAATTCACGCTGCATTGAGAGCTGCCGTTATGGATATGGCTATCATCCCAATGATTTGTGGTTCTTCATTTAAAAATAAAGGTGTACAGTTTTTATTAGATGCTGTATGTCGTTATTTACCTTCTCCGATGGACAGAGAAAGTGTTATTGGTATTAATCCTGACACTGAAAAAGAAGAAAGAAGAAAACCTTCTGTAACTGAACCATTTTCTGCATTGGCATTTAAAATTGCTACGGACCCTTTTGTTGGTCGTTTAGCATTCTTCCGTGCATATTCAGGACGTTTAGATGCAGGTTCTTATGTATTGAACAACCGTTCAGGAAACAAAGAACGTATCTCACGTATCTATCAAATGCATGCTAATAAGCAAAATGCGATTGACTTTATTGAAGCTGGAGATATTGGAGCTGCTGTTGGATTTAAATCCATCAAGACAGGAGATACTTTATCAGATGAAAAACATCCAATTGTTTTAGAAAGTATGAACTTCCCTGATCCCGTTATTGGTATCGCTGTGGAACCTAAAACTAAAGCAGATGTTGATAAATTAGGAATGGCGTTGTCTAAATTGGCGGAAGAAGATCCAACATTTACTGTTAGAACAGATGAAGCTTCAGGACAAACAATCATTTCTGGTATGGGTGAGCTTCACTTAGATATCATTGTAGATCGTTTACGTCGTGAGTTCAAAGTTGAGGTGAACCAAGGTGCACCGCAAGTAGAATATAAAGAGGCTATCACTCGAATAGCACAACACAGAGAAGTTTACAAAAAACAATCTGGTGGACGTGGTAAATTTGCTGACATTGTATTTACGTTAGAACCAGCGGAAGAAGGAAAAACAGGTTTGGAATTCATTTCTGCAATTAAAGGAGGTAACGTTCCTAAAGAATTTATCCCTTCTATTGAAAAAGGATTCAAAATGGCAATGGTCAATGGACCTTTGGCAGGATACGAAGTAGATGCTATGAAAGTAACATTGACGGATGGATCTTACCACGATGTGGATTCTGATGCTTTATCGTTTGAGTTGGCTGCCAAAATTGGATTTAGAAATTCTGCCAAGGCTGCAAAAGCTGTCATCATGGAACCTATTATGAAAATAGAGGTAATCACTCCAGAAGAAAACATGGGTGATATCGTTGGTGACCTTAACAGACGTAGAGGTCAAGTTAGCCACATGGGTGACCGTGCGGGTGCTAAAACAGTAAAAGCTACGGTTCCTCTTTCTGAAATGTTCGGCTATGTTACAACATTAAGAACACTTTCTTCGGGACGTGCTACATCAACTATGGAATTTTCACATTATGCTGAAACTCCTTCTAACATATCAGAAGAAGTGATTAAAGCAGCTAAAGGCGTAGAAGCTTAAACATAAAGGAAATGAGTCAAAAGATCAGAATAAAATTAAAATCATACGATCACAATTTGGTAGATAAATCTGCCGATAAGATTGTAAAGACGGTAAAAAGTACTGGTGCTGTTGTTACTGGACCAATTCCTTTACCAACTCATAAAAAGATATTTACTGTATTGCGTTCTCCTCACGTTAACAAAAAGAGTAGAGAGCAGTTTCAGTTGAGCTCTTACAAGAGATTGCTAGACATCTACAGTTCTTCTTCTAAAACCATCGATGCGTTGATGAAATTAGAGTTGCCAAGTGGTGTTGAAGTAGAGATCAAAGTGTAATAAAACTCGGATTTCATAAGCGAACGCGTAATGAAAACCGAAGTTGAATACATCCCGAACTTGTTTCGGGATCTCATCAAAAGATACCTGCCTGCGCAGGTATGTAACATGTCCCCGACGTAGGTTAGGGAAAAACGGAAAAAAATACAATTCAGGATTGAAGGTATTTTAGTCCTGAATTTTTTTATTAAATAATTAATAGTAATAACAAATAAATAATAATTATGTCTGGGTTAATTGGAAAAAAAATCGGTATGACCAGCATTTATGACGAGAATGGAAAGAATGTTCCATGTACCGTTATACAAGCTGGACCATGTATCGTTACCCAAGTCAGAACCGATGAGGTTGACGGGTATAGTGCTCTTCAGCTTGGTTTCGATGACAAGACAGAGAAAAGTTCCAGAAAATCTGAAGCAGGTCATGCTAAGAAAGCCGGTTCCACTGTCAAAAGAAAAGTCGTAGAATTCCAAGGATTTGAAGATAGTTTTAAATTAGGTGATGCCATTACGGTAGACCACTTTATCGAAGGAGAATTTGTCGATATCGCTGGTACCTCCAAAGGTAAAGGCTTTCAGGGAGTTGTGAAACGTCACGGTTTTGGTGGTGTTGGTCAAGCTACTCACGGTCAGCATAACCGACTAAGAGCTCCAGGTTCTATTGGTGCTGCGTCTTATCCTGCAAGAGTATTTAAGGGAATGAAGATGGCCGGAAGAATGGGTGGTGTAACAGTTAAAGTTGAAAATTTAAGAGTATACAAAGTAGTTCCTGAAAAGAATCTAATTGTAGTTAAGGGCTGTATACCAGGTCATAACAATTCTTATGTAATCATAACTAAATAAGAAGATGAAAGTAGCAGTTGTAGATTTAAACGGAAAAAGCACAGGTAGAGAGGTTGAACTTTCTGCAGATGTGTTTGCTATTGAGCCAAATAATCATGCTGTGTACTTAGACGTTAAGCAATATCTTGCTAACCAACGTCAAGGAACACATAAGTCTAAAGAAAGAGCAGAGATATCTGGTAGTACCAGAAAAATTAAGAAACAAAAAGGAACAGGAACCGCTAGAGCTGGTAGTATCAAGTCCGGTGTATTTAAAGGTGGTGGTAGAATGTTCGGTCCTAGACCAAGAGACTACGGTTTTAAATTGAACAAAAATTTAAAGCGTTTAGCAAGAAAGTCTGCCTTTTCTATTAAGGCAAACGACAATGCGATTATGGTCCTTGAGGATTTAAATTTTGACGAACCTAAAACCAAGAATTTTACCTCTCTTCTAAAAGCTTTAGAGATTGGGTCTAAAAAATCTTTGTTTGTGTTGGGAGCGCCAAATAAAAATGTATATTTGTCAGCACGTAATTTTAAAGGCTCTGAAGTTGTAAGTAACTCAGAATTAAGCACTTATAAGATTATGAACGCAAGTAAAATTATTCTTCTAGAGAGTGCTTTAGAAGAAATTCAATCGAACTTAAGTAAATAAGAAGTCATGAATATCTTAATAAAACCTATAATTACTGAAAAAGCAACGGCAGATAGTGAATTAAACTCCTGTTATTCTTTTCAAGTAAATACAAAGGCGAATAAGGTAGAAATCAAAAAAGCAGTAGAAGCTGCTTATGGCGTTTCTGTTGAAAAAGTTCGCACAATGAATGTCCGTCCAGATAGAAAGACCCGTTTTACAAAAACTGGTGTTCAACATGGTAAAACAAATGCTGTTAAAAAAGCAGTTGTACAACTGGCGGAAGGTGAGATGATTGATTTATACGCTAATATGTAATTAGACTAAAATGTCAGTAAGAAAATTAAAACCAATCACATCAGCCCAGCGATTTAGAGTAGTTAATGGATTTGACGCCATTACTACTGATAAGCCGGAGAAGAGTTTATTAGCTCCGAAAAAAAGGTCTGGTGGTAGAAACAGTCAAGGAAAAATGACCATGCGCTACATTGGTGGTGGTCACAAAAAAAGGTACCGTATCATAGATTTCAAAAGAACTAAAACAGGAATTCCTGCTGAAGTTAAATCTATAGAGTACGATCCAAACAGAACGGCTTTTATCGCTTTATTGAATTATCAAGATGGTGAGAAAACATATATCATTGCTCAAAATGGTCTACAAGTCGGTCAGACAGTAGTTTCTGGTAGAGAAGGTATTGCTCCTGAAATAGGAAACTGTATGCCTTTAAACCAATTACCGCTAGGTACTATTATCTCTTGTATAGAGCTTAGACCAGGACAAGGTGCCGTTATGGCACGTAGTGCCGGAGCCTTTGCTCAGTTAATGGCAAGAGATGGTAAATTTGCCACGGTTAAATTACCTTCTGGTGAAACAAGGTTGATATTAGTGGAGTGTATGGCTACTATCGGTGTCGTTTCTAACTCAGATCATCAATTGGTTGTATCAGGTAAAGCTGGTAGATCAAGATGGTTAGGTAGAAGACCAAGAACAAGACCAGTTGTGATGAACCCTGTCGATCACCCAATGGGTGGTGGTGAAGGTAAATCTTCAGGTGGACATCCAAGATCAAGAAAAGGAATTCCAGCTAAAGGCTACAGAACTAGAGTTAAGTCTAAGGCGAGCAACAAATATATTGTAGAACGTAGAAAGAAATAATTGATATAATATGGCACGTTCATTAAAAAAAGGACCTTACATCCATTATAAATTAGAAAAGAAAGTTGCTGAGAATGTGGCTTCAAGTAAAAAGACAGTTATCAAAACTTGGTCTAGAGCTTCAATGATTTCTCCAGATTTTGTTGGGCAGACTATAGCAGTCCACAATGGGCGCCAGTTTGTACCTGTTTACGTTACTGAGAATATGGTAGGTCATAAATTAGGAGAATTTTCACCAACGCGTTCATTCAGAGGTCACTCTGGAGCTAAGAATAAAGGTAAAAAATAAGAGTTATGGGAAGTCGTAAAAAGGAAATGGCTGAAGCTAGAAAGGCTGAAAATAAGCTTATTGCATTTGCAAAGCTTAATAACTGCCCTACTTCACCAAGGAAAATGCGTTTAGTCGCAGATTTGATCAGAGGTAAGAAAGCTGAACATGCTCTTCAGATATTAAGGTTTAGTCAAAAAGAATCATCAAGACGTTTAGAGAAATTAGTTCTTTCTGCCTTGGCGAATTGGCAAACCAAAAACGAAGATGCAGATATCGAAAATGCTGAACTTTTCATCCAAGAAATTAAGGTTGATGGTGGAAGTATGTTGAAGAGACTGCGTCCTGCTCCACAAGGTAGAGCACACAGAATTAGAAAACGTTCAAATCATGTTACTGTTGTAATAGGTTCACTAAACAACGCTCAAAGTTAAGATAGAAATATGGGACAAAAGACAAATCCAATAGGGAATCGTTTAGGTATAATCAGAGGTTGGGAGTCTAACTGGTATGGTGGAGATGACTACGGTGATAAATTAGCTGAAGACGATAAAATCCGTCAATATATTCACGCTCGTTTGCAAAAAGCAAGTGTTTCTAGAGTTATTATTGAGCGCACTTTAAAACTTGTAACAGTTACAATAACCACTGCAAGACCAGGTATCATTATCGGTAAAGGTGGGCAAGAAGTAGATAAGCTTAAAGAAGAGCTTAAAAAACTTACAGGTAAAGAAGTTCAGTTGAACATCTTTGAAATAAAAAGACCTGAGCTTGATGCATTTTTAGTTGCTTCGAGTGTTGCGAGACAAATAGAAAATAGGATTTCTTACCGACGTGCAATTAAAATGGCAATCGCAGCTGCGATACGTATGAATGCCGAAGGTATTAAAATTCAAATAAGTGGTCGTTTAAACGGTGCTGAAATGGCACGTAGCGAACATTATAAAGAAGGAAGAATTCCATTATCTACTTTTAGGGCAGATATTGATTATGCTCTTGTAGAAGCTCACACTACTTACGGTAGATTGGGTATAAAAGTATGGATCATGAAGGGTGAAGTATACGGTAAAAGAGAACTTTCTCCGTTAGTTGGCTTAACTAAGAACAACAAAGGAGGAAAACCTGCAGGACGTGAGAACAAACCACGTCGTAGAAAGTAATTTTTAAAGAAAAGAAAAAATGTTACAGCCTAAAAGAACAAAATTCCGTAAGCAGCAGAAAGGACGAATGAAGGGTAACTCTGGTAGAGGTAATCTTCTGTCTTATGGAACGTTTGGTATAAAGTCTTTGGAGTCAGAATTTATTACTGCAAGACAAATTGAAGCAGCGCGTATTGCTGCTACACGTTTCATGAAAAGAGAAGGTTCTATCTGGATCAAGATTTTCCCGGACAAGCCAATTACCAAGAAGCCTTTAGAGGTGCGTATGGGTAAAGGTAAAGGTGCTGTAGAATATTGGGTAGCTGTGGTAAAACCAGGAAGAATACTTTTTGAAGTGGGTGGTGTGCCATTAGAAACTGCTAAAGAAGCACTTAGACTAGCCGCGCAAAAATTACCGGTAAAAACAAAATTTGTAATAGCTCGAGATTTCGATAACGAAGCTTAAGAAATAAGTATTATGAAGCAATCAGACATATCTCAGTTGTCAACAGCTGAACTGAAAGAGAAATTGATGGAGACCAAAAAAAGTTATTCAGACTTAAAAATGGCACATACCATTTCTCCGTTAGAAAATCCAATTCAACTGCGTAACGTTAGACGTTCCGTAGCTAGAATCGCAACAGAATTAACCAAAAGAGAATTACAACAATTGTAATCTGCTGAAAGATGGAAAAAAGAAATTTAAGAAAAGAGCGTATCGGGGTTGTTACTAGTAACAAGATGCAGAAATCCATAGTGGTTGCCGAAGTTAAAAAGGTAAAACACCCTATGTACGGAAAGTTCGTTTTGAAGACTAAGAAATATGTCGCCCACGACGAGACAAACGATTGTAACATTGGTGATACTGTAAAGATCATGGAAACACGACCTTTAAGTAAATCTAAATGTTGGAGATTAGTAGAAATAATCGAAAGAGCTAAATAATTATGTTACAGCAAGAATCAAGATTAAAGGTTGCCGACAATACTGGCGCCAAAGAAGTTTTAACCATAAGGGTTTTAGGTGGTACCAAGAAAAGGTATGCTTCGATAGGTGATAAGATCGTAGTTTCTGTAAAAGATGCTACACCTAACGGAAACATAAAGAAAGGTGCTGTTTCTACTGCGGTTGTTGTACGTACAGTAAAAGAAGTGCGTCGTCCAGACGGATCTTATATTAGATTCGATGATAACGCTTGTGTTCTATTGAACCCAACCGGTGAGATGAGAGGAACCCGTGTTTTTGGTCCTGTTGCAAGAGAACTTCGTGACAAACAATTCATGAAAATAGTATCATTGGCGCCAGAGGTGCTTTAATGAAATAATAAAATGACAAAGTTTAGAATTAAAACAGGAGATATAGTTAGAGTTACAGCTGGTGATCACAAAGGTGAAGAAGGTAAAGTAGTAACTATATTGACAGATAAGAATAAGGCAATTGTGGAAGGCGTTAATATGGTCAAAAAACACAATAAGCCAAGTGCTCAAAATCCACAAGGTGGAATTTCTGAAAAAGAAGCTTCTATCCAGATTTCAAATCTTTCTCTTTTGACTGCCAAAGGCGAGACTACAAGAGTTGGATACAGAATGGAAGATGGTAAAAAAGTTCGCTTTTCTAAAAAATCTAATGAAGTAATTTAGTTATGGCTTATATTCCAAGATTAAAGCAAGAATATAAGGACAGAGTAGTTTCTGCCCTTACCGATGAGTTCGGTTATAAGAATGTTATGCAAGTTCCTAAACTTAAGAAAATAGTAATTTCTAAAGGTGTTGGTGCTGCAGTTGCAGATAAGAAATTGATCGATCACGCTCTTGAAGAAATTGCAACTATTTCAGGTCAAAAACCAATTTCTACCATCTCTAAAAAGGATGTTGCATCTTTCAAATTAAGAAAAGGTATGCCAATTGGGGTTAAGGTGACTCTAAGAGGAGAGAAGATGTATGAATTTCTTGATAGATTAATCACTTCAGCTTTACCAAGGGTTAGAGACTTTAATGGAATCAAAGCAACAGGTTTTGACGGAAGAGGAAATTACAACCTAGGTATAACAGAACAAATTATCTTCCCAGAGATGAACATTGATAAGATCAATAGGATTTCTGGTATGGATATTACCTTTGTTACTTCTGCTGATACAGATAAAGAGGCACAGTCACTATTACAAGAATTAGGATTACCTTTTAAAAAGAACTAGAATATGGCTAAAGAATCAATGAAAGCCCGCGAGGTAAAGCGTGCAAAAATGGTAGCAAAATATGCAGAAAAGAGAAAGGCTCTTAAAGAGGCTGGAGACTATGATGCTTTACAAAAGTTACCAAAAAACGCTTCACCTGTAAGACAACATAACAGATGTAAATTAACCGGAAGACCAAAAGGATACATGAGAGTATTCGGTGTTTCTAGGGTTATGTTCCGTCAGATGGCAAACCAAGGTCTTATACCTGGTGTCAGAAAAGCGAGCTGGTAAAAAAAGAATTAACTGGTTTCAGGTTTAATCTAATGACTAGATTAAAAACCGTTACCGAAATATAACTATTATGTATACAGATCCAATAGCGGATTATTTAACCAGGATTAGGAATGCGGTGAAAGCTAACCACAGAGTGGTAGATATCCCAGCATCTAACCTTAAAAAGGAAATGACTAAAATATTATTCGACCAAGGATATATTTTAAGTTACAAGTTTGAATCGGATACTCCTCAAGGTATTATTAAGATCGCTCTTAAATATAACAAGGAGACTAAAGAACCGGTTATCAAAAAGATTCAAAGAATCAGTAAACCAGGTCTACGTAAGTACGCCGGCTCACAAGAGATGCCAAGAATCTTAAATGGTTTAGGTATCGCAATCGTTTCAACTTCTAAAGGAGTTTTAACGGCCAAACAAGCAGAACGCGAGAATGTTGGTGGTGAGGTATTGTGTTTCGTTTACTAAAAAAGACTAAAAGGTATGTCAAGAATAGGAAATAACCCAGTTGCGATTCCTCAAGGAGTCGACATTCAAGTTAAAGACAATTTAATTACTGCAAAAGGTAAGCTTGGTGAATTGACCCAAGAATTCTCTGAAGTAGAAATTAAAGTAGAGGATGGTAACGTTTATGTTACCCGTCCATCTGACAATAAAGCTCATAAAGCTAAACACGGACTATATAGATCATTGATCAATAATATGATCAACGGAGTATCTACCGGTTGGACCAAACAACTAGAGTTGGTTGGTGTAGGTTATAGAGCAACAAACCAAGGTCAAAAATTAGACCTTGCTTTAGGATTTTCACACAACATCGTATTAGACATTGCTCCTGAAGTTAAAGTTGAAACCATCGCTGAGAAAGGTAAAAACCCAATCGTGAAATTAACGTCTCACGATAAACAATTAGTTGGCCAAGTTGCTGCTAAGATTCGTGGTTTCAGAAGACCTGAGCCTTATAAAGGCAAAGGTATTAAGTTCGTTGGAGAGCAATTAAGAAGAAAAGCAGGTAAATCAGCTTAAAATTAGGTCATGGCATTAACAAAATACAAGAGAAGAATAAGAATAAAAAACAGAATTCGTAAAGTTGTTTCGGGTACTGAAGCAAGACCACGTCTGTCTGTTTTTAGAAGTAATAAAGAAATCTACGCTCAGATTATCGATGACGTTAGTGGTAAGACTATCGCTGCAGCATCTTCTAGAGACAAAGATCTTAAAGCCGATGGCAACAAGAGTGATATGGCAATATTAGTTGGTAAAACTATCGCAGAGAGAGCGTTAAAGGCAGGTGTTGAAACTATTTCTTTTGACAGAGGTGGTTATCAATATCACGGAAGAGTTAAATCATTAGCAGAAGGCGCTAGAGAAGGCGGACTTAAATTCTAAGAAAATATGTATCAAAAATATAAAAACGCAGAACTAGTTAAACCAAGTGGAATTGATCTTAAAGATCGTCTAGTTGGGGTACAAAGGGTTACTAAAGTTACAAAAGGTGGTAGAGCTTTCGGTTTTTCAGCGATTGTAGTAGTAGGTGACGAAGCAGGTGTTGTTGGTCATGGTCTTGGAAAATCTAAGGATGTTGCAACTGCGATTGCTAAGGCTGTCGAAGATGCTAAGAAGAACCTGGTAAGAATTCCTATTATAAAAGGAACATTACCTCACGAACAAAAAGGTAAATTTGGTGGAGCTAGAGTAAACATTATTCCTGCTGCGCCTGGTACCGGTGTAATTGCTGGTGGTGCTGTAAGAACAGTTCTTGAAGCAGTTGGAGTTCATGATGTACTTTCTAAGTCACAAGGATCATCTAACCCTCACAATGTTGTGAAAGCTACTTTTGATGCACTTCTACAATTAAGGGATGCACAAAGTGTGGCTAAGGAAAGAGGAATTTCTCTTGATAAAGTTTTTAACGGATAATAGGAAGACTGATGGCAAAGAAAATCAAAGTAACCAAAACGAAAAGTGCAATTAACAGACCTAAAAACCAAAAAAGGATTTTAGAATCTCTTGGACTTCGTAAAATTGGACAAGTAGTAGAGCATGAGGCCACATCTAGTATAATGGGTATGGTATCTAAAGTGAATCATTTAGTTTCTGTAGAAGAAACAAAATAATAATATATACACATGGACTTAAGTAACTTAAAACCAGCGAAAGGATCTGTTAAGAGCCAAGGCAAAAGAGTAGGTAGAGGACAAGGCTCTGGTAAAGGTGGAACTGCCACTAGAGGTCATAAAGGTGCCAAATCTCGATCTGGTTATTCTAAGAAAATCGGTTTTGAAGGTGGGCAAATGCCACTTCAAAGACGTGTTCCTAAATTTGGATTTACAAATATTAACCGTGTTGAATATCAAGGTATAAACCTAGATACTCTTCAAATGATGGTTGATGAGAATAAAATAAAGGATTCAGTAGATTTTGACAATCTAATCGAACTTGGACTTGCCAACAAAAGAGAGATGGTAAAGATTCTAGGTAGAGGAGAATTGAAATCTAAATTAAAAGTGACTGCTCATAAATTTACTGCTTCGGCTAAAGCCGCTATAGAAGCTGCAGGAGGAGAAGTTGTAACTTTATAAGATCTTTTAACAGATGAAATTTATAGACACTTTAAAGAATGTTTGGAAAATTACGGAATTAAAAGACCGTATCATTTTAACGTTAGGTCTGCTTTTAGTTTACCGATTTGGTGCCCAGGTAGTATTGCCGGGTATCGATGCTAGCAAACTAGGAGGCTTGGCTGCAGGAACTGATCAAGGTATTCTTGGAATACTTAATATGTTCACTGGTGGTGCCTTTGCAAACGCTTCGGTGTTCGCATTAGGGATTATGCCATACATTTCTGCATCTATTGTTGTTCAGTTAATGGGAATTGCGATTCCCTATCTACAAAAGCTGCAAAAGGAAGGCGAAAGTGGTCGTAAGAAAATAAATCAAATAACCCGATGGTTAACCATTGGTATCTGTCTTGTACAGGCGCCTGGTTACCTTGCTAGTTTACAACCGGTATTCGGAATTCCTCAAGAGGCATTCCTATTAGGTACTGGAGGTATGTTCTACGTTTCATCAGTAATTATCTTAGTAACAGGAACTGTGTTCGCTATGTGGTTGGGTGAAAAGATTACAGATAAAGGTATTGGTAATGGTATTTCACTTTTAATAATGGTTGGTATTATCGCTAGGTTACCAGTGTCCTTTATCCAAAACGCATCATCTAGATTAGATGGTGGCGGTAACGGTGGATTAATGATGATCTTAATTGAATTGGTTATATGGTTATTGATAATTATGGCATCTGTGATGTTGGTAATGGCTGTAAGAAAAGTGGCCGTACAATATGCAAGAAGAACAGCTTCTGGTGGATATGAAAGGAACGTTTTTGGTTCTAGACAGTTTTTACCATTAAAGTTGAATGCTTCCGGTGTTATGCCAATTATCTTCGCTCAAGCAATAATGTTCGTGCCGAGTTTAATCGGTAAGACTATGGGAAGCTCTGATGCCGGTCAATGGATGCAAACCGAGTTTGCCGA
This sequence comes from Flavobacteriaceae bacterium MAR_2010_188, assembly GCA_900104375.1. Taxonomy (NCBI): domain Bacteria; kingdom Pseudomonadati; phylum Bacteroidota; class Flavobacteriia; order Flavobacteriales; family Flavobacteriaceae; species Flavobacteriaceae bacterium MAR_2010_188. The sequence goes on from LT629302.1 coordinate 3,709,714, forward strand.
TATCTTCGGATTCTGGTATAACTTTGTATTCGCATTATTGATTATAATCTTTACTTATTTCTATACCGCCATTACAGTACCAACAAATAAAATGGCAGACGATTTAAAGAGAAGCGGTGGTTTTATCCCAGGTATCAGACCAGGTACAGAGACATCAGAATATCTAGATAGGATTATGTCACAGATAACCTTACCAGGCTCAATCTTTTTGGCCTTGATAGCGATATTCCCTGCTGTCATTGTTAAGTTGATGGATGTACAAGCAGGTTGGGCATTATTTTTCGGTGGAACTTCGCTGTTGATTATGGTTGGAGTTGCAATCGACACTATGCAACAAGTCAATTCTTACCTTCTTAATAAGCATTACGATGGTTTGATGAAAACTGGTAAAAATAGAAAAGCAGTTGCATAAATTATATATAACTAAAGATCAGAATGCTAGAAGTTTTAGGCAAGGTATTTGCTAATCGAGAACTGATTATTAAATAACATAAATGGCAAAACAATCAGCAATAGAACAAGACGGAACGATTATCGAAGCATTATCAAATGCAATGTTCCGTGTTGAATTAGAAAATGGTCACATCGTGACCGCCCATATCTCTGGTAAGATGCGTATGCATTACATTAAATTACTACCAGGAGATAAAGTAAAATTAGAGATGAGTCCTTACGATTTAAGTAAGGCAAGAATAACATATAGATATTAAAAGCAAAAGTTGTATTTTTGCACGCTTTAAATAAATCAAGATGAAAGTAAGAGCATCAGTAAAAAAACGTAGCGCAGAATGTAAATTGGTGCGCCGGAAAGGAAGACTTTACGTAATTAACAAAAAGAATCCTAGATTCAAACAAAGACAAGGATAATTATGGCAAGAATTGCAGGTGTAGATATACCAAAACAAAAAAGAGGGGTTATTGCCCTTACCTACATTTACGGAATAGGTAGAAGTAGATCTCAAGAAATTTTAGCTACCGCTAAAGTAGATGAAAGTACTAAAGTAGATGATTGGACCGATGAAGAAATCGGAGCCATTCGTGAAGCTGTTGGAACTTACACTATTGAAGGTGAATTGCGTTCTGAGACCCAGTTGAACATTAAGCGTTTAATGGACATTGGATGTTACAGAGGTATTCGTCATAGAGCTGGTCTTCCGTTGAGAGGTCAACGTACCAAGAACAACTCTAGAACGAGAAAAGGTAGAAGAAAAACAGTTGCTAACAAGAAGAAAGCAACCAAATAATAAATAAGACATTAGTCATTAGTGATTAGTAGTTAGACGAATCTGTTTGAAATTGAAAAGTTTAGGATTCTAACAACTAAAAACTGACAACTATAAACTAAAAAGTATGGCAAAGTCGAGTACTAAAAAACGTAAAGTTATTGTTGACGCAATAGGTGAGGCACATGTAAATGCTTCCTTCAACAATATTATTATCTCTTTAACCAACAAAAAAGGCGATGTTGTTTCATGGTCTTCTGCTGGTAAAATGGGCTTCAGAGGTTCTAAAAAGAACACTCCTTATGCAGCTCAACTAGCTGCTGAAGATGCAGCAGGTGTTGCTAAAGATGCAGGCCTTAAAAAGGTAAAAGTGTATGTTAAGGGACCAGGTAATGGTAGAGAATCTGCAATAAGATCTTTGCATAATGCTGGTATCGAGGTTTCAGAAATCATCGATGTTACTCCTTTACCTCATAATGGATGTAGACCTCCAAAAAGACGTAGAGTATAATCAATGTTCGGTTTCGAACATCTTTATATAATTATTTAATAACAAGTATAGAGGGAACGATGGTCATCGAAGGATAAGATTAAGACCTTAATTCATGATTACCCTCAGAATAAACAAAAGAAATGGCAAGATATACTGGTCCTAAAACTAAAATAGCCCGAAAATTCGGTGAAGCTATTTTTGGTGACGACAAAGCATTCGAGAAAAGAAATTATCCTCCGGGTCAACACGGTAACAACCGTAGACGTGGTAAAAAATCTGAATACGCAATCCAGTTAATGGAAAAGCAAAAAGCTAAATATACCTATGGGATTTTAGAGCGTCAGTTCAGAAACATGTTTAAAAAAGCTACCTCTTCTCCAGGTATTACCGGACAGGTTTTACTTCAATTGGCAGAATCTAGATTAGATAATGTTGTTTACAGAATGGGACTTTCTCCTTCTAGAAGCGGAGCAAGACAATTAGTATCTCACAGACACATCACAGTTAATGGTGAATTGGTAAACATACCTTCATACATTCTTAAGGCTGGTGACAATGTTGGTGTTAGAGAAAAATCTAAATCTTTAGAATCTATTCAGAGCTCGTTGACTAACAGTAGTCAAGTTTACGAATGGATTACTTGGAACAAGGACACTATGCAAGGAACATTTGTTTCTGTGCCAGAAAGAATCCAAATTCCAGAAAAGATAAATGAACAATTCATCGTTGAATTATATTCTAAATAATAACTGATACAAAACGCAATATGGCAATATTAAATTTTCAGAAGCCGGACAAAGTAATCATGATTGATTCTACCGAGTTCGAAGGTAAATTTGAGTTTAGACCTTTAGAACCAGGCTATGGACTAACAGTAGGTAATGCTTTAAGAAGAGTTTTGTTATCTTCATTAGAGGGATTCGCAATTACTTCAATCAGAATTGAAGGAGTTGATCACGAATTTTCAACTATTTCTGGTGTAGTAGAAGATGTAACCGAAATGGTTTTAAATCTTAAACAAATCAATTTTAAACGTCAGATTGACGAAATCGATAACGAATCGGTCTCAATTTCGATCAGCGGACAAGATCAAATTACAGCCGGAGATTTTCAGAAATTCATTTCTGGTTTTCAAGTTTTAAATAAGGATTTGGTTATATGTAACCTTGACCCTAAGGTGAGCGTTAATATGGAAATCACTATCGAAAAGGGTAGAGGTTATGTTCCAGCAGAAGAAAATAAAAAATCATCTGCACCAATTGGTACGATCTTTACTGATTCTATATACACACCAATTAAAAATGTTAAGTATAGCATAGAAAATTTCCGTGTAGAGCAAAAGACCGATTACGAAAAATTAATTTTCGAAATTATCACTGATGGCTCTATTCCTCCCAAGGATGCGTTGACAGAAGCTGCTAAAATCTTAATCCATCACTTTATGCTTTTCTCTGATGAAAGAATTACTCTTGAAGCAGACGAAATCGCTCAGACTGAAACATATGATGAGGAATCTTTGCATATGAGACAGTTATTGAAAACTAAACTAGTAGATATGGATCTTTCAGTACGAGCATTAAATTGCTTAAAAGCTGCAGAGGTAGATACTCTAGGTGATTTAGTTTCTTTCAACAAGAACGACTTGATGAAATTTAGAAACTTCGGTAAGAAATCATTGACTGAACTAGAAGAATTGGTTCATGTTAAAGGTTTAAATTTCGGAATGGACTTAACAAAATACAAATTAGATAAAGATTAATTCATCATATTTTGCTCTCCAGACGATGAATGTCTGGATTTAGCAGCAAGATGATGTAAATAAAAATTCCATGAGACACGGAAAAAAAATCAACCATTTAGGTAGAAAAACAGCCCACAGAAAATCAATGTTGGCAAATATGGCTTGTTCTTTAATTGAGCACAAGAGAATCAACACAACAGTTGCAAAGGCTAAGGCCTTAAAGCAATTTGTTGAGCCAATGATTACTAAATCTAAAGAAGATACAACTCACAATAGAAGGATTGTATTTGCGAGACTTAGACAGAAAGAAGCTGTTGCAGAACTTTTTAGGGATGTTGCCGCTAAGGTTGGTGATAGACCAGGAGGTTACACTAGAATTATTAAATTAGGTAATAGACTTGGTGATAATGCGGATATGGCGATGATAGAACTTGTTGATTACAATGATATCTACAACGTTAACACTCCTGCTAAGAAAACTACACGTAGATCTAGAAGAAGTGGTACTAGTACTAAAACGGAAAAACCTGTTGTTTCATCGAAAGAAACTAAGCAAGAGGAGGAATAGATTAATATTTAGTATATTACACTTAAAATATAAGGTAAGCTTTAATAAAGTTTACCTTTTTTTTATTCAAAAAAAACACACAATATGAAGTTCACGATTCTAATATTTTCCCTACTTATAACTGCGCTCGCAATCTCTCAGAATAATCTGGCCATGGAGATGCGAAATGATAAAGATGCTGTGCTAGGATCTCAAACTATGGGTGTTTCTATGCGCATTGTAAACCCGGCAAGAGAAACTGATGGTTCGGTGTACTTATTTGATAAATGGGAAAACCTTATTTATATTGTTACAGATCAGGGAGATAAAATGCAGTTAGATAATATTAACCTAAATGTGGACAAAAACGTATTCGAATCTAGATTCGGTGGCGATTCTATTTTTTCTTTCAACTTCAACAACATTGATAGATTTCTCGTAAATAATAAAGAGTACAAAAACTATTTCTGGAAAGACGATAATAGAGTATATCAGGTACTAGCAGAAACTGATGATTTTTCTGTGCTGAAAGGATTTTCGGTTTCATTCGTAGAAGGATCTGTGGATCCAATGTTGAATAGATCACGTGACAGATATGTAATGAAGGAGAGATATTACATTAAAAGAGAAAATTCGATTAAACCATTTGCTTTACGGAAAGGAAGTGTACTAAAATTGTTCGCAGATGATAAATCGAAGAAAAGTGCAATTAAACAATTTGTAAAGGATAAGAATTTGTCCTTTAATGACGAAGAGGACATCGATAAGATTATTTCCTATGCTATGAGCATCTAGATTTTGGGAAACACAAATTAAAAAAAAGCAACTTCTTGGTTGCTTTTTTTTTGTTTTACTTGAATTTTTACAAATCACTTTAGTATCAATTATTCTGCTGATGGATAAATTCAAAATTAAATCTTCGAATTTTCATCCTTATGAGTTATTTTTGCTAAACTTTTATTTGATGAAATACACAAAAAAGCATAAAGCCATCGTACTTCTTGAAGATGGTACCATATTCTACGGAAAATCAATAGGAAGGGAAGGTACTTCATTCGGTGAAGTTTGTTTTAATACTGGTACAACCGGTTACCAAGAAATCTTTACAGATCCTTCGTATTTTGGACAAATTATGGTCACCACAAACGCCCACATTGGCAATTACGGAACCGAACTCGAAGAAATTGAATCGGACTCAGTCAAGATTGCCGGCCTGGTTTGTAGAAACTTTAGCTTTACCTACTCTAGAAAAGCTGCACAGAATTCATTACAAAAGTTTTTAGAGAAAAATAATCTTTTCGCATTAACCGATGTAGACACCCGGGCTTTGGTGAGTTACATTAGAGATAATGGGGTTATGAATGCCGCGATTTCTACCGATATAGAGAACATTGATAGTCTTAAAGAGCAGTTGTCCCAAGTGCCTAATATGAAAGGATTGGAACTGGCTTCACAAGTCTCTACAAAAGAACCTTACTTCTTTGGCGATGAAAATGCTAAATATAAGATTGCCGCCTTAGACTTAGGAATTAAGAAGAACATCTTAAGAAACCTGGCAAAGAGAGACGCTTACATCAAAGTTTTTCCATACGACACCCAATTTGAAGAAATGGAAAAATTTAATCCAGATGGTTACTTTTTATCTAACGGACCAGGAGATCCAGAACCACTGGAAGCGGCACAAAATCTAGCAAGAGAAATTCTTAAAAGAAATCTGCCGTTATTCGGCATTTGCTTAGGGCATCAAGTGATTGCTCTAGCAAATGATATATCGACCTATAAGATGCACCACGGACATCGTGGTATTAATCATCCTGTTAGTAATCTCGCATCTTCTAAAGGAGAGATTACTTCCCAAAATCATGGTTTTGCCATAAATAGGGAAGAGGCAGAAAACAATCCTAATATTGAAATCACCCACACTCATCTAAACGACCATACCGTGGCAGGAATAAAGGTGAAGGATAAGTTTTGTTTCTCAGTGCAATATCATCCGGAAGCCGGACCAGGACCTAGTGATGCATCCTATCTTTTCAATCAGTTTATCGAAATGATTAACGATTCAAAACTAGAAGAAGTACAATAACATCATTTTTCTTCAGCTAGAGTAGTTTGAGAAAACATTGTAGGTTAAATTATCTACAATATTTAGCGGTTATTCCATTCTATAATGGCTATTTCGTAAATTTGAAAATCATTAACTATTAAACCAAAAAAATTATGAGCATTATAATTGGCATTCACGCAAGACAAATATTTGATTCAAGAGGTAATCCTACAGTTGAGGTGGATGTAATTACAGAAAATGGCGTTATGGGAAGAGCTGCGGTTCCTTCCGGGGCATCTACAGGAGAACATGAAGCAGTAGAGCTGCGCGATTCTGATAAAGCTTATATGGGCAAAGGAGTTTCACAGGCAGTAGACAATGTTAATACCGTCTTAGCCGAAGAACTTATTGGTATGTCTGTTTTTGAACAAAATGCAATCGATCAACTTATGATTGATACCGATGGTACAAAAAATAAATCTAAACTCGGAGCTAACGCAATTTTAGGTGTTTCCTTGGCCGTTGCGAAAGCTGCAGCAAATGAGCTTAATATGCCTTTGTATCGTTATGTGGGCGGTGTTTCTGCAAATACGTTACCGGTTCCGATGATGAATATCATAAACGGTGGTTCACATAGTGATGCACCTATTGCTTTTCAGGAATTTATGATTATGCCGGTTAAAGCTAAAAACTTTACGCACGCAATGCAAATGGGTACAGAGATTTTCCACCACCTTAAAAAAGTATTGCATGATAGAAATTTAAGCACTGCAGTAGGAGATGAAGGTGGTTTTGCACCAAACCTTGCCGGTGGTACAGAAGATGCTTTAGACACTATCAAAATAGCAGTAGATAAAGCAGGTTACAAATTAGGAGACGATGTCATGATTGCTTTAGATTGTGCTTCTGCGGAATTCTACGAAAATGGAAAATATGATTATACAAAATTTGAAGGTGATAAGGGTGTCATAAGAAGCAGTAGAGAACAAGCCGATTACCTTGCGGAGCTTTCTGAAAAATATCCAATTATTTCAATTGAAGATGGAATGGATGAGAACGATTGGGAAGGATGGAATTATCTTACTGAAAAAATCGGGAAAAAAGTACAGTTGGTTGGAGATGACCTGTTCGTAACCAATGTTGAAAGACTTTCAAGAGGAATAGAAAATAATATCGCAAATTCCATATTAATCAAGGTTAACCAGATAGGAACTCTTACGGAGACTATTGCTGCGGTAAATATGGCACACAATGCAGGTTATACTTCGGTAATGTCCCATAGATCGGGTGAAACAGAAGATAACACCATCGCAGATTTGGCGGTAGCACTTAACACCGGACAGATTAAAACAGGTTCTGCCTCTAGAAGTGATAGAATGGCAAAATATAACCAGTTACTAAGAATTGAAGAAGAACTTGGTAATATGGCATATTATCCAAAAGAGAAGGCTTTCAAACTTGGATAATTTAGCATATGTTTCAATTATAAAAAAACCTCATATTCTATGAGGTTTTTTTATGTTTTGATTTTATCAGCAATTAATTTCATAAATTATAATATCAATATAAATAAGCGTAATAATTGAAACATAACTTTTTATTTGTCGCCGCAGAAAATGATGGGATTGCGAACTGCAAAGCGGGAGGCATGGGAGATGTGGTTAGGGATGTGCCTAGAATCATTGCAGATTTAGGTGATACTTCTTCCATTGTAACACCTGCATACGCCCGGCTACATCATGAGCAAGAAAAAATTGCGACTCTTAATTTTCAATATAGAGGTGAAAATCAAACAGCAGATCTTTATAAAGTTCAACCAAAACGGGAACTTCCTAATATTTCACACTACGTAATAGACCACCCTAATATTATTTCTGGGAATATTGCGCATATTTATTTTGATGACCCCGAGCAACCTTTCTATACGGATGCTAACACATTTTCACTGTTTTGTACCGCCGTTGCTCAAGCTTTAAAAGATAATTGTTTTGGTGATGTAGACACCGTTCATCTCCATGACTGGCATACTAGTTTGTTATTGTTTTTGAGAGAATTTCATCAGGATTTTCAAAATTTGAAATCCTTAAAGATGGTGTATTCCATTCATAATTTATCCATTCAGGGGATTAGACCATTTAGAAATAACGAGTCATCTGTTGAAGCATTTTATCCAAATATCGATGCGGATTATGAATTTTTACAAGACCCCCGCTATCCCGATTGTATAAATCTTATGGGTGTTGGGATTCAATTAGCAGATAAAATCCATACTGTTTCTCCATCTTATAAAAAAGATATTCTAAAGCCGAGCGACTTTCCAAATTTTGTTGGGGGTGAAGGATTGCAGGATTTTCTTCAAAAAGCTGATGCAGAGAATCGATTAGTTGGGATACTTAATGGTTGCAATTATAAAAACATCAATGTTGCCGAGCCAGATGCATTCTACATGAATTCACTAGAAGCTATTTTTGAATGGTTACAACTTTCCGACAAAAAATATAAGGCCGATTTTCTGGTCCATACCGGTGAAAAAATCGTAAAGTTAATTCGGAATAAACCTGCGTTCGTATGCGCTAGTGTTGCGCGTCTTACAGAACAGAAGTTTTATTTTTACAAAGAGTCACCCTATATATTAGAACAGATTCTAATCGCCTTAAAAGAAATAAACGGCGTCTATTTTGTTTTGGGAACGGGAGCGCCAGAATATGAAACGTTTCTGAGGGAGTTTAGCTATAAATACGATAATCTTATTTTCTTTAACGGCCAATCCGAGAAAGTCATCGATTCTATTTACTACGGATCCGATTTATATCTCATGCCAAGTTTGTTTGAACCTTGTGGCATCAGCCAGATGTTGGCTATGAGGAATGGCCAGCCATGTTTTGTACACCACACCGGCGGCTTAATCGATACGGTTGAAGATATGAAGACCGGCTTCGCCTTTGATGGGGAAAACTTTTATGAGAAATCCGATAATTTTGTTGAACGCTTCAAAGAAGTACTCAATATCTTTCAGAACAACAAAAAACTTTGGGATAGCATTATAGAAAACGCAGAAAAAGTTCGCTTTACCTGGAAGAAATCGGTTAAGGATTATTATCGATTACTTTATGAAATTCCTATTGACTAATCAAACGTATAAGCAATACCGTTGGTAAAACGATATTGGGTTTTCGGGGTGTCTCCGATTGGATATTCATCAATAAAATAAGAGAACGTCGATACAAAGGCGAAATTCTTAAATAATGATAGCGATAGCGAAGTCTGGCTAGAAATCCTATAATCCTTAAATTCGCTCAGTTTAGGTTGATAATAGGTTGTGCTTACCAAAGATATCTTGTCGGTAGGATAGAGACTAAACGACAAATAGGCGCTACCTCTAATATCCTTTTGAACTCTTTCTTCAGTAATTTCTTCCGAGGCCTTCTCATATTCATACATCGCCAAAGTCCCCAGATATACACGGTACTTGTCGTTGCTGCTTAATTTAAATCTAGGTCCAATCCCTGCCAGACCGCGGAAATCTAAATATGAAACCGCATCATATTGTCCTTGCAAAAAAGCTTCAAGCTTTACGCGTTCTGCAATTCTATAATTATAACGAAGATGCTGAGTGCCCTGATTTATAAAGGAATTCTCTTCTAATTTTTGGAAATTAAGGTCATTCACAAATAAAAGGAGATGCCGATGGTCATTGTACTGCAGGTGTATATTGTTGGAAATGATAAAAATGTCATTTGTGTTCTTTATAATACTAAGATTTAAACCAGCTGATCCCGACCATTTTGACGAATCAGTTACCTTGCGCAGCGATTCTACATTTATTATTTGGGCACTTAAAAAATTTATAGCGAATAGAATAAAGAAGATTAAGAATTTAGATGTTCTTAAATTAATATTCATTGGTTGGGATATTTGCAGTTATTTGGCAGCTCCTGAAGTTTGAGAAAATTTAGCAGTTTCTTCTAAAATTTCAATACTGGCAAAAATATTAAAATTAGTGGAGATACAGTGATAATCCTTTGTTAAGTGGTTTTAAAAGTACTTATATATTTCGTAAATTAGCATTCCTTAAAATTAAACAATCAAGTTATATGTCGGACAAAGCAACTGTAGAAGTCAATAATAAAAAATACGATTTTCCTGTCATTACAGGGACCGAAAATGAGCAAGCAATAGATATAAAATCCTTTAGAGGAGATACCAATGGTGTTATTACTTTGGACCCAGGTTTTAAAAATACCGGTGCTTGTGAAAGTGCTATAACTTTTTTAGACGGTGAAAAAGGGATTCTAAGATATAGAGGTTATTCTATCGAAGAGCTCGCTGAAAAGGCAAGTTTCCTAGAAGTTTCTTATTTATTGATTTTTGGGGAGCTTCCTACCACCGACCAATTAAATAAATTTCATAAAGACATAAAAGCACAATCTGTTGTTGATGATGACATCAAAAAAATTGTAGATGCTTTTCCTAAGAGTGCTCATCCTATGGGTGTTCTTTCTTCTTTAACAAGTGCGCTAACTGCTTTTAACCCAACTTCGGTTAACGTAGAGTCCGAACAAGAGATGTACAATGCCATCGTTAAGTTACTTGGAAAATTCCCGGTTCTTGTTGCATGGACAATGAGGAAAAAACAAGGGATGCCTTTGGATTATGGGGATAGTACTATGGGTTATGTAGAGAATGTGCTTAAGATGATGTTTAAGAAGCCGAACGAGACTTATGATATGGATCCGATATTAGTTGAAGCGTTAGATAAGCTTTTAATTCTTCATGCTGATCATGAGCAAAATTGCTCTACTTCGACAGTACGGATAGTAGGGTCATCTCATGCTGGGATGTTCGCTTCTATTGCAGCGGGCATTTCTGCACTTTGGGGACCATTGCACGGTGGTGCAAATCAAGCTGTGCTAGAGATGCTGGAAGCCATTAAAGCGGATGGTGGCGATACTAAAAAATATATGTCGAAGGCAAAAGATAAAAATGATCCATTCAGACTTATGGGCTTTGGTCATAGAGTTTATAAAAACTTTGATCCTCGAGCTAAGATTATTAAAAAGGCTGCAGATGAAGTTTTAGGGAATCTAGGAGTTGAAGACCCAATCCTTGACATTGCAAAAGGATTAGAGAAAGAAGCGCTTGAAGATGATTACTTCGTACAAAGAAAATTATACCCTAACGTAGATTTCTATTCAGGAATCATTTACCGAGCTATGGGGATTCCCGTAGAAATGTTTACCGTAATGTTCGCATTAGGGCGTTTACCGGGTTGGATTGCTCAATGGAGAGAAATGAGATTGAATAAAGAACCTATAGGTAGACCAAGACAAGTTTATGTTGGTGAAAATCTTCGCTCTTTTGTGAGTATTGAGAAACGATAAAATTTTGATTACTTTTGAAAAGCTTCAATTAATTGAAGCTTTTTTTTTGACCTTTTATATGCTGAAATTAAATATTACCAACGAAACATCGAGATTGAGGGCAGTGGTTTTAGGAACTGCGGAAAGTGTTGGACCAATCCCGACCTTAGAAGAAGCTTATGATCCTAAGTCAATTGAGCATATTTTGGCGGGTACCTACCCCGAAGAAGAAAATATGGTCAAAGAGTTGACTGCAGTAGAGCAAGTATTGGAAAAATACCAAGTTGAGGTTTTTAGACCGAAAGTCATTCAGGATTATAACCAGATTTTTGCGAGGGATATTGCTTTTGTGGTAGATGACTTTTTTATAAAATCGAACATTTTGCCAGATAGAGATCGTGAGTTAGATGCGATACAATATGTGGTAGACCAAATCGATAAGGAAAAAATTGTAAAGCTTCCAGAAGAATGTCATGTAGAAGGAGGGGACGTCATGCCTTGGTATGATTATATATTTATTGGCACCTATAGTAATGCCGACTATGCCGAAAATATTACCGCAAGGACCAATATTAAGTCGGTAGATGCCATTACGCAACTATTTCCTAAGAAAAAAATTAAATCTTTCGATTTACGAAAGTCTAATACCGATCCATTTACAAACGCTCTTCATTTAGATTGTTGCTTTCAACCAGTCGGCAGAGATAAGGCAATAATCCATGAGAATGGATTCCTAAATAAGAAAGATTATCAATGGCTTGTCAATTTCTTTGGAAAGGAAAACGTTTTTGAAATCACCAAGGATGAAATGTACTATATGAATAGTAACATCTTTTCAATATCCGAAGATATCGTGATTTCAGAGAAAAACTTCATGCGCCTAAATAAATGGTTAAGAAATAATGGAATTACTGTGGAAGAAGTGCCATACGCAGAAATTGCTAAACAAGAAGGCCTTTTACGTTGCAGTACTATGCCCTTAATCAGAGACTAATTTTTCTGATTTTTTATGAAATAATCATTTACCAATTCTATGTAAATACTTTTTGCTTCTTCTTGTGAGATATCCTTAATTTGAAAGAGAGCATTTGTTTTAAAAGCATTGATAATAGCTTCCTTGCTACTTGGTCTGTTGTAGTTGTTAGTAGCTTTTTTATAATAGGCGTAAAGCCTCAACAAGAAGTCAGCTGGTAGTCGCTCGGTGTGATGGTTAATTTTGTCGACTGCCTCTTCAAATTCTTTGTCTAAGGAAGAGTTGATCATTTTCTTTCGGCAATAACCGTGGTACCACCTTTTACTTTCTGATTCAAGCTCACTTTAATATCAGAATCCAATGGTAAAAAGAGATCTACCCGGCTACCAAATTTAATAAAGCCAGAATCCTTACCTTGTATGACTTCCGAACTTACTTTGGCATAGTTAACGATTCTCTTCGCCATGGCGCCTGCGATTTGTCTGTATAATACCTTTCCGAAAGATTCATTTTCAACAACAACGGTCGTTCTTTCATTTTCTTCACTGGCTTTAGGATGCCAGGCGACCAAGTATTTTCCTGGATGATATTTGCTATAGACAACTTTTCCACCAATAGGATACCGAGTTACATGCACATTTATAGGAGACATAAAAACAGAAACTTGTATACGTTTGTCCTTAAAGAATTCGTTTTCTTCAACTTCTTCAATAACGACTACTTTACCATCTACAGGAGAAACCGCATGGTTGTCATGAAGCTGAGTAATACGTCTTGGATTTCGAAAAAATTGAAGCACCAATAAAAAAAGTACAATAATAGCAACCATCAATGCTGTGCGTAACCAAGGGGTATCAATGAAAGAGTCAACCAAAAAAATGGAGGCTACTACGATTACCAAGGTTATGAAAATTATCTTAAATCCTTCTTTATGAAACATCTGACATGAGTTTTAAAAACATATAAATAAATGGTGAAGCAAAGATTATACTATCCAAGCGATCTAATAAACCTCCGTGGCCTGGCATGATAACACCGCTATCCTTAACGTTTGCCTGGCGTTTAAATTTTGATTCTATCAAGTCACCAAGAGTACCAAAAACACTAATAATGATACCTAAAAATAGCCAATGATTAAAGGGAAGCGTTTTTGTGAATTCTGCAATGATTAAACTCGCAATACAAGAGAAAAACAATCCTCCCAAAAAACCTTCAACCGTTTTCTTTGGTGAAATTCTCGGGAACAGCTTTTGTCTTCCGAAATTCTTACCTACAATATAAGCAAACGAATCGTTTGTCCAAACAAGTATAAAAGCACCTAAAATAATCCAAGGTGAGAATTCATTGTTCATAGTAGAAATCGAAACTAAGAAAACGAAGGCGCTAGATACATAAAACGTGGTGATGATGAATCGTTTCGACTGAAATAAAGGAATTGTTTTTAGAGAAAATAAATCCTTGATCAAAAGAAGTTCAACAAATATGGCGATTACGTGAATGATTTGAAGCAAATCCTTCACAATGTAATTAGATTCTGAAAAGAACTGCCAATATCCAAATCCTAAGTAAAGAAAAGTGAAAACAACGTAGGGATAATTTCTTTTTAGTTGGATTAGCCTGTTGAATTCTACTAAACAAACGATTCCAAAAAAATAAAAAAGAATAATAAATGCGTGTAGTGAAAAGAGAGATGCTATTAAAAGGGCGATGTATAGAAAACCAGAAACTGCTCGTATTCGAAGGTCGCTCATCTATAAATCTTCAAGTAAAAGCAAATAAAGGTTTTTAGAACTGCTACCGTAGGTAAGAAAATCTTTGTCCTCTAAAGTCTTGAAGTGCTTAATGGTAGTAATATTTGTTGGTATGCGCTCTTTGTTCTTGCCTTTAATGCCTCTGAGCCCTTCACCAATCGTTTCGGCAAATTGGCTGGTTGTGGCATAAATAATAAAATTATCTGGAAGCTCTTTCAGTTTCTTTTCCGCGATTTGGTTGGAGCAAATTAGTAGAGATCCATCGTCCGAAATTAAGAACTCGCAAGTAGAGAGAAAATAATCAGAGTTATATTCTGTCCGGGTAGTAACAATATTGAAATCTTTAAAAAGTTCTACCAAGCGCTGATCAAATATTAAAGCTTTGGAATTTTGCCACTTATTTTCCGCCAAAATCCTGTCAAAACTTTCTTGCACTTCTTGCATGTTTTCACAATACAAGAACTTACCGCCGTTAGCTTTAAAATTTATTGTGAATCGTTCATCTGCAGGAAGTTTAACTTCTGGCATATATCTACCACGACCTTCATTCTGAATTGCTTCTTCAGAGGTAGTTTTATTGCCAAAAATTTTACGAAATAAACTCATACAGCTTAGGTGCTAACCATTTTGGGTACGTTAACTTCAAATATAAAAAATCTAAAATTAACTAAGCTTTAATTAAATTGAAAATAAGAATTAGACCTTCTTCTCTTCAACTTCTAAAGTAGCGAACGGACGTTGACCAAAAATCTTTTCTAAGTTGTCCTTAAATATAACTTCCTTTTCTAGAAGTACTTCGGCCAACTGAGTAAGTTTGTCCTTGTTTTCTTGCAGAATACTTACTGCCCGACGGTATTGCTCTTCGATGATATTAGAAATTTCTTTATCTATCATTTCTGCAGTTTTCTCGCTATAAGGCTTCGTAAAACCATATTCAGTCTGTCCTGAAGAATCATAGTAAGTGAGGTTTCCAACTTTCTCACTAAGGCCGTAAATAGTAACCATAGCTCTAGCTTGTTTGGTAACTTTTTCTAGATCACTCAACGCTCCGGTAGAAATCTGATTGAAAATTACTTTTTCTGCAGCTCGACCACCTAATGCTGCACACATCTCGTCTAGCATTTGTTCTGGTCTAACGATTAAACGTTCTTCAGGTAAATACCAAGCGGCACCTAATGATTGACCACGTGGTACAATTGTTACCTTAACCAAAGGAGCGGCATGCTCCAACATCCAACTGATTGTAGCGTGTCCTGCTTCGTGGAATGCGACTGCGCGTTTTTCGTCTGGGGTAATAATTTTATTTTTCTTCTCTAGACCTCCAATAATTCTATCAACTGCATCCAAGAAATCTTGTCTGTCAACTGCTTTCTTACCTCGCCTCGCTGCGATTAACGCCGCTTCGTTACATACGTTGGCAATATCTGCCCCAGAGAAACCTGGAGTTTGTTTAGCTAGAAAATCTATATCTAATTCTTCGGATTTTTTGATTGGTCTAAGGTGAACTTCGAAAATCTCTTTTCTTTCTCTTACATCCGGAAGATCAACAAAAATCTGTCTATCAAATCGACCAGCTCTCATCAATGCTTTGTCTAAAACATCAGCTCGGTTGGTAGCGGCAATAACGATTACGTTAGTATTTGTTCCGAAACCATCCATTTCTGTCAATAACTGGTTCAAGGTATTTTCGCGTTCGTCATTAGAACCAGAAAAATTATTTTTTCCTCGAGCTCTACCAATTGCATCTATTTCATCAATAAAAATAATTGCAGGAGATTTTTCTTTGGCTTGTTTAAAAAGGTCTCGTACTCTAGATGCACCCACACCAACAAACATTTCTACGAAGTCAGAACCAGAAAGAGAGAAGAAAGGTACCTTAGCTTCACCAGCAACTGCTTTTGCCAATAATGTTTTACCAGTACCTGGAGGTCCAACCAATAATGCTCCTTTGGGGATTTTTCCACCCAAGGAAGTATATTTATCAGGAAACTTTAAGAAGTCGACAATCTCTTGAACTTCTTCTTTTGCGCCTTCCAAACCAGCAACATCTTTAAAGGACGTTTTCATATCTGTTTTCTCGTCGAAAAGTTTAGCCTTTGATTTACCAATATTAAATATTTGTCCACCTGCACCACCACCTGCGCCTCCAGACATTCTGCGCATTATAAAAATCCAAACACCAATTATTAAAATAAACGGAAGCAGGGAAACTAAAAAGTTACCCCACATATTATCCTCGGTTCTATACTTAACCTCTGTAGATAGATTGTTATTCTTTATGGTATCGCTTAAATCCTCTTGAAACAAGGCTAAGTCACCAAATTCAAAACTATAGTTTGGGGATTTTGAGACCGACGGTAAAAAATTTTCTGGTTTTGTACCTTTATGCTTCTCTAAAGCCATTGCCTCGTCAGTAAGATAGACTTTGGCTTCTCTTTGATTAACTATATCTACTCTAGAAACTTCTCCATCTTCTAGGTACTCCAAAAATTGAGCAGGACTAGTAGTCGTTGGTGCCTGTCCGCTAAGGCCGCCTGAAAATATTTGTATAACAATAAAAACGAGGATAATGATTCCGTATATCCAATACGGATTTATCTTCGGTTTTTTATTGGTACTTTTTGAATCCTTTGCCATTGGCTATTTTTTAATAACTTGTTTCTATTTCAGTAATTTTTGCATCTCCCCAAAGACTTTCTATATCATAGAACTGTCTAATATGCTTTTGAAAAACGTGAACTACAACATTCACATAATCGATCAAAACCCATTCCGCATTATCAGACCCTTCAACATGCCACGGGTTATCCCTTAATTCTTTACTGACTTTTTTTTGTATGGAATTTACTATGGCGTTAACTTGTGTGTTAGAAGTTCCCTCGCAGATGATAAAATAATCGCAAACCGTGTTTTCAATTTCCCTTAAATCTAAGATGATTATATCTTTTCCCTTAACATCTTCAATCCCATTCAAAATGGTAGTAATTAGTTGGTCTGCGCTCTTATTTTCTTTCGCCATTAAAATGATTTAAATTTGTGCAAAGTTATATTTTTTTTGCTTCTTACAAGTTTTAAAACTTCATAAGAAAATTATAAAATTTACACTATAATCTTACATGCGTATAATCAAACTTAATGCCATTGACTCAACCAACTCTTATTTGCGGAAGTTGTGTGCCAATGGGGACTTGAGCGATTTTACTATTGTTACTGCAAACATTCAAAATAATGGTCGCGGGCAGATGGGCACAACCTGGGTATCAGAAAAAGGTAAAAACCTCACAGCTAGCATCTATAAACGATTTAATTACTTAGAAATTGAAGATAAGTTCTTAATAAGTATGCTAGTTTCGGTTTCGGTTATGGAAGCGCTTAGAGCCCTAAATATCCGTAATCTCAACATTAAATGGCCTAACGACATTTTGGCAGAATCCCAGAAAATTGGCGGAATCCTTATTGAAAACATCATAAAAGGAGACAAGATTGACGGTTCCATCATTGGAATAGGATTAAATGTACAACAGACTAATTTCGAAAATTTGCCAAGAGCGACGTCACTTCTTTGCTTATCTGGTAAAACTTATGAAACAGAAGAAGTCCTCTATACTATCATCGACTCCCTTAAAAGAAATTGCGAAGAATTAAAAGCTGGGAATGGAGATTATATAAAGAATACTTACCACCAATATCTTTTCCGAAGAGACAAACCATCGACCTTTAAAGATGAGGCCGGCAATTTGTTTTCAGGCTATATAAAAGGTGTTTCCGATAATGGAAATATGGTGGTGATTTTAGAAGACGAAATAGAAAAACATTATGACCTTAAGGAAGTCACCCTTCTTTATTGAATCGCAGTCGGTAAATTTGTTGCTAAGGTTTCGATGAATTTTTTAATCGGACCTTTAATCATCATAGACATCATAGGATTAAAATCTCCCTTGAAAGTAAGGTTGACTTCAGATGAATTAGAACTTATTTCTTTAATATCGCCAAGGAGTGAAAAATCAATTTTTCCTCCAGCAGCACCAAAAACTAATCGGTTAGGAGGAAGTTCTTCTTTTTTCTCCAAGATAATTTCTGGCATTCCCTTTAAGGCAAATAAGAAGCGAGACTCGTTTAGAACTTCAAATTTTTCAATGCTCTCTGGCATCAATTTTTCAAAATTTTGGACCTTGCTCAGAAAATTATAAGTTTCTTGTGGCGATTTATTAATGGTAACTTTGGGGGATTCTAATAACATAATGACTCTAGTTTAACCAGTTTTCTGGATCGGCATTCCACTTTGTTAAAACAGAATGCTCTTTTATATTTATATATTTAGAAGACTGTGCCTTATCGAGCAGGTTTTCGTAATCACTCAAAGTATATAAGGTTATGTGATCTTCTTTAAAATTGTTTATCGCTATATCAAAACCATAGCTAAAAATGGCGACCATTCCTTTAACGTTCGCTCCTTCTTCTTTTAAAGCTGAAACTGCGTTAAGGCTACTCTTTCCTGTACTAATCAAATCTTCTACCACCACAACATTCTGACCAGATTCTAAAAAACCTTCAACTTGGTTCTTTCTTCCATGCGATTTTGGCTCAGGTCTTACATAAACAAATGGTAGGCCTAAGTATTCTGCTACTAACGCACCGATACCAATCGCCCCAGTTGCAACACCGGCGATGACATCAGGCTTTCCAAACTTAGATTCAATACCTCTTGCGAGTTGAGTGCGGACGTAATTTCGTATGGTTGGAAAAGAAAGGATAATTCGATTATCGCAGTAAATTGGAGATTTCCAGCCCGAAGCCCAAGTAAAAGGTTCTGCTGGCTGCAATTTAATCGCATTGATTTTAAGCAGTGATTCAGCAGTCTGCTGGGCGGTTTCCTTGTTGAAAATCATGGGGCAAAGCTAAGCATTAAATTAAATTTATCTTTCCCTCCATTTAATTAATTTTTAAAATTAATCATATGAATTAAAAATTAATATTTTTACGGCAATAAGCCTTTCAAACTTTAAAATGTATAAAATATTTGTCAATGACAAACCGATAATCTTGACAACAGTGGTAGAAAAGGAGGTAGGTTTTAAAAACTATCTGCTCAAAACTGTCAAATTAGGTAAGGTCATTAAAGATTTGAATAAATCTTCACTCAAAGAAGTTAGGCTTATTCACCACAGTGAAAAGAAAATCCTGAAGAAATTTTTGAAGAAACTTCCAAATGTAATTGCGGCCGGTGGCAAGGTCTATAACGATGAAGGTGGGATCTTATTTATCTACAGAAATGGTAAATGGGATTTGCCAAAAGGTAAGACCGAAAAGGGCGAGAAGATTGAAGCTACCGCTTTGCGAGAAGTAAAAGAGGAAACAGGCATCAAAAACTTAGAAATCGTAAAAGAAATTGACACTACCTACCATATCTTTAAAAGAAACGGTAATCATAGAATTAAGATTACAAAATGGTTTGAAATGAAATCTAACTATTCTGGTGATTTAATACCGGAAGAAAGCGAAGGGATTACGGATGTAAAATGGCTCAATATTGAAGAAATTGAGCAGGCGCTTCAAAATTCTTACGCTAATATACAAGACCTCATATAATTCTTTATCAGAACATGCAAAGCACCAATAACATACTCATGATCCGTCCTGTCGGATTTAGAATGAACGAACAGACTGCGGTCAACAATTTTTTTCAGGAAGACATCGATATTAAAAACACCGAGATTAATCTCCAGGCGCAAAAGGAATTTGATCAATTTGTTTCAAAGCTTCAAGATAAAGGGATTAATGTAATCGTGGAAGAAGATGATAAGTTAATGGACACTCCGGATTCCATATTTCCTAATAACTGGGTGAGCTTTCACTCCAATGGCGATGTTGCCATCTATCCTATGTTTGCTGAGAATAGGCGCAAAGAAAGAAGGGATGAAGTTTTTATAAGAATAGAAAAAGAAGGTTTTCTAATAAATAATATAATTGACTATACGTCAGCAGAAGAAGAAGGTGTTTTTTTAGAAGGAACAGGAAGTCTTTTATTGGATAGAATAAATATGAAGGCTTATTGCGCGCTTTCAGCAAGGGCAGATGAAGAATTGTTTATTGAGTTTTGTGAGGATTTTGATTATTTCCCAGTAGTCTTTACCGCTTATCAGACAGCGGAAGGCAAGCGATTACCAATTTATCATACTAACGTAATGATGTGTTTAACCGCAGATTTGGCCGTGATTTGTTTATCTACAATTGATGACAAGAAGGAAAGAAAAAATGTAGTGAATCATTTAAAACAGGATGGGAAAGAAATCATAGAGATTACAGAAGAGCAAATGCACCATTTCGCTGGAAATATGTTGGAGGTGTTAGGAAAAGATGGTAAAAAGATTATGGTGATGAGCAAGGCGGCTTTTACAAGCTTGAATGGCAATCAGATTAAAAGCATCCAGAAATATTGCGAAATCCTATATAGCGATATAAATACTATTGAGACTTGTGGTGGAGGTAGTGTAAGATGCATGATGGCAGAGGTGTTCTTGCCAAAAAAATAATATTTAAGAAGCTGTCGGTTTAGATTTAGGAAGTTCAATGAAGAATTTAGTGCCGACATTTCTACTGCTTTCTACCCATATTCTACCGTTATTTAGTTCTACAAGTTCTTTGCAGATAACGAGTCCAAGACCGGTTCCTTTTTCGTTCTTAGTGCCAATTGTGGTGAAATTATTCTTCTGAAATAATTTATCTAAATTCTCTTCTGCGATACCAATACCAGTATCCTCAATAGTAATTAATGATTTTCCTTGAAGGTCTTTATTGGTGACGGTAATAATATCACCGACCCTGCTAAACTTCACTGCATTTGTAATTAGATTTTGTATAACGATTTCGATCATGCTCTTGTCGGCATATACAAAATCTCGATGTGACTCGTCAATCACTACAATGCGTTTCTCTTCAGCTTTTTGTTCGATTAGTTGAAGTTTGCCCTTAAATATATCCTGAATATTAAATAATTCTGGATGTGACTCTAAACTCTGCATTTGTGATTTTGACCAGTTGAGTAGATTAAAGAGCAATAGGGAAGCGTTGTTGGCATTTTCGCTTAGCTCTGGAACGAGGTCATAGAATTCTTCCCTAGTTAAGCTGTCTTCTTTTAAAAGGTCTATAAAACCTTTGATGGATGACACAGAATCTTTAAGATCATGAGAAACAATAGAAAACAACCGGTCTTTTACATTATTGGTTTCTTCTAAATTCTGCATCTGTTCGTAATAGGCGTCATTTTGAAGCTTTAGCTCTCGTTTTTCGTTTATGGAGTCAATTCGAGACTGTTCGTCTTTCTTGCGTTGAACAAATAGAAATACAAAAGCGGCGATACTGAATAAAAGTCCAGCTGCCAACGCATAAATGATATACTTAGATTTTTCTGATAATGAAGAGCTATTAGTATTTCTATTTTCTTCTGTAGTTTCTTCAGCTTCATTAGTTGGTTCGAGCTTAGCACTGTCGAGATTTATGATTTTAGAAGTATTAACCGCGTTCTCTCGGGCTATTTCCTCCTTCAAGTTATAATATTTTCCTTGCCAAAAGAAAGCACTTTGATAATAATTCCTAGTAGAATCCAGTTCTTTTCGGAGTTTTAAATTCTTCAGTAATTCTGGTTTATGTTTTGAATTCTTGGCGATTTCATATGCTTCATTAAGTTGGTTATTTGCCAAGCGGACACGGCCTTCCTTCAAATTGAGATTTCCCATTGCATTTAGCGCCCGTATAATTCCTTCATCATCGCCAATTTCACGACTAAGGTTTAATCCTTCAACCAAATAATTCCCAGCAACAGCTGTTTTATTAAGTGCTAAATATTCATCACCTATTCTTGGTAAGATTTCGGTGCGAATGCTATTATCATCTGGTCCTAGCATGGCAAGGACTTTTTCGAAATATTCGATTGCTTTGGTATGTTGATTTTCTAGGGAATAAATTATCCCAATATTTTTGGTGGTGGTCTTTATTCCTAGAGTATCACTAATATTTTCCTTTGCATTTAATGATTTGAAACTATATTCTAAAGCACTTTCAAGCTGTTTGGTTTTAAAGTAAGCCTCGGCTAGATTGCCGTAGGCCAAGCTCAATTCTGTTTGAAGATTCTCTCTTTCGAATGCATCTATTGCTGACATGGAATTTCTTAACCCGACTGCGTAGTTGCCACGATTAATCTCGAGCAATCCAACATTATTATTGACTTTGGCGACACCTATATGGTCATATAATTGTTGAAAAAGAAGTCTCGACTTATTAAAACTATCTAGAGCATTTACATAATCGTCTTCCCTTGCATAGATTAATCCTCTAAAGAAATTGGTATCGGCAAGTCCCTTATCATAGTTGAGGCTTTGGGCTAATTGGTCAGTTTGCTCTAGATAAAGAATTGCTTTTTTGAAGTTTTCAGTTTCAACAAGAGACTTAATAAGTTGGAGTGAAGTTATTACCTTGGTAGTATCTTGTTTCTGGTAAGCTAGTTCAATAGTCAGCCTATCTATCTCATCTGTTTGAGAAAAACAGAAGAAGACAGACAAGAAAGTAGTTATGGTTAATAACCACTTCATCTTGAATAAATGTTTTTAATTGCGACGTAGTTTTGAAACCAACTTGCCTCGAGGGAAAGGATAATCAGTGATACAAAATCAAGCAACAATCTTGATAAAGGTTGAATACTAAGTATCATCAACGATTGGGACTTTGATTAATAGCTATACCAAAAATCACTAAATGACCCTGTATAATCTAATTTATAGGTCTTATTACCAAAAAATTAGATAAAGTGGCAATGCCTGAGTTATAGGAATATCGACGAATAGATTAACAGCAAGAAACATAGAAAAACGGAACAACTATCGATGAAATGCATTTGGAAAGCAGATGAAGCAAATAGGCCTTAATTATAACGCGTAACTTGCCTAATATTAAGTACCTTAACACTTTATTTAACTAACCCACAACTAACCCACCATGAATAAAACAGTAAAAGCCGTTCTCCTTATTGTAGGATTTATATTAATCTGCTATGGTATATATACTCTGATAACTCCAGAAGCATCTGTAAAAATTGGAGGATTTAGTGTAGAAGCACAAGATAATACCAATGCAATTATTACGATAGGCTTGGGATTGGTTTCGGTGATTTTAAGCATATTAGCGAGTAGAAAAATATAGTATATCTAGTTTTTACTTTGAAAGTCATTTTCTAAGGTAAATTCCAATAAAGCTTCCTCCCATAAACTCTCATAAATCCCTATTTTTGTTCATTGAAAACAGTTATTAGATGGACCTACAAGAATTACTTCGAGAAGCGACGGATGAGATAGTAAAAGAAAATTTTGGAGTTGAAATGGAATCTCTAGAGTTTCAAGCCACAAGAAAGGAATTTGAAGGAGACATAACTTTGGTCATTTTTCCGATGTTAAGGAAGATAAGGGGTAACCCAGTTGAGATTGGTGAGTTAATAGGCAAGAACCTTGTCGAGAAAGTAGAAGAGGTTGTTTCCTATAATGTAATTAAGGGTTTTCTAAATCTTGAAATATCTGATTCCTTCTATTTGAATCATTTTTATTCTGAAATCTTGCAAGATGATTTTGGGTTCAAAAAACCTGATGGTCATTCTAGAACTTTTATGGTTGAATATTCTTCACCCAATACCAATAAACCTCTGCACCTCGGACATATCAGAAATAACCTTTTAGGTTATAGTGTTGCAGAAATCCTAAAAGCAGCAGGAAATAAAGTATATAAAACCCAAATAATTAATGATAGGGGAATTCATATATGCAAAAGTATGGTGGCTTGGCAGCGGTACGGAAATGGTGAAACACCAAGCAGCTCAGGAATAAAAGGAGATAAGTTGGTTGGTAATTACTATATAAGGTTCGATCAAGAATACAAAAAGGAAATAGCGGAACTTGTAGAGAATGGAGCATCTTTAGAAAATGCAAAAGAGAACGCGCCGATAATGACTGATGCTCAGGAAATGCTCAGACAGTGGGAAACTGGAAACCCGGATGTGATAAATCTTTGGGAAATGATGAATGAGTGGGTATACCAAGGCTTTGATATGACATATAATAACTTAGGTGTCGATTTTGATAGTTATTATTATGAAAGTGAAACATATTTACTAGGAAAAGAATTTGTAAAAGAAGGACTGCGAGAAGGAGTGTTTTTCGAAAAAGAAGATGGATCTGTTTGGTGCGACTTAACCGATGAAGGTTTGGATGAGAAAATTGTCCTAAGATCAGATGGCACTGCGGTATATATGACTCAAGATATAGGGACCGCAATTCAAAGAAAAAAAGATTATCCAGATATAGATGGTATCGTATATACCGTCGGGAATGAACAAGATTATCACTTCAAGGTGTTGTTCTTAATCTTGAAAAAGCTCGGATTTGATTGGGCAAAAAATCTATATCACTTAAGTTATGGAATGGTAGATTTACCTTCGGGAAAGATGAAGAGCAGGGAAGGCACTGTAGTAGATGCGGATGACTTAATGGAGGAAATGTCATTAACCGCCAAAGAAATTTCAGAAGAATTGGGCAAACTAGATGGTTATACCGAGGAAGAAAAATCAGATTTATATCAAAGCATCGGTTTAAGCGCTCTTAAATATTATATACTAAAGGTCGATCCAAAAAAGAAAATTCTATTTGACCCTAAGGAATCAATCGATTTTCAAGGAAATACTGGTCCCTTTATTCAATATACCTACGCTCGGATACAATCAATTTTACGTAAGGCCAATAATAATGCGGAAAATCATGACATTCAGCAAATTCTGGATTCTAGAGAAAAGACACTATTAAAGAAGATGGGAGAATTTCCAGAAGTAATTTCACTTTCAGCAGAACAGTATAGCCCGGCTTTAGTCGCCAATTATGTTTATGATTTGGTTAAAGAATTCAATTCTTTTTATCAAAACGTGCCAATACTCTCTACTACAGATGAATATGAGAAAAACTTTAGAGTAAGTCTTTGCAAATCCGTGAGTTCGATTATAGAAAAAAGTTTGAAACTGTTAGGAATAAAAGTTGTGGACAGAATGTAGATTAATTCTTATCGAGATAACCTTTAAACGTTTTTTTTAGTATTTTTAACTCCGATTAAGAATTAAAACAAGAAAACCCTCTACAGTTTTTGTTTTATTTCTCAAGCATTAAAACCCCTTAGCGGCAAACATCGTACATGTTTTACATTACTAATTTACTAATTTACTAAATCTAAATATTAACCCTTAATTTTTATGAAATGAGAAAAAACTTTACACTACTTATTTGTTTAATTTTCGTCGGAATGTCCTCTGCGATTCATGCCCAGGTTGTAACCAATGGCAATGATAGTGGGGAGGGTTCTTTAAGACAAGAAATTATAGACGCAGGCGCTGGAGGAACAGTAACGTTCAATGGGGCCGTGACCACGGTTACAATTAGTTCTGGCGATTTAGATATCCCTTACGATTTGACCATAACAGGACCTGCCACTAAGGTAACAATAGACGCAAATGATACAAGTCGAATATTTAACATAACTGGTGGCACAGTAGTCTTGAATAATTTAACTATTACTGATGGTACTGCTGTAAACGGTGGAGGTGTATACATCACCAATGCAAATGTTAGGATGAATAACTGCATTGTTAGTAACAATGTCGCGGATGGTGCAACAACCTCTTCAGGGGGTGGAATTTATAATGACGTCGGTGGAGTCTTGACAGTAAATAATTCCCAAGTTAGCTCAAATTCTGCCAACAGAGCAGGAGGAGGAATTGAAGATAACTCAGGAGCTGGATTAGGAATCACTTTGTTGTTTGTAAGGATGGTGAGTAATACTACTGGCTCTACCCCTGGAAATGGTGGTGCATTACATATCACCGGTGCAGGAGATTCGAACATAACTGGTGCAGAGCTTTTTAATAATAGTGCTTCTGCAGAAGGAGGAGGTTTCTGGAATGGTACGGGAACTATGATTATAGATTCTTCACGACTACTAAGTAACAGAGCTAGTGGGAATAACTCCGACCAAGGTGGTGGAGGTATTTACAACAATGGTGGAAATCTTATCGTAAGAAATAATACTATAATTAATTCTAATGCTGCTAATGGTACATCTGGTTCAGGTGGAGGTATTTTAAATAATAATGGAACTCTAAATGTTAGTGACTCATTTATACGAAGTAACACAGCAGTTAGAGCGGGCGGTGGAATAGAAGAAAATTCTGTTGCAGGCCAGTTGTTGACTTTAACAAATGTAGAGTTATCGACTAATCAAACATCAGGAAATCCAGGTAATGGCGGTGGACTGCATATTAGTGGCGCCGGTGATTCAAATATTACTGCCTCCTTAATACGAGGCAATTTGGCTAGTGCTGAAGGTGGTGGACTTTGGAATGGTTCAGGTGTGATGGCAATACTGGATAGTAGAATTACCTTGAATACTGCAAGTGGTGCCGCTCCCGATCAAGGTGGAGGAGGTATCTACAATTTAAGTGGTACATTAGATATATCATCATCAACTATATCTCAGAATGTTGCAAATGGCGCTTCTGGTTCTGGTGGAGGTATCTTAAATGATGCTGGAGCTACACTTAATGTATCGGATTCTGAAATCTCTGGCAACACCGCTATGAGAGCTGGTGGTGGTATCGAAGACAATTCTGGAGCTGGACTTGGTGTTAGCCTGATGAATGTCATGTTAAACGATAATTCAACTGGTTCTTCTCCTGGTAACGGTGGTGGATTGCATGTTACTGGTGCTGGAGATATCAGCATTGCTGATGGATCTGTTACCACAAATACTGCTTCCTCTGAGGGAGGTGGTCTATGGAACGGCTCGGGAACTATGAATATCGATGGAACTACAATTGACGCCAACACTGCCAGCGGAGCTGCATCTGACCAAGGTGGTGGAGGAATCTATAACCTAAGTGGAACAGTTAACATCACCAACGGAGCGACAATTACAAATAATATAGCTGATGGAGCTGCAGGTTCAGGTGGAGGTATCTTGAATGATGCTGGAGCTACACTTAATGTATCGGATTCTGAAATCTCTGGCAACACTGCTATGAGAGCTGGTGGTGGTATCGAAGACAATTCTGGAGCTGGACTTGGTGTTAGCCTGATGAATGTCATGTTAAACGATAATTCAACTGGTTCTTCTCCTGGTAATGGAGGTGGATTACATGTTACTGGTGCAGGTGATACTTCAGTCGTCCTTGGTACTGTAAACAATAATGATGCATCATCTGAGGGTGGTGGATTATGGAATGGTTCTGGAACAATGACTGTAGACCGTGTGACGCTTGATGGAAACACTGCAAGTGGTGATGCACTAGATAATGGCGGTGGTGCAATTTATAATAATGGCGGTACCTTAATTGTTACCCAATCAACATTATCAAATAATCAGGTAGACGGAACTTCTAGTGCTGGAGGTGGAATTCACAATGGTGATGGTGGTGATGTTACTTTATTAAGGAGCACAGTTTCTGGAAATACATCAAATGGACCTGGTGCTGGTTTAGCAAATAGAGGCGCAAGCTTTGATGTGAACGCTAGTACAATTGCAATGAATACTTCTGGTTCAACTGGTGGTGGTATTGCTGGAGTTACTGAAGTAACAATTAAAAATACTGTAGTAGCTTATAATACAGGAACTTCTGGAACAGATGTATTTGGTACGGTTACATCAAATGATTATAACCTAGTTCAAAATGATGATCTTAATATCTTTGCTGCAATGGCTAATGATATTGAGGGAGAGGACCCAATGTTAGATGCTCTTGCAGATAATGGTGGACCTACCATGACGCATGCCAATCAAGACAAATCTCCTACCTATAATGGTGGTGACCCGGCAGACATGTTTAATGATCAGAGAGGATTACCTGTCTTCGACGGACCAAGAGATATAGGTTCGTTTGAATCTCAAGTGACTCTTTCTATTGGAGATTTCAGTAAAACAGGAATATCAAGTATCTACCCTAACCCTACAACTGGTAAATTCTATGTAGAGGTTGGCAATTCTGTATCTAGTAAACTACGTATGCAGATAGTTTCTATGACAGGTCAGCTTATGGCAGACTTCGATATGTCAGTTGGTAGAAATGAAATCAATATTGATGGAATGTCTACTGGTATTTATATCTTGAATATTAGCGATGGTAACAATAAAATTTCACATAAACTTATTCTTCAATAAGTTCTAATATACATTATCAAAGACCGTCAAAATTTTTGACGGTCTTTTTTTTGATGTTATTTCAGTTTCAGTTTGTTCAAAGTTTGCTTCACTCATTAGTTACATTTCATTAAATTTGCATTCCATTAAAAATCAATATAATGTTCAATAATCTTAGTGAAAAGCTAGATAAGGCGTTCCACGTTCTTAAAGGCCATGGAAGCATAACGGAAATAAATGTTGCAGAAACCCTTAAGGAGGTAAGGCGTGCGCTACTAGATGCCGATGTTAACTTCAAGATAGCTAAAGAGTTTACTACTACTGTAAAAGAAAAAGCTCTCGGACAAAATGTTCTCACATCTTTACAACCGGGACAATTATTGGTTAAAATTGTTAAGGATGAATTAACAAAATTAATGGGTGGTGATGCCGAAGGAATAAATCTTTCAGGAAATCCTAGCGTTATATTGATGTCTGGTCTTCAAGGTTCTGGTAAGACAACTTTTTCCGGAAAACTTGCTAACTATCTAAAAAATAAAAAAGCCAAAAAACCTTTGTTGGTAGCCTGTGATGTCTATCGTCCTGCTGCAATAGACCAACTTCATGTTGTTGGTGATCAAATAAAAGTAGAAGTATATAGCGACCGCGAAAACCAAGATCCTGTTAGTATTGCAAAAGCTGGTATCGAACATGCAAAAAAGAACGGATACAATGTCGTAATAATTGATACCGCCGGACGTTTGGCTGTTGACGATGCGATGATGAAGGAAATCAGCAATATTCACGCTGCAGTTAAACCTCAAGAAACGCTGTTCGTTGTGGATTCTATGACGGGTCAAGATGCGGTTAACACTGCAAAAGCATTTAATGACATCCTAAATTTTGATGGGGTTATCCTTACTAAACTTGATGGTGACACCAGAGGTGGTGCTGCTATCTCTATTAAGTCTGTGGTAGATAAACCAATTAAATTTATCGGTACAGGCGAGAAAATGGAGGCTATTGATGTCTTCTATCCATCTAGGATGGCCGATAGAATCTTGGGCATGGGAGATGTTGTTTCTTTAGTTGAAAGAGCTCAAGAGCAATTTGATGAACAAGAGGCTAGAAAGATTCAAAAGAAAATAGCCAAGAACCAATTTGGCTTCGACGATTTCCTTAAGCAGATCCAACAGATCAAGAAAATGGGAAATATGAAGGACTTGATGGGTATGATTCCCGGGATGGGCAAAATGATGAAAGATATAGATATTGATGATGATGCTTTCAAACATATTGAAGCCATTATTCATTCTATGACTCCAGCAGAAAGATCAAATCCTTCAGTTATTAATGGTTCGCGTAAAAAGCGAATCGGAAAAGGTTCTGGTACTTCGGTGCAGCAAGTCAATCAACTCCTAAAACAATTTTCTCAAATGAGCAAAATGATGAAAATGATGCAAGGTGGCGGTGGCAAACGTATGATGCAGGCCATGCAAAATCTAGGATAAAAAAAACATTCAACAAAAAGCTTTATAGATGACCATACTCGACGGAAAAAAAATTAGTAATGATATTAAGGATGAAATTACCGAGCAGGTCCAAAAAATAAAAGATAAAGGTGAAAAAGTCCCTCATCTCGCTGCGATTATCGTTGGGAACGATGGCGCCAGTCTTACCTATGTAGGAAGTAAAGTGAGAGCTTGTGAGCGTGTAGGATTTGAATCTACCATGGTCCGCATGTCTAATACGACAAGTGAAATCGAACTACTAGAAAAAATTCATGAACTTAATAATAATCCAGATATAGACGGATTTATTATTCAACTCCCGTTGCCAAAACAGATAGATACCCAAAAAGTTTTATTAGCAGTTGACCCAAACAAGGATGTTGATGGATTTCATCCCACTAATTTTGGCAAAATGGCACTGGACATGAGCACATTTATACCGGCCACTCCATTTGGTATTTTAGAGTTGTTAGATCGTTATAATGTCGAAACGCAAGGAAAACATACTGTAGTAATAGGACGTAGCCATATAGTTGGTAGACCCATGAGCATTTTAATGGGAAGAAAAGGATTTCCTGGTAATTCAACCGTAACCCTTACACACAGTCATACCAAAAACATTACCCAAATTACTTCAAGAGCGGACATTATCATTACTGCATTAGGTGTTCCAGGGTTTTTGAAAGCAGAAATGGTGAAGGATGATGTTGTTATAATCGATGTAGGGATTACTCGAGTGCCAGATGAAGATTCTCCCAAAGGCTATAGAATAACCGGAGATGTTGATTTTGAAAATGTTAGCAAGAAAGCAAGTTTTATCACTCCAGTTCCAGGAGGAGTTGGTCCTATGACGATTGCGATGTTATTAAAGAATACCCTTTTGGCAAGGGAAAGACAAATAAATAGGAAATAAATTTATTTTGCGAAGAGCTGATTGATATCCCCAAATGCTTTAAACTCTAGAGCGTTTCCGGCTGGATCTAGAAAGAACATTGTGGCTTGCTCACCGATTTCACCTTTAAATCTTACGTAAGGTTCAATTACAAATTGAACATCTTTCGATTTTAAATGATCGGCGAAATCGTGGAATGTTTCCATTGGAAGAACTACTCCATAGTGCGGCACAGGAACATTCTTACCGTCTACAGCATTTGTATGTAAGTCTTCCTGAGACATTGGTTTATAGTGAATAACCAATTGGTGACCAAAAAGATTAAAATCCACCCAGTGGTCACTACTTCGACCTTCTTCACAATTCAAAACATCTCTATAAAAAGCACGGCATTCATCTAAATTATGAACTGGTATCGCAATATGAAACGGATGGATTTTATCTTTCATAATATATTATTCAGCGGGAGTGTCTTTTCTAAACTTCAACATAGAAACTCCTGCAAGAAAAAACACAAGTCCTAGGATTGTTAATGCCCAAGGGCTTAGCGTCACGTAATTTGTTCCGAAAATTCCTAGTACACCTAGAACCAATCCAATTATACCTGCGATGGTCAAAATAAATGCTAATATTCGTATCATAGTAGTTTGTTGTTTGCGATAAAAATAAGAATTATTTGTTGAGCAATAATTTTTTCTAAATAAATATTGCGCTCTTAAATCACACTGTCGTTAAGTTTAAAAGAAAATCTAGTTCTTAATGAGAACTTCTTCCGTTTTTATAATTCTCCTTGGGTTGAAAGGTCTTATCAGAATCTTCAAGTAGCTTGTTAAGTTCCTTTAGCTCGCCCGCCGATAAATCTCGATACTTACCCGATGGAACATCTAATTTAATGTTCATAATCCTCACTCTTTCTAGACTTTGCACTTCATAATCGAGAAATTCGCACATTCTTCTTATCTGCCTATTAAGTCCTTGGGTAAGGATAATTTTGAAGGTTTGGCTACTGATTTTTTCAACTTTACATTCTTTTGTCACGGTGTCGAGAATGGGTATGCCACCTGACATTCGTTTAAGAAACGTCTGGGAAATCGGTTTATCTACGGTTACAAGATATTCTTTCTCATGATTATTACTTGCCCGTAGAATTTTGTTTACTATATCTCCATCGTCTGTGAGTAAAATTAAACCCTCACTCATTTTATCTAATCGACCAATCGGGAAAATTCGCTTTTCGTAATTAATATAGTCGATAATATTATCTTTTTCTACTCTTGTATCAGTGGTGCAGACGATACCAACCGGTTTGTTAAATGCTAGATAAACAGACTTTTCATCAGAATTCTTTATTTCCTTTCCATCTACCTTTACTATGTCTTCCGGAGTAACTTTTGTTCCCATTTCTGGGACGACCCCATTTATGGTTACCCTACCGGCATCGATCAAGCGGTCAGCTTCACGACGAGAACAAAATCCTGCTTCGCTTAAATATTTATTCAATCTTGTTAAATCTTCGGACATCTTCGAGTTATGTTTACTTTTCTACTTGTCACAAAGGTAATGAAGTAATCTATGCTTCTATAAATTCGTAGATATGTTGGGAAACTGAGTCATCGGTGAGAGAATGTCCTAATCCTTTAGTCGTAATAAGCAGACTGTTTTTATAACTATCCTTTATGGTGAGTGCGTCATTGTAAGGAATAACATCATCATCTTCGTCATGAATTATCAATCCTTTAGAATCCACAGATTGCAGATATTTTGAAGTGGAAAATTCTTCGGGCTCCCTACCGAACCTTTCCATAATAAGAGTCCTAGTTTTCTTAAGGATTCTCTTATTGTAACCCATCATATCTGTGTAGCGTTTAAATACATCCTTAAATTCTGATGGCGCGCCAAGTAAGACAAGTTTGTTAATCGAAGTTACTTGATATTTGTTGATGAAAATTCCTGCTGCCATACCTCCAACGGAATGAGCGATTAAAATAGTTGGCTTAAAACGTTTAACCACGACATTTATGCAATCTGCATATAACACAGCATTAAAGGTTTTGCTGCCAGAATATCCATGACCTGGGGCATCTATGGCAATGACACCATGGCCTTTTTTATTAAGATTCTGGATAATTTTTTTCCAACGGCTAGCATTGCTTTCCCAACCGTGCAAGAGTAAAATAGTGTCTTTTTGGCCCAACCAACGATAGGTCATTATATGAATTTTATCTAACATCAGCTCTTCCTTAAAAGCGGTGTTCAAAAAATCCCTTTGCTCTTCGTTGAGCCTCTTTTTTCGCGGTCTAGTAAAAAGATGGATTGCCCTTTCGGCTGCAAAACCAACCGAAACAAAACTTATTACGTTGAAGAGATTCCCGACTAATTTTATAAAGATCATCCTCATTCTTCCTCGCGGTTTACCTTATCGAGAGAGAATGCTGGCGTGCAGATTGAAACATAGACACAAGGTTCTATAAACGGATTAGAATATTGAACTCTCGTTCCACCTAGAATTTTGATTGATTCTCCGGCGTTTAATATTATTATCTCACCATCAATGATAAATTGTTTTTTTCCTATTACTACTAGCGTAAACTCATCGAATTCTGGAGTTTGATAGGGTTCGCTCCAACCGGGTGGAGCAATCATATGCGCGATGCTAATTTTTGAATCGCCGATACTTGCCAGTCCGAAATGCTCATTAATCACCTTCCCATCTTCTGTGGGTACTGTAAAAGGGGATTTTTGTATATAGTACTTTTTCAATATAGCAGTTGCTTACCAATAAATCATAAAATATTTGATCTTCGCATTATCTGGAATCTGGGATTTTTCTATCGGTGCATTACTGTCATATTGCAAATGTGCTGGAAGTTCTTTTTTGTCAATCGTGAACGACGCATTGATTTCATTCACAGAAATTACCACCGCATTTATCAAGTTATTGATCTTTGAAATTTTATAATTGTCGTTTATGTCCTTAAAAGTGCTTAAGGTTGAAACATTTTTGGCGGTTTTATAATCTTCACTAAATATTTGAACATTAGAAATCGTTGCCGTAGAATCCATCGCACTTGACGGTGTAAGCGTCAATAACTTTTTTCCTTCTTTAGAATAAATATCAATTTCGCTAACGTTACTTCGGAATTGATCGGATTCTAGATTTGCGATACTATCCCCTTCAAAGATTTGTTTTAAGTCCATCACTTTTGTGGAATCGGTGAGCATCCCTACATGATTTTTTTCAACAAGAAAAGGATTAGACTTTTCGTCAGAACAATTCCACATAATGCTTGCAACTAACAGAATTCCTATAATTATTCTTTTTGAAGAATTTAAGTGAGGGTATTTTATTTTATTTTTTTTCATAGTTATTTCATCATCTTGGTAAGAATTCCCAGTACGCTTCTAATCACGGTCGGGCTAGTTAATACTTTTAGCAGTGGACTGCTTTGTGTCCTTTGCCTTTTCTGGGAGCGTTCCCGCTCTTGCTGTTCTCTTTTTTGTTGTGCCTTTTCTAGGTCCTCTTTTTCTTTTTTTGCTTTTGCTAAAGCTTCATCTTTTTCGGCTTGCTCTATTTTTTTATTTAAGAGCTCATAAGCACTTTCACGGTCAATCGTTTCATTATATTTTCTGACCAACTTGGAGTTGGAATATAATTCTGCCAATTCTGAACTGTTCAAAATATCCATCCTGCTCATCGGAGCCCGCATCATGGTAGCAGCTAGGGGAGAAGGTCTTCCTTTATCATCTAATGCAGAAACCAGTGCCTCACCTGTACCTAGGGAAGTTAAAATTGTTGCCGTATCGTAATAAATGGAGTCTGGATAATTTTCGGCAGTAAGTTTAATCGCTTTCCTGTCTTTTGCGGTAAACGAGCGCAATGCATGCTGAATCTTTAGTCCCAACTGACCTAAAACCGCTTCAGGAACATCGGTAGGATTTTGGGTAACAAAATAAAGTCCGACACCTTTACTCCTTATAAGCTTAACGATACTTTCAATCTGATTTAACAGAGCTTTAGACGCTTCATTAAAAATTAAATGAGCCTCATCAATAAAGATGATAAGCTCTGGTCTATCTGCATCACCTTGTTCGGGAAATGTTGAATAAATTTCGGCAAGCAAGCTCAACATAAAGGTTGAAAAAAGTTTTGGTCGGTCTTGTATATCGGTAAGTCTAAGAATATTTATATAGCCTCTCCCATCTCTGTCCACTCGTAAAAGATCATCGACCTCAAAGGATTTTTCACCGAAAAACACATCGCCTCCTTGCTGCTCAATCTCTACGATTTTTCTAAGTATCGCTCCGGTTGAAGCTGCAGATATTCTACCGTAACTTTCTTCAAACTCTACTTTGCCTTCTTCAGTGGAGTATTGAAGTATTTTTTTGAAATCCTTTAAATCAAGTAGTGGCAATTTATTGTCGTCGCAATATTTGAAGATTACCGCGATGATTCCCGCTTGGGTTTCTGAAACGTCTAATATTCGTGAGAGTAAAACCGGTCCGAATTCACTAACAGTCGCACGTAATCTAACGCCATCTTGTTCTGATAATGAGAGGATTTCAACCGGAAAACCTTTTGGAGTAAATGGAAGTCCAATTTTTTGATGTCTTTCATCTATTTTGGGATGTCCCTCGCTAGGCTGCGCCAATCCGCTTAAATCACCTTTTATATCCATCAAGAGAACAGGGATGCCTTTCTCGGAAAGGTTTTCTGCCAGCACCTGAAGTGTTTTTGTTTTACCTGTACCCGTCGCACCAGCAATTAAACCGTGGCGGTTCATGGTTTTAAGTGGCACGTTCACAAAAGCATTCGTAATAGTTTCGCCATCCAAGATTGCAGAACCCAAAGTAATATACTCTCCTTTAAAAGTATAACCTTCCTTGATCTGTTCTAAAAACGCTTTTGAATCTGCCATTAATCAAAATATTTGCATAAAAATAACCTAAATTTAGTCAAGTATAAAATCAAGAAAAATCTTATGAAAATTAATCTGAATGAATTTCTTATAATCATTATAGCGCTCACGATAGTTTCTTGTTCTGCTACAAAACAAGACATTAAATTTCATGCATCACATGAGCCAAAGAAAATAAATGCACCTTTTAGCGACGCAGTAGAGGCCAATGGTTTTTTATTTCTGTCTGGTCAAATTGGGATGGATCACAAAACTAGGATTTTGGTTGAAGGAGGTATTAAAGCTGAAACAGAGCAAGCCATCAAGAATATCGAGGAAGTTTTAAAGATTCACGGACTAACGCTGGACAATGTTGTGAAGGCTACCGTAATATTGAAGAATATTGAAGAGTTTGCCCAATTCAATGAAATTTACATAAAACACTTTGATAGAAAACCTGCAAGGACAACTTTCGCCGCATCTGGCCTGGCAGCAAATGCTTCGGTTGAAATAGAAGTTATCGCAGCCAAATAGTTTTTGGATGTTCAAATTCTGCTTAATTCAGATCAATCACTTAGTCCTTTATGACTATCTTTGCACGCTATGGAAAAATTGATACAGGAAAAGGTAGAGAGCGGGTTAATGCTGCCCCTAATGGAGGAATTTTACACCATCCAAGGAGAAGGTTTTCATAAAGGTACTGCTGCGTATTTTATTAGGGTTGGGGGTTGTGATGTTGGCTGTCATTGGTGCGATGTTAAAGAAAGCTGGAATGCAGAATTACACCCGCCTACTGAAATTACAAAAATCGTGGAAAATGCTGCGCTGCATAGTAAAACTATCGTGGTAACAGGAGGAGAACCCTTAACTTGGGATATGGGACCACTTACCGCCGCGCTTAAAGAGAGAAATCTTCAAACTCATATCGAAACTTCTGGCGCTTACGAGCTAACGGGTTCTTGGGATTGGATCTGTTTATCACCGAAGAAACTTAAACTACCAACCCCAAGAGTTTATGACAACGCGGATGAACTTAAAGTGATTGTTTTCAATAGAGATGATTTCAGGTTCGCTGAAGAACAGGCAGAAAGGGTTAATGATAATTGTATTCTATATTTGCAACCAGAATGGAGCAAGCGCGATAAAATCGTTCCCGAGATTGTGGAATATGTTATGAGCAATCCAAAGTGGAAGGTTTCGTTGCAAACCCATAAATATCTTAATATCCCATAAAAAAAGCCTGATAATTTATCAGGCTTTTCTAGTTTCTAAAATAATCTTATTTGGTAAAAGGAACAGCTACTCTTTTGGTATCCCATCCCATATGCATCGTTCCCTCATCATCAAAAGCGATAGAAAATGCTTCCAATGATTTGTCGCCATTTGTAACCGGTACTGTGGTTCTAGCTACATCATTTTTTTCATCATAAGAATAAGATCCCCAAGCGTTCTTATCTGAACTAAGTATAATGGTCCATTCTTTATCTCCAGGAATGGTGAACAGAGAATAGGTGCCAGCGGCAATTTTGGTTCCGCCCATCATCATATCTTCATAAAAAGTAATCTGAGTAGATTCATTTGCGCCAGTTCTCCAAACTTTATCACTGGGAGTTAGCTCAGTTAATGAACGACCTTTTAGCTGAGGTCTGCTGTAATAAACTTTTATTTTTTTCTCAGCAACCTGATTGCTCGTTGGGTAAGCGGTTGCATCCATTGGGCTTACATCCAAATCCTTAAAATTTTGGGCAAATCCTGTTGCAGTTACAATTAACATTGCAAAAACGGCTACTAAAATTGATTTTGTTTTCTTCATTTGATTTTTTAATTTTTTAGATTAATAAAAATAAGGGTTAAGTAAAGATTACTGACTGCCTCGATAATAAATTTTTGTTAAATGGATTAAAATACTATCAAATACTATTCCTTTACGAACTTAATCGCATTTCGGTTGAAATTATTATGTAAATAGAGAAGGTAGGTTCCGCTCGAAAGTTCTTTAATGTCGTATGAAAAACTTTGATTTGAAGCTTCAAAAATAACTTTTCTATCTAATCTTTTAATCAACTTACCTTGAAGGTCATAAAGCTCTATCAACAGATTATCCGGACTTTCGAAATCAACTGTGAATTCCAGTTTCTCTTTAACTGGGTTTTGCGATAATTGAACATTCAGGGTTTTAGAATTTTCATTTTTGAATTCTTCAACCCCTAAAGATGAGTTTGTGTATTTATAGATTGACGTGCCCGAAGCATACACTAAACCTTCATTAAGAACAAAAACTCTATTTAAATTACCACCAATTCCAAGATTGGTCCAACTTTCTCCACCATTATTGGTTTCGAAAATTCCTGTGTTGTGGCCTCCCATCCAACCTTTTGTTTTCGACACAAATCCAACTGCTTGTATCTCATATTCGGGAGCATCTAGCTCAGTCCAAGTTGCACCTTCATTAAAGGTTTTTATCAATTTACCGGGATTGGGAGAAATTGAAAAAATCGATCCAAAAATCGTGTCCGGTGAATCTTTTAATACCTGTAGCTTCCATACATATTCCCCCGGAATTCCTGAATTATAAATCTCCGTCCAATTCGCACCTCCGTCGGTGGTTTTAAGTACACAGGCGCCACGATCATTAAATCCAGAGGTATAACCAATATTTTCATCTAGAAATTTAATTTCAACTAGGCCGTTAGCATAAGCAGACATGTCGATATAAGTCCAGTTCTCACCTTTATCGGTGGATTTTATAACAAACGCAGGCATAAAATATGCTCCGCAACCGTAAATTATATTTTCATCCACAGCATTTAGACCACATATTGCAACTGGATTTGGAGTTATAGAAACGAGGTTCCAAGTTATGCCGCCATCTAAGGTTTTGTAAAATTTATTGTTTAGAGTTCCTAAAAAACCGATTTGCTCATCTAGAAATTCAATTTTTCTAAAGTAAAGATTGCTTCCTAAATCAGTTTCATTAAGTTGTTCGGACCAGGTAATTCCACCATCAATTGTCTTATAAACCGCAGCAAAATTGCCGTTGGCAGCCCATCCGATATCTTTATTCAGAAAGAATACATCATCGTAACGATGTCCTGATTGATTAGCCGGAATAGAGGTGACTTGCCAGGTTTGAGAGAACGCCCAAGAAGAACTGAGAAATAGAAATAAAGCAGTAAAAATTTTCATATTGTAAATATAATTAACAAGATCTTCAAGCATTAGTTTCAATCTATATAAATAATTCAAATTAAAATTACAAATTGTAATTAATTTGGTCTATTTAGTTTCTATTGAGTATCTTTCAATTGATATTTGCCTTAAATATTAAACAAAAATTAAAATTATGTGTGGAATTGTATGTGCCTTTGATTTAAAACAGAAGTCGGATGATTTAAGACCACAGGTCTTATCCATGGCAAAGCAGATTAGACATAGAGGCCCAGATTGGAGTGGGATATTTCATAATGATAAAGCAATAATGGCTCACGAACGTTTAGCTATTGTAGACCCTGCCTCGGGGAAACAACCTTTGTTCAATGATGACAAGCAACTGGTATTGGCCGCGAACGGTGAGATTTACAATCATAGAGAACTAAGAAAACAATTTGCAGGCAAGTATAAGTTTAATACTGAATCTGACTG
Organism: Flavobacteriaceae bacterium MAR_2010_188; assembly: GCA_900104375.1. Classification (NCBI taxonomy): domain Bacteria; kingdom Pseudomonadati; phylum Bacteroidota; class Flavobacteriia; order Flavobacteriales; family Flavobacteriaceae; species Flavobacteriaceae bacterium MAR_2010_188. Next base: position 3,748,982 of record LT629302.1, read on the forward strand.
CGAAGTTATTTTGGCGCTATACAAAGAAAAAGGTCCAGGTTTTTTGGATGAAATGAACGGAATATTCGGTTTTGCAATTTACGATGTAGAAAAGGATGAATATTTTATCGCTAGAGATCATATGGGTATCATTCCACTTTATATCGGTTGGGACAAGAACGGGACTTTCTATGTGGCTTCAGAATTAAAAGCTTTGGAAGGCATCTGTACTAAAATTCAGCTATTTCCTCCTGGACATTATTTTACCAGTAAGGATGGTGAATTTGTGAAATGGTACAAGAGGGATTGGGAAGATTATGATGCGGTGAAAGACAATGAGACGAGCATTCCGAAAATAAAGAAGGCCCTAGAAGACGCGGTGCATAGACAACTAATGAGCGACGTTCCTTACGGTGTTCTTTTATCTGGCGGACTAGATTCTTCAGTTACATCGGCAATCGCTAAAAAATACGCACAAAAAAGGATTGAGTCAGATGACACAACCGACGCTTGGTGGCCACAGCTCCATTCATTCTCGGTAGGACTAGAAGGTTCTCCAGATTTAGCCGCCGCACGATTGGTTGCTGACCATATAGGTACGGTTCACCATGAAATAAAATTTACTATACAGGAAGGATTAGACGCAATTAGAGATGTTATTTACAATCTAGAAACCTATGATATTACCACAATCCGCGCATCTACGCCTATGTATTTAATGGCGAGGGTCATAAAATCGATGGGAATAAAAATGGTGCTATCAGGTGAAGGTGCGGATGAATTATTTGGAGGTTATCTATATTTTCACAAAGCTCCTAACGCCAGAGAATTTCACGAAGAAACCGTTAGGAAGTTGAGCAAATTACATATGTATGATTGTCTTAGGGCGAACAAAAGTCTAGCGGCATGGGGGATAGAAGGAAGAGTGCCGTTTTTAGACAAAGAATTTATGGATGTTGCGATGAGCATAAATCCTGATGATAAAATGATCAACGGTGAGAGAATGGAGAAATGGGTGATTAGAAAAGCTTTTGAAGATTATCTACCGCCTAGCGTGGCCTGGAGACAGAAAGAGCAATTTAGTGATGGAGTAGGGTATAGCTGGATTGATACCATAAAAGAAATGGTGAATACTGAAATTTCAGATGAGCAAATGGCAAGCGCTCGTTATAGATTTCCAATACAAACCCCACAAAACAAGGAAGAATATTATTATAGGTCCATCTTTGAAGGTCATTTCCCTAGCGATGCAGCTGCGTTAAGTGTTCCGCAAGAACCGAGTGTTGCGTGCAGTACCAAAATCGCGTTAGAGTGGGATGAAGCATTCAAAAACATGAATGATCCTAGCGGACGAGCGGTTTCTAAAGTGCATGCCGATGCATACGTAAAAGCATAGTTTTAAATTTTTAAGTTTTTTTTATTTAGGAAGCGACCGAAATTATCCGGTCGCTTTCTTTTTATCGTAGTTATGAAATGGGGAATTGTAATATGGAAAATCTTATTTTAGTTGAATGAAGTTATCGGTTAAGTCGTATCCATTTTCTCTAGCGCTGAGGTATCCATTTACGATTTCACGTTATACTGTAGAAAATCAGGATACTTTTATTGTTGAAATCAGCGATGGAGAATTTTCAGGATATGGTGAAGCTACCGCCAATCCATTTTACGAGAGCACTCTAGACAACTTGAAAAAATCCGTAGAATCGGTAGCTGTCTTTATTGAAAACTCAACCGACCTTCATCCTGACCAACTCTGGGAAATCTTGCATCCTCATTTGCTTGATAATTACTTTGCTTTATGTGCGATTGACTGTGCTTTTTGGGATTATTATGGGAAAAGGAATAAGATAAAATTGCACCAATTCTTTTCTAATGGTAGGCAACCCCACATACTGAGCAGCTATACTATTGGTATTGATACTCTTGAAAAAATGAAATCAAAAATTTCAGATTTACCGTGGCCAATTTATAAGATTAAGCTAGGCACTTATGATGATTTGCAGATTATGAAGGAGATTAGGAATAGCACTGATTCGGTTTTAAGGATTGATGCAAACTGTGCCTGGACTGCAAAGCAAACAATAGAGTATTCTCTAGTTTTAAGGAATTTCAAAGTTGAATATATTGAACAGCCCTTAAAACCGGACGATTTAACCGGAATGAAACTGGTTTACTCGGAATCCGTTTTACCCATTATTGCCGATGAGAGTTGCCAAAAATATGCAGACGTAGATAAATGCGCCGGCCATTTTCATGGCATAAATATTAAACTGACAAAATGTGGCGGACTTACCCCAGCCCTTAAAATGATTAGAAGGGGAAGGGAGTTGGGCTTGAAAATCATGGTAGGTTGTATGACGGAATCAACCGTTGGTATATCGAACCTTCTTCAACTTGCACCGCTTTTAGATTACTTAGATGCTGATGGCGCTCTGCTTTTAAAAGAAGATGTCGCCCAAGGAGCAAAATTGAAAGATGGTAAGGTAATTTTTAGCGATAAGTTTGGCTCCGGAATCGATTTTTTATTCAACAAGAGGGCTTCGCAAAACTCATTTAAAGACCTCTAAAGCGAACTTCACATTTGGCGTTTCAGAATTTCAAAATTTAGAACCAATATTCAATTTAAAGCCATTTTTAAGCGATTTAAGACACTTTTACGTTTTTCACAATTGTTAATAAAAATATGACAATTGCAACATATCGCCTGCATCTCCGTTTTTAATATCGTACCTTTGTTTTGCGTCAAAGATGATACTCCATAGTATCATTTTTTTATGCCGACTAATCTTTAATTTTTAATCGATACTTCAGACTCTCTCACGGTTCAACAAGCACTGAAGTAGATAAATAATTTATATGAGCGAAGAAAATAAGAAAATTTATGGTGCGGATAGTATCCAAGCGCTAGAAGGAATGGAACATGTGCGTATGCGTCCGTCGATGTATATCGGGGATGTTGGTACACGTGGATTGCATCATCTTGTTTATGAAGTTGTAGACAACTCCATTGATGAAGCGATGGGTGGCTATTGCGATACCATTAAGGTGATTATTAACGAAGATAATTCGGTGACTACCGAGGATAATGGTCGTGGTATACCTGTAGGATTACACAAAAAAGAAGGTATATCTGCCTTGGAAGTTGTAATGACAAAGATTGGTGCCGGTGGTAAATTCGATAAGGATTCTTATAAAGTTTCGGGTGGTTTGCACGGTGTTGGTGTAAGTTGTGTTAATGCATTATCAGAACATTTAACTGCAACAGTGCACAGAGAAGGCCAAATTTGGGAACAAGAATATCAAAGAGGAAAAGCGCTCTATCCCGTAAAGCAGATTGGCGATTCCGATAAGACTGGTACAATCGTAACTTTTAGACCGGATCCAACAATTTTCACCCAGACATTAGAATATAATTACGACACCTTAGCAAGTAGAATGCGCGAGCTTTCATTCTTGAATAAGGGAATCACAATGATTTTGGTCGATAAACGCCATAAAAATTCTGAAGGCGAATTTGAAGGTGAGACATTTTATTCAGATGAAGGATTAAAGGAATTTGTTAAGTTTTTGGACGGTAACCGAGAGCCTTTGATGAAGGACGTAATTGCTTTTGAAGGTGAGAAGAACGATATCCCGGTTGAGGTCGCGATGATTTACAACACCTCTTATGCTGAAAATTTACATTCTTACGTAAATAACATCAACACTCACGAAGGTGGTACTCACTTAACAGGATTTAGAAGAGGTCTTACAAATACCTTGAAGAAATATGCTGATAATTCTGGTATGCTCGACAAACTTAAGTTCGAAATTGCCGGTGATGATTTCCGTGAAGGACTTACTGCGATTATATCAGTAAAAGTTCAAGAGCCTCAGTTTGAAGGTCAGACAAAAACAAAACTTGGTAACAGGGAAGTTTCTGCATCTGTCAGTCAGGCAGTGTCTGAAATGCTTACCGATTATCTAGAAGAACATCCAGATGATGCCAGGATAATTGTGCAGAAAGTTATTCTTGCGGCACAGGCTAGACATGCTGCTCAAAAGGCAAGAGAAATGGTTCAGCGTAAGACAGTCATGAGTATTGGCGGTCTTCCTGGAAAATTAAGTGATTGCTCAGAACAAGATCCTACCAAATGTGAAGTTTTCTTGGTCGAGGGTGATTCGGCGGGTGGTACCGCAAAACAAGGTAGAGATAGAGCTTTTCAAGCGATTTTGCCGCTAAGGGGTAAAATCCTTAATGTTGAAAAGGCTATGGTGCACAAGGTTTTTGAAAACGAAGAGATAAAGAACATATTTACTGCACTTGGAGTTACCATAGGTACCGAAGAAGACAGTAAAGCCTTGAATCTTTCAAAATTAAGGTATTACAAAATTGTAATTATGTGTGATGCCGATATAGATGGTAGCCATATTGCAACCCTTATTTTGACTTTCTTTTTCAGATATATGAAGGAGCTTATTGAAGGAGGTCACGTTTATATAGCAACTCCGCCATTATACTTGGTTAAAAAAGGTCAGAAGAAATCGTATGCTTGGAATGACAAGGAACGAGATACTATCGCACAAGAATTTGGAGGTAGCGTAAGCATTCAACGTTATAAAGGTCTTGGTGAAATGAACGCTTCACAACTTTGGGATACTACAATGAATCCTGAGTTTAGAACTTTACGTCAAGTTCAAATTGACAATGGAGGAGAAGCAGATAGGATTTTCTCTATGTTAATGGGGGACGAAGTTCCACCTAGGAGAGAATTTATAGAAAAGAACGCCATTTATGCCAATATAGACGCATAATTAAAAATAAGAACCAAACTTACAGCAGTTTCGTAATTAAATACGGGACTGCTTTTTTTGTACAACAAAGCTAAAATGGAGTCGTTTAAATATTATTAATTAAAATGAACAAGACATGTTAAAACCATATTTAAGTATTCTATTTATTTCAGTTTTTACTACAGTAGCGAGCGCTCAAGAAAATCTTGACGATCTTTTAGCTGCTGGCATCCAGGACGCAAAGACTTTTACTACGGATTATATTGCTCCTGCAGAAGAAGGAGTGTCATTCGGGATTAATAATGGCTGGTTTAACAATGCAAAATTGGGAAAGAAATTCGGGTTCGAACTTTCTTTGATAGGTAATATTTCATTTATTAAAGATGATAAGAAGGACTTTGAGTTGAATATCAATGATTACAATAATGTCAGGTTTGAAGATAACAGTGATTCAAAAATGGTTGCTACGGCCTTAGGACATAATGATCCGCCGCAAACTGTTATTGTGACCTATGATGATCCATTATTTGGCAATCAAGAAGTAGAATTGGTTTTGCCCACTGGTATTGGCTCCCAAAATGTAAATCTTATCCCTACGGCATTTCTTCAAGCTTCATTTTCAATTTTTGAAGGAACTCAATTGAAAGCGAGATATTTTCCACGCATCGATACGGAGGATACGAAACTGGGACTATATGGGCTTGGTATTCAGCAAGAATTTACTTCATGGCTGCCAGTAGATAATGTTTTCCCTGTGGCAATATCTGGAGTTGCAGCATATACCCATTTAGATGGAAGTTATGATTTTACAGATACAAGTGTCATAAAAGGTGCAAATCAAAGGGTTGAAACAGACGTAAATACATTCTTATTGGAGATGGTTGTAGGAACTAAATTACCGATCATAAATTTTTATGGTGGATTGGGATACATTACAGGAAAGACCAAAACTAGTTTGCTAGGTACTTACATAGTCACCAATGGGATTTTGTTTTCTGAAGAAATTGAAGATCCTTTCACCATCAATGGAGATGTCTCGGGAATAAGAGCAACTCTAGGAACCAATCTTAAGCTTGGATTTTTTGGTATAAATGCCGATTATACCATGGCTGAATTCGATAGCGCATCCTTGGGTATTAATTTTTCATTTTGATTAGCTTCAACTCACTAAAATGGTTTAAATGTTTTAATTTTGTGAGACAATTTCTAAAATAAATAAGATATTATGAAAGTAACAGTTGTAGGAGCAGGAGCGGTTGGCGCTAGTTGTGCAGAATATATAGCAATTAAGAATTTTGCTAGTGAAGTCGTTTTATTAGACATTAAAGAAGGATTTGCTGAAGGAAAAGCAATGGACCTTATGCAAACGGCGTCATTGAACGGTTTCGACACAAAAATTACTGGAGTTACTGGTGATTATTCTTCAACTGCAAATAGTGATATATGTGTAATTACTTCTGGGATTCCAAGAAAACCTGGGATGACGAGAGAAGAATTAATAGGAATAAATGCTGGGATTGTTAAGGATGTTTCATCGAACCTTATAAAAAATTCACCCAACACAATTATTATAGTCGTTAGTAATCCAATGGACACTATGACTTATTTAGTTCATAAAACTACGGACCTACCAAGACACAGAATTATAGGGATGGGTGGAGCGTTAGACTCCGCAAGATTTAAATACAGACTGGCTGAAGCTTTAGGTGCGCCAATTAGCGATGTAGATGGAATGGTTATAGGTGGCCATAGTGATACCGGGATGGTGCCTTTAACTAGATTGGCAACTAGAAATAGCGTACCCGTTACAGAATTTTTATCTGAGGAAAGATTAAATCAAGTTATGGAAGATACCAAAGTTGGTGGTGCAACCCTTACCAAACTTCTTGGAACTTCTGCTTGGTATGCTCCAGGAGCCGCAGTTAGTGGGATGGTACAGGCAATCGCTTGTGACCAGAAAAAGATTTTCCCATGTTCGACCTTGCTTCAAAATGAATATGGATTAAATGACATTTGTATTGGTGTCCCTGTAGTCATTGGAAGAAAGGGAATAGAGAAAGTTGTAATCATTAAATTATCTGAAGAAGAGAGAAACCAAATGGAGAAAAGTGCAGAAGGGGTTAAAAACACCAATGATCTGTTAGAATTACACGGATAATCAGTTGTGCTTTATCGATTAAATATAGGAGCGGCTTGTTAGTCGCTCCTTTTTTTATAAAACATCCAAATGTATTGGCATTTCTTAACTGAAATCATATATTTGCACGTTTTAAAAAATTTGGACGACATAAATTATCGATAATGCAAAACAAAGGATTAGTTAAGCTTTTTGCAATTCTATTTGGATTGGTAAGTATTTACCAATTGTCATTTACATTTAAAGCTAACCAGATTGAAGACAGGGCGGAAGCAATCGCTACCAGCAAATTTGATACTCCTGATCAAATCTACGCGGAAGAAGTTCGATATCTAGATTCTCTTTCTAATAAAGATGTTTTTGACATCGGTATTGCAAAGTTCACCTATAGCGAGGTAAAAGAAAAGGCCATGAATTTGGGTCTTGACCTTAAAGGTGGAATAAATGTTATCCTTCAAATTTCGGTTAGGGATATATTGGAAGGACTTTCTAATAATAGTAAGGACCCATTCTTTAACCAAGCTTTAGATAGAGCTGAAGAAATTCAAAAAGATGCTCAAGAATCTTATCTTGAATCTTTTTTCACTGCATTCGACGAAATAAAGGGAGATACCAAACTTGCGTCTCCAGATCTATTTGCTAACAGAACTTTAAGCGAAGACATAGACATTCAAATGTCTGATAATGATGTTAAGGATGTTCTTCGTACCAAAGTCGATGAGTCAGTTATTTCAGCCTTTGAAGTTCTAAGAAAGCGTATCGATAAATTCGGTGTTACTTCTCCAAACATTCAGCGTTTAGGGAATTCAGGTAGAATTTTAGTTGAATTACCTGGAGCAAAGGATGTTGAAAGAATCAAGAAATTATTACAGAGTACCGCTCAGTTAGAGTTCTGGGATGTGTATAAGACCGAAGAAATGGCTTCTTATGTACTTCAGGTAAATCAAGCTGTAATACAAGAAACTAGTGAAAGAACGGTAGATATAGATACTACTGAAGTTGCTCAAAGTGCTGAGGTCGCTGATACTACTGCCAATACTATTGCAGAATTGACCGGTGATATTCAGTCAGACTCAACTGATGTAGAAAATAGTAATCCATTAGGGATTGTAGGTCTTGGAAATGGTGGACCGGTTATCGCAACTTTTAATGTGGCTAGCAGACAAACAGCATTAAAATATTTAAATGATCCAAAATACAGAGCTTTATTGCCAGCCGAGCAGAGATATGTAAAATTTGCTTGGGGCCTTCAACCAGACGATAGTGAGTTTGTTGATTTATATGCTATAAAAGGAAATAGAGAAAACACTCCTGAACTTAGTGGAGCGGTTATTACTGATGCTAGACAATCTTTCAACCAAAGAAATGAGCCTTCAGTAAGTATGCAGATGAATGGTAAAGGTTCTAAAATCTGGGAAGAAATGACCGGAAGAGCTTACCAAAGCCAATCGCAAATCGCAATCGTTTTAGATAGTATTGTTTATTCAGCACCAGGTGTTACAACCGGTGCAATCTCTGGTGGTAACTCAGAAATTTCTGGTTCATTCTCAGTAAATGAAGCTACCGATTTAGCTAACGTTCTTAGAGCCGGTAAGCTTCCTGCTTCTGCAGATATCGTACAAGCTGAAGAAATTGGTCCGTCATTAGGGCAAGAAGCAATTGATAGCGGCACTCAATCTTTCATCATCGCACTTACATTAGTATTGATTTGGATGATACTTTATTACGGTGTTGCAGGTGGATTTGCAGATATCGCATTGGTTTTCAACATTCTTTTAATCTTTGGTGTGCTTTCTGGACTTGGTGCTGTGTTAACTTTGCCAGGTCTTGCAGGTATCGTATTAACCATTGGTATGTCAGTAGATGCAAACGTTCTGATTTTTGAAAGGATCCGAGAGGAACTGGATAAAGGTAAGAGCATGAAGGAATCCGTAAAAGACGGTTTTTCAAATGCGCTTTCGTCGATTCTGGATGCAAACATCACCACTGGTCTAACCGCCTTAATATTATTTGTATTCGGAACAGGACCTATAAAAGGATTCGCTACCACGCTTTTGATAGGTATCGTAACGTCATTATTTACTGCAATATTCGTCACAAGATTACTGGTAGACTGGTATGTAAATAGCAATAAGAAATTAGATTTCTCTACTCCTATAACTAAGAACTTATTTAAGAGTGCCCATATTAATTTTATTGGAAAACGTAAAATGGCCTATATCGTTTCTGGCATTTTAATCTTAATCAGTTTGTTTTCACTTTTCACCAAGAAACTAGATCAAGGTATCGATTTCGTAGGTGGAAGAACTTACCAAGTAAGGTTTGCGAATGAAATAGATAACGAAGAAGTTCGTTCTGCACTTAATGCACAATTTGGAAGCGCTGAGGTTAAGACAATCGGAAATAACAATCAGTTAAAACTATCTACTAAGTATAAGGTTGATGAAAACTCAGCTGAAGCAGATGAGGAAGTACAGTCGATGTTGTTTACTGCCCTTAAGCCATTTTTACCAGCTGACATAACTTATGATCAATTTGTAGATGGTTCTGGTTCTGAAATGATAGGAAAAATGTCCTCTAGCAAAGTAAGTCCTACCATTGCGGATGATATCAAGAAATCTTCTATCTGGGCAATCCTTGGTTCCTTAGTGGTAGTATTCCTTTATATCTTAATCAGATTTAAGAGATGGCAGTTCTCACTCGGTGCTGTGGCCGCAGTTTTCCATGATATAATCATAGTTTTAGGTGTCTTCTCACTTACTTACAATCTTATGCCTTTCAGCATGGAAATTGACCAAGCCTTTATCGCAGCAATCCTGACGGTGATTGGTTACTCCTTGAATGATACCGTGGTTGTATTCGATAGAATTAGAGAAACCCTTGCAGAACGTGCAGGCTTTAAAGGAGGTGTAAACATCAACTTGGCTGTTAATAGTACACTAAGTAGGACATTAAATACCTCGCTTACAACATTGGTGGTTCTAATTGCAATGTTCAGTTTCGGATCAGATTCTCTTAGAGGGTTGTTGTTTGCATTGATTGTGGGTGTTGTTGTAGGTACTTATTCATCGATCTTCATTGCAACTCCTATTATGTTCGATACCTTAAAGAATAAAGGTATTGCTCCAGACCCGGAACATATGGATATGTAGAATTTCGAAAATTTCATTATAAAAAAAGACCGCTAAATTTAGCGGTCTTTTTTATTTATAGAATATCTACACTTAGTTGTATCTAATAAGATCACCCTTCTCAATCTGCCATTTATCAGCAAGGCCAGCATTAATTTCGAGCACGTATTTCGCAGGAGCATCGGAAGGTAAGGATGTTTCATCCATGGGCTTAGCATTCTTTCGAATGTTTATCACTTTCATATTTTCATCAATGAAAATGATATCTAACGGTAGCTTTGTATTTTTCATATAAAAGGTATGGTACTCTGCTTCTGGGAAAACAAATAGCATCGCCTGGTCATTGTTCATTTTATCGCGATACATTAATCCAGTTTCCCGTTCGTAATCATTATCGGCAATTTCAATTTGAAGCATTTTAACCAAAGAATCAGAGTTCGCCTTAAATATTTTAAGTTCGCCTTCTTTTTGAATTTAACCGCGACCGCCTTTATTTCTTGCGTTTGTGTTTCCTCTTTGCAAGAGGAAATAAATGTCGAAAAACTTAAACAGGAACAAGAAACTAATAAGCTAACCTTATACCTTCTCATTTTTTAATTCGGTTTTTGGCTTATAGATAAACATGAAATAGAGACCGATCAATATAAAAGGAATACTTAACACTTGACCAGTATTCATTCCGAAAATCCAATCCTCACGTCCTGGGTTTTGCGGTTCTTTGAAGAATTCAACAATAAATCTAATTGTGAAGAGCATCAATAAGAACAGTCCGAATAAAAAGCCTTGTTTTTCACTCTTATTGGTGTTCCAATAGAAGTAAGAGAGTGCAACAAAGACGAATATGTATAAAAATGCCTCATATAATTGTGCCGGATGTCTTGGGAAGGTTTCGCCCAACTGGGTAAAGACAACACCAAAGTCAGTCCCGGTTGGCTTACCGATTATTTCTGAATTTATAAAATTCCCGATTCTAACGAATACCGCTCCAGATGCAACCGGAATTACAACCCGATCTAAAATCCATAAAACAGTTTTATGAAGAATTTTCTTGTTGTATATATACATTGAGATTATCATAGCAATGGCAGCACCGTGACTCGCTAAACCTTGAAAGCCTGTAAACTTAAATTCTGGATTGAACCGAACGGGAAGAAAAATACTAAAAAAGTCTTCTTGAAAAAGTTCAGGTTGGTAGAATATCACATGTCCCAAACGAGCGCCCAACATTATCCCGATAACCGAATACATAAAAAGAGAATCGAGCGTATCCTCGCCAAGACCTTCCTTTTTAAAAATGCGTTTCATAATCATGAATCCTAGCAAAAATGCTATAATCCACATGACACTGTAAAAATGAAGTGTGAATCCTAAAATATCAATCCCTTTTAGCGGATCCCAAACTATCTCTAAAAAATGCATCTATAAGAATTTTGAGCAGTAAATATACTATTTTCTAAGACTCTTCGCTTTTAGCAAATGCCAACACTTTCGTAATATTGGCAATGTAACGGGCTTATGTTTAGTTAAAATTAAGGAACTGGGTCATAACCACTACCACCCCAAGGAGTACAACTGAAAATTCTTTTAATTGCAAGCCAACCCCCTTTAAATAATCCATGCTTCTCTAATGCGGTCACAGTATAATGTGAGCAGGTCGGCTGGTATCTACAGCTTGCAGGAGTAAGTGGTGATATAAGTGTTTGGTATATTTTTATCAAAAAGAGAAGAGGAGCAATCAATACTTTTTTCATCCTTGGCTAGTCGTGAATGTGGTGCCTTCCTTTCCGTCATTCAATTGAATCCCAGCTAACGCCAACTCATCCCTAATTTTATCGGACATCGCAAAATCCTTATTGTTTCTCGCTTGCTGCCTTAAATTTATAAGAAGTTCTACTGCCGCAGCCAATTTATCCGTTTCGGTATTAACTCCGGTACTAGAGGTCAGTCCTAGTACATCAAATATAAAAGTGTTTATAGTCGTTTTAAAAACTTCCAAATCTTCTTCTGAAATAGTCTCGCTGCCTTCCTTAATCTGGTTTATGAATTTTACCCCTTCAAATAGATTAGCAATTAGAATCGGTGAATTAAAATCATCATTCATGGCATCGTAACAAGATTGCTTCCAGCTATTAATGTCTAAAGTTGAAGATTTTGAAGTTTTTAATTCATCCATCATTGAAACGGCATCCATCAACCTGAAAAAACCTTTTTCACTTGCTAAGAGTCCATTATTGGTAAAATCTAAAATACTTCTATAATGCGCCTGAAGCATAAAGAAACGTGCCACACTAGGAGAAAAGCCTTTCGTGATATTTGGGTTCTTACCCGTAAATATTTCAGTCGGAAGGATAAAGTTGCCAGTAGATTTCGCCATCTTTTTACCGTTCATAATCAGCATATTGGCATGCATCCAGTAATTGACCGGTTTTTGATTGTTGGAAGCTTCAGACTGAGCGATTTCGCATTCGTGATGGGGAAATTTTAAATCCATCCCTCCGCCGTGAATATCAAAGTGTTCACCTAAATATTTAGTGCTCATTGCAGTACATTCTAAATGCCAACCTGGGAAACCATCGCTCCAAGGTGATGGCCATCTCATAATGTGCTGAGGTTCTGCCTTTTTCCATAGCGCAAAATCCTGTGGATTTTTCTTATCGCTCTGACCATCTAATACCCTAGTATTATGGATTAAATCTTCAACATTCCTTTTGCTCAGAATACCATAAGATTTAGTCTCATTGTATTTTAAAACATCAAAATAGATAGAGCCATTAACCTCATACGCTAATCCTTTGTCTAAAATTGTTTTAATAATTTCAATCTGTTCTATGATATGTCCTGTTGCCGTTGGCTCAATACTTGGAGGTAAGAAGTTGAACGTGTTTAGTATATTATGAAAATCGACGGTATACCTCTGTACGACTTCCATTGGTTCAATTTCTTCAATCCTAGCCTTTTTTGCAATTCTATCTTCGCCAACATCAGCATCATTTTCTAAATGTCCGGCATCAGTAATATTCCTGACGTAACGTACTTTGTATCCGAGATGCTTAAGATATCTAAAAATCATATCAAAAGACATAAAGGTCCGTACGTTTCCTAAATGCACATTGCTATATACTGTCGGTCCGCAAACATACATGCCTACGGTGCCTTCATTAATAGGTTTAAAAATTTCTTTTTCTCCAGAAAGAGTGTTGTAGATTTTTATTTCTTGATCAGAGTAAAGTGGCATAGGTTGTAGGTTATTGGAACTTTGTTTCTAATTTTATGTAATCAAGAAATTCTCTTTTGGTCTCTTCTTCCTTAAATTTACCCCCGTATTCAGAAGTTACTGTACTGCAATCAATATCGCGGATGCCTCTTGAATTAACGCATAAATGTTTGGCATCAATTACACAGGCAACATTTTCGGTTTTTAAGACTTCCTGTAGTTCCTTAACAATTTGGATGGTTAAACGTTCCTGGACTTGTGGACGTTTCGCAAAATAGTCTACAATTCTATTCATTTTAGATAAACCAACCACTGTACCGTTTGAGATATAAGCGACGTGAGCTTTACCAACGATAGGTAATAAATGATGTTCGCAAGTCGAATAAACATTAATATTTCGCTCGACCAGCATTTCTCCGTATTGGTATTTATTAAGAAATGTTGAGGCCTTTGGTTTCATTTCTGGCAAAAGACCTCCAAAACTTTCCTTTACAAACATCTTCGCTACGCGCATAGGTGTACCCTTTAAACTATCATCGGTAAGATCAAGTCCGAGGGTTTCTAAAATATGCCGGACATCATCCTTTATAATATCAATCTTTTCTTCGGTCGTGAGTTTAAAGGCATCAATGCGGATGGGCGTATTAGTTGAGGTGCCAACGTGGTTATCCCCCACTGATTCTATATTTTCTAAATCCTTATTCATAAGCTTTTGAATAGTATGCAAGTACTAATTAATTAAGGTTGCAAAGATAAGGAAATATGATTTTCCAATTTCTTTATACGAAGTTAAATCCAATATATCCCGATAAGTGTCATAAAAGAGCGATACAAACCCCTTTAAAAGTCAATAAAATTGTTTGTTTTTTCTTATTTTTCCTGTCCTTTAAGCGCTATTGTAACTTTTATGAAATTTCTAAATTTATAGATATATAAAAATAAAGGCTGATGATAGTTAACTGGTACTAAACCAGAAAATAATTCGTTAAGTAAGTTTAAAAGGAAATTGTTAAATGTTGAAGAATTAAATGAGAAGCTTTCTGTTTTTATTTTTATTGATTTTCCCTTTTATAGGTGAAGCTCAGACCATTATAATGAGTGATGGAAGGTCTTCTCAATGCGGAGGAAAATTCTATGATGCCGGAGGACCAAATAATGACTACGGGAACAATGTGCAGCTGACTTATACCATATGCCCAGATAATCCTGGCCAATCTTTAAGAGTGCAGTTTACACAATTTAATGTTGAAGATGGTAATGATTATCTCTATGTCTACGATGGACCAGATGCTTCGGGCAACGCAGTAGGAGGATTAACCGGAAATAATTTGCCTTCAAACATTACAGCGAGCCCTAACAATAGTTCGGGCTGTATCACCTTTGTATTTTCGGCCGATTCAACCATAGAATTATCAGGTTGGGAAGCCGACATCAGTTGTGTTACGGGCTGCCAAACCATTAATTCTCAACTCGATTCTGCTTCGCCTGCGCCAAATTCAGACGGAAACATTCAAGTCTGTGTTGGTGAAACGATTAGTCTTCAGGGTAGTGGTGTATTTGAAAACAGCGGCGCCGGCGCCACCTATCAATGGGATTTGGGAGATGGGAGAACCATCAATGGACAATCCGCCTCATTCTCTTACGATACTCCTGGAGCATATCTGGTTAATTTAGATATTAGAGGACCAAATACCACGACAGATCCAGAAGGTTGCAAAAACACTAACCGGATTAATCAAATTATTCAAGTAGGCTCTGATCCGGATTTTACTGGTACAGAAGCCGCAGAAACGGCAATTTGCCTTGGAAATTCTACGGTGATAAATGGCGTGGTGGAAGGAGTGAAAGTTGAAGGAGAATGTACACCACCAGTAAGTGGTACAACTTTTTTACCTGATGGAACTGGAGAAACTTACTTTACTTCAATTACCGTAGATTGCTTTGATTCTGATCAGAAACTTGAAAATGTAAATCAATTAACAGAGATTTGCTTAAATATTGAACACGCCTGGGCGGATGACTTAGATATTACAATTATTTCTCCGGATGGGAAAAGAGCTAAATTGTTTGTTAGCAGATCTTTTGATTCAGAGGTGTATTTAGGTAGTCCAAATGACCAGGACCGAGATAACCCTTGTGGTCAGACAGGACCGGGTACAGGAGCAAATTATTGTTTTACGATGGCCGCAACTAAATTGTTGAAGGATGCTTCATTTGTTACAGCAGGTTGTCCGGCTAATAATTCTATAGCTCCAGGTAATTATTTACCCGTGGATTCTTTCGCATCTTTGATAGGAAGCCCATTAAATGGGGAATGGACGCTTTCCATAACAGATAATCTCGAACAAGATGATGGTTATCTTTTTGAGTTTAATATGGCTTTTGACCCAAATATAGTTCCGGCGGAACTTTCTTTTACCCCAACAATCTTTTCAGAATCTTGGGATGCAGACCCAACTATCACTTCTACTTCTGGGACCAACATAACAGTGACTCCAACTGCAGTCGGTCAAAAATGCTATACTTATAGGCCAGTCGACTCTTTTGGTTGTGAATTTACCAAAGAAGTTTGTATAGATGTTTATCCCCAAGTAACTGCCACAGAACCTACACCTTATGAAATTTGTGATGTGGTAAGTTCTACTATTGAAACTTCAATGAGCGCGGTAGATTTTGATTTAAGATTAAAAGATTCAGAAATTCTTGGGGGGCAAAATCCGTCCATTACTAAAGTCGAATATTATTTGACATATAATGATGCAGAGCAGGCAATGAACCCATTGCCTACTATTTATACTAATACCAGTAGCCCTCAAACAATTTATGCAAGAGTAGAAAATACGGCAAATGTGAATGCGCTTTGTTATGAAATAACCGAATTGATTTTAATTGTAAATCAAATTCCGGGAGAACTTTTGCCCGAAGAAGAAAGGATCTGTGTTGACCTCAATGGAACGGAAACTGCGATAGACCCAACTTTAGATACTGCATTATCTCCGATGAATTATACATTTGAGTGGTCCTTAGATGGGGTGGTAATACCCTTCCAGAGCAATTCTTCAATCATTGCTAATCAAGCTGGTATATATGAAGTTTTGGTCACGGATAGACTTAGTGGTTGTACTGTAACCGACACTACTAATGTAGTTGAAAGCTCTCCTCCAAATTTAACAGCGAGTTTGGTTACTGATGCTTTTGCGGATAATAATATTATTGAAGCAACCGCAACCGGATTAGGAGATTATGAATATAGTCTTAATGATGGACCATTTCAACCAAGTGGTAGATTTCAAAGAGTACCAGCAGGTCTTAATGTAATCACCGCAAATGATATAAATGGATGTGGTACGGCATCAGTTACGATAAGAGTGCTAAATTACCCAAGATTCTTCACGCCAAATAATGATGGTTCTAATGATACTTGGAATGTAAAGGGTATCTTAAATCAACCAACAGCTCTGATTACCATTTTCGATAGATATGGTAAACTATTAAAACAGATTAGACCTTCAGGTCAAGGTTGGGATGGAACGTTTAACGGTACCGATTTGCCCTCTGCAGATTATTGGTTTTCAATCGAGTTTAATGAACCAGGTTCTGGAGAATCCAAAAACTTTAAAGCGCACTTCTCTTTGATAAGATAATACTTTGGGATTATAAAGAAAAGCCGAGAGAAAGAATAACATTCTTATTATCGGATTTTAATCTTGCAGTATCAGTTAAACCACTTTCATATAATCTCTGATTATAGTCACGGTTGTGGTCTGTATAAGCCACGTCTAATTTGAAGTTTCCAAAATTATAGCCTAAGCCTAATGAATAGCCAGAAAGGTTTCCGTAAAAGTCTTCATTCTCATAAGGACTTTCTTCAAAACGATAACCTCCTCTAAAACTCCAAGTCTTAACTCTATACTCCGCACCAAAATTATAAGTTGCTGCAGATTTTAAGCTATTGGAAATATTATCATTCTGAGCTCTAAAAGCCGGGTCATCTGTCGGGCGAAACTCGATATTACCGTAATCTTTTCTTCCATAATCAAAACTTATTAGCCCTTGTTCTCCGAAAACATAAGCTAAACTCGCTTTATAGCTACTTGGAGAACGCAGTCTATATTCTGGAAAAATATTTACCGTTCCTGGGTCGACTATTTGACGAAAATCTCCAGTCTCATCGTTTACCAAAGTGGAAACATATTGTGTGGTTTCTTCAAAAATTCTAAACCATGTAGGGGAGCTATAACTTAATCCCGCTCTTAGTTCGTTGGTAAGTTTATAGATTCCTCCAATTTGAAGTGAAAATCCATTTCCAGTAGTTCTTAGATTATTTTGAAAATCTATTTCGGTAACAAACGAACCTACGTTGTTATTTGATTCGAATAGATACGTGCTTTTTTCAAAATTTATAAAATGCGAGTTTAGATTCAATCCTACAAAAAGATTGTCGCCAAATTGAGATGCAACATTCACGCTGAATTTACCATTGTAGCCAATAGATCTATAACTGTAATTCTGATTAAAAGAACCATCACCTACATTTGAGATATATGCTGTATTTTCATCGGAATCGACTTCTGGGTCTAGGATAAAGGATTCGTAACCTAAGAAAGCCTGTTGATTTCCATAACCGTAGCTCTGTCCGATATCATTATATGCTTCTCCGATAGTTTCTTCAGGAAACGCAGAAATCTCATCGAGTCGCTGACCTTGGGCATAACCTAAAAAGTACTGATAGATAGAATTAGTGTTTGCTCCTGCAGCACCCCAACGATTTTTAAAGTCATTAGTTTTGTCGTATGCAACACTCAGAACTAATTTTCTCCAAGGAGATTCTATATTTCCGTTAGCAAATACAAAGGCGGCTCCAATTTGATGTATATCGAATTTTGAAGCATCATCGGTAGATTGATTATTAAAATAGCCGACTTCATTCCTTACCGTTAAATAAGAAAGCGAAATTGATGCATAACTTTTGGTAAAAACTGCGGATCCCGCCGGATTGATTCCGATTGCAGTCAAATCGCCACCCAAGGCACCAAAGGCACCACTCATTGCGGCGAAGCGCGCTGTTCCTGTGATGTTATCGGAAGAGTAGCGCAAAGCATCATTTAAATCTTGGCCATAAAAGTTGGTCATAGACATTAAGCCTATGACCAACAAAGAAATTTTTTTCATAAAAATAAATCTTAAGAATTGTCCTGATTAATTATCACCTCGTCGTGATGAACTTCTCACGGGCATAGAGCTTCTTGATACTCCAGAAGACCTAGGGGTAGACCTTTGAATATTGTTGTTAGAAGACCTATTAGGAGTAGACGATCTTTGAATATTATTTGTTCTATTAGGTGTAGAAGACCTTCTTATTGTACTATCGTCTCTCGTCGGTGACGATGACCTTGTATTGGTCGAACGTCTCGGAGCAGTATTGATAGTGGGTCTAGTAGTTCGATTTGGATTTACAGTCCTTTGACCATCGGTTGATCTAGGTCTAGTAATTATCTGAGATCTTCTTCCGTCTCTTGAGATTATCTCTCTGGAGTTGGTAGTTCTCGGTCTTCTGATAATATCATTTGAACTTCTTGTTCTAGAATTATAACGAGAAATATTTTCTCTACTTCTGTTGTTATAGTTATTGTTTATGATAGCTGCCGCAGAGCGTCTTCCGGTATTATAGGAATATGAATTTCCATAGTATCGATTGCCGTAATATCCATTTCCGTAGAAATTGTTGCCATAAAAAGGGTATCTATTAAATCTGTTTCCCAAGAAGAAACCATTATAGCCATAACCATAACCGTAAAAGAACGGGTCATAAAAACCGAAGTTATTTCCATAAAATCCATTTCCATAAAAACCATTTCCAAAAAAGGACGGATCATAAAATCCATTGTTAAAGCCATAGAACCCTCCTCCATAAAGACCAAATCCTCCATAAAACGGACGATTATTGTAAACATTAATTTGAACTTCTGAGCCATTTTGGCCCCATCCGGCATACGCCATATTGTTGTCTTCAACGTATCCCTCTTCAGTATAATTACTTTGATAAGAATCTACATCAGTAAAAATCTCATTTTCAGGGGTATCTAGCTCGGAAGCCTTTTCATCGAAATAACTTTTATAATAACTGCTGCTATTGGCATCGGTAGTTACGCTATTTGGGGTTTCTTGGTACACAACATCGTCATTGTATATTCCGTCATTTTCATATCCCACATATTGGTAGGATCCACAAGAGGCAAAGAGAAAGGATGCGCAAAGAGCAACAATAAAACTGTAGCTTGATAGCAAGTATTTTTTAGGTATCATATCTTCTTTATTTATTGTTGAACATTACAAAAATAGTTAGTTTTGTCGAACTATTTCTTTATTTAACATAGGTGCAATCTTTGTGCCAAAAGACTGACAATGAGCAAATATCTTACTAGTAGGGCAGAGGATTATTCTAAATGGTATAATGAACTGGTTGTGAAGGCTGATTTAGCAGAAAATTCGGCTGTTAGAGGTTGTATGGTGATAAAACCATACGGTTATGCAATCTGGGAAAGAATGCAGGCAGAATTAGATCGAATGTTCAAAGAAACCGGTCATCAAAATGCCTATTTCCCATTATTTGTTCCAAAAAGTTTGTTCGAAGCTGAAGAAAAAAATGCAGAAGGTTTCGCTAAGGAATGTGCAGTAGTAACCCATTATAGATTGCAAAATGATCCAGATAGACCGGGAAAATTAAGGGTTGATCCAGATGCGAAATTAGAGGAAGAACTTATTGTAAGACCGACCAGCGAAGCTATAATCTGGAATACCTATAAAAATTGGATTCAAAGTTATCGTGATTTGCCTATTCTTATTAATCAATGGGCAAATGTTGTACGATGGGAAATGAGAACAAGATTGTTCTTGCGTACTGCTGAATTTCTATGGCAAGAAGGACATACGGCACATGCAACTCAACAAGAAGCAATCGAGGAAGCGTCATTGATGAATAACGTTTACGCTGAATTCGCAGAAAGCTATATGGCAATGCCAGTTATAAAAGGCGTTAAAACTGAAAGTGAAAGATTCGCGGGCGCTTTAGAAACATACTGTATTGAAGGTCTTATGCAAGACGGGAAAGCTCTACAAGCAGGGACTTCTCACTTTTTAGGACAGAATTTCGCAAGAGCTTTTGATGTAAAATTTGCAACCAAAGAAGGTAAGCAAGAATATGTATGGGCGACCTCTTGGGGTGTTTCCACTCGACTGATGGGTGCACTTATTATGACCCATAGTGATGACAATGGTTTAGTGCTTCCACCTAAACTAGCACCTATACAAGTGGTTATTGTACCTATTTATAGAAATGAAGAACAACTGGAAGAGCTCACTAAAGTAGCAGAGTCACTTTCTTCTGAATTAAAGAAATCTTCAATTCGAGTAAAATTCGATAAAAACGATAATATTAGGCCAGGCGCAAAATTTGCTCAGTATGAATTACAAGGTGTTCCCCTAAGAATAGCTATCGGTCCAAAGGATTTAGAAAACGGAACGGTAGAACTCGCGAGACGCGATACCTTATCTAAAGACATCATTTCGATTGATGAGGTTCCTTCAAAAATTCCAGAATTACTGGAAGAAATTCAAAGGAGTCTATATGATAAGGCGATTGATTTTAGAGAGAATCATACAACGGTTGTAGATTCCTTTGACGAATTCAAGAAAGTGCTTAAAAACAATCCGGGCTTTATCTCGGCACATTGGGACGGTTCCATTGAAACAGAACAAAAAATTAAGGAAATTACTAAAGCCACCATAAGATGTATTCCTCTTGATTCAAAAAAAGAAGCAGGAACTTGCGTTTTTTCTGGTAAACCGTCGCAACAACGGGTTTTATTTGCAAAGGCCTATTAATTTTTTCAAAATATTTATTCATGTAGTTGCACCATTTAAAAATAGTTGTATTTTTGCATCCGCAATGAAGAATTGTGGGTTCGTTTAAAAAATCGATAAAAGATGTTTTTTTCGATTTTAGAAAAACCAAATTGGCCCGTTCGTCTATCGGCTAGGACGCCAGGTTTTCATCCTGGTAAGAGGGGTTCGACTCCCCTACGGGCTACAAGTTTAAAAGATAAAACTAAAAATGGCAAATCATAAGTCAGCATTAAAGAGAATTAGAAGTAACGAAACTAAGAGGGTGGTAAATAGATATCACCATAGGACGACTCGTAATGCTATAAAAAAATTACGTGAATTAGAAGCATCTAAAGAAGCAAGTGAATTTCTTCCTAAGGTGGTTTCAATGATAGATAAGTTGGCTAAGAAAAATATCATCCATGATAATAAAGCGGCTAACCTTAAGTCTCAATTGATGAAGCACGTTAACGCGATGTAATATTCAATCTAAAGAATTAAAAAAAAGCTTTCTGAAAAGAAGGCTTTTTTTGTTTAAGAATATTTAGTCCGAAGACTGAAAATAAAAAAAGACCATTTATTAAATGGTCTTTTTGTGTATAGTAAAATGTTCTTATCTATCCGTTCATAGAGATAAGAAACTCTTCGTTATTTTTAGTTTGCTTAAAGCGTTGGTTAATGAATTCCATAGCTTCAACAGGATTCATATCTGCAAGGTATTTTCTCATCACCCACATTCTCTGTATCGTAGTTTCATCCAATAATAGATCGTCACGTCTTGTACTAGAAGAGGTAAGATCGATTGCTGGGAATATTCTTCTGTTAGATATTTTTCTATCCAATTGAAGTTCCATGTTACCAGTACCTTTAAATTCTTCAAAGATAACCTCGTCCATTTTAGATCCTGTTTCAGTCAGGGCCGTTGCGATGATGGTTAAAGAACCACCGTTCTCAATGTTCCTAGCCGCACCGAAAAAACGTTTTGGTTTGTGAAGCGCATTTGCATCTACGCCACCCGAAAGTATTTTACCCGAAGCTGGTTGCACAGTATTGTAAGCTCTTGCAAGACGTGTAATCGAATCTAAAAGGATAACCACATCATGGCCACATTCCACCAATCTCTTAGCTTTCTCTAAAACGATATTTGCAATCTTAACGTGCTCATGAGCTTCCTTATCAAAAGTTGAAGCAATAACTTCTCCTCTTACGTGTCTTTGCATATCGGTAACCTCTTCTGGTCTTTCATCGATTAGCAAAATCATTTGGTAAACTTCTGGATGGTTGGCCGCAATTGCGTTTGCAACATCCTTTAAAAGCATGGTCTTACCAGTTTTAGGTTGTGAAACAATCATTCCACGTTGTCCTTTTCCGATAGGAGAGAACAAATCCATAATCCTTGTAGATATAGTGCTTTGTTTTTCGGCAATGTTGAATTTCTCTTGCGGAAATAAAGGCGTAAGATGTTCAAAAGAAACACGATCTCTAACCACTTCTGGCTTTTGCCCGTTTATCTTGCTCACCTTAATTAAAGGAAAATATTTTTCTCCTTCTTTCGGTGGTCGCACATGTCCTAAAACGGTATCACCGGTTTTAAGACCGAACAATCGAATCTGTGATTGGGAAACATAAATATCATCTGGAGAAGAAAGGTAATTGTAATCAGATGATCTTAAGAAACCGTATCCATCTTGCATTATATCCAATACACCTTCACTCTGAATTATTGCATCAAATTCAAAATCTGGCTCGCGGTATCTATTTCTAGTGTCTTTGTTTCCGTTATTCTTGGAGCGGTTGTCATTAGAACGGTTGTCATTAGAACGATTATTATCGTTAGACCTGTTAGCATCACTTCTATTACCGTCGTTAGATCTATTGCTGTCCCTACTATCGCTTCTATTACCGTCGTTAGACCTATTATTGTCCCTGTTATCGTTTCTATTACCGTCGTTAGACCGGTTAGAATTATCGCTAGAGCGATTATTGTTTCTGCTGTCCTTGTCGTTACTAGATCTGTTATTCTGATCTTTGGAAGAATTTCTGTTCCCGTCACTTTGGTCTTTCTTGTCGTTAGACCTAGGATTAGGCTTAGATTTTGGATTATCCTTCTTAGGACTTCTGGTATCTCTTTCCTTTACAAGAGGTTTGCTGTCTGCAGCAATTTTTTCTTTCTTTTGAGGCTTATTTGCCTTTGTTTCCTCTTTTTTTGAATCGACCTTATCTTCGGCCTTTTTCTCAGTAGCAGTTGTTGTTTCTGCAACCATTGTTTTTTTAACTGCTTCTGGGTTGGCAGCTTGGTAATCTAAAATCTGATAAACCAGATCTAATTTTTTTAATGTGCGGTATTTTGGGACATTAAGTTTTTTAGCTAATTCCTGTAGTTCAGGCAGCTTTTGTTCCTTTAATTGAGAAATTTCAAACATGTATGTGTATTGTACAGTTATATTGTTTAACTACGGTTGATTTGTTTCTAACTTTTCTGGTAAATGAAATAAGTGGGAAAAACTTGAAATAAACCTTGAAGATCGATGACCGGGAATTCGCGGAAGCCTTAATCATCATTGCAATAATACAATTTTATTTTAAAAATCAATATTTTTTTAAAAGAAACTAGTAGTTTTGTCGCTCAATTGAAGAAAAATTAATGTTACAACGCATACAAACCGTGTATTTGCTTCTAGCCGCTTTGGTTTCCGGAGGTTTGATATTTGTTTTTTACCTATATACAAATTCACAAAATGAGCCGGTTTACGCTCAGGATAATTTACTTTATTTAGGACTGTTTTTAGGTTCAGCTTTATTATCTTTAATTTCTATTTTTAGTTATAAAAGCAGAAAATCCCAATTTATGTTGGGACGACTCAATATAATATTAAACTTTATTTTATTAGGATTATTTGTTTATCGATCACTAAATCTATCTGGAGAGATGTTAGTCTCAGAGAAAGGTATTGGGATTCTGATTCCTATTGTTTCTATCGTGTTTTTGGTCTTAGCCAATAAGGCCATAAAGAAGGATGAAGATCTTGTAAAATCTGTGGACCGATTGAGATAAACCTTTTAACTTAGTTGATTACGTGCGTAACCCAGGGTGAAGACCTTGGGTTTTTTATTTCCTCTTAAATTCTATAACTTCTAAATTGTCTATTTTTTTATTTTCTACGGTAAATCGCAACATGGTCCTAACGGTATGAAATCCGTAAACGCCGACTGCCCCTGGATTAAAATGTAAAAGATTCAATTTTTTGTCGTTTATCACTTTTAGAATATGAGAATGTCCGCAGATAAATAGATCAGGTGGATTTCTGGTAATTTCATCGTTTATTCTTTTGTCATATCTCCCGGGATAGCCGCCGATATGCGTGATCCAAACGTCGAGACCGTCAATTGTAAATCGGTTATTTTCCGGAAAAGTTTTTCTGATTACCGTACCATCAATATTGCCGTAAACTCCCCGGAGAGGTTTAAGTGCTTCAATTGCATCGGTAACCTTTAAGTCGCCAATATCTCCCGCATGCCATACTTCGTCTACCGATTTCACATATTTTAATATGTCATTATCTATATGAGAATGGGTATCAGAAATCAACAAAATCTTTTTCATCTAAAGTATAATTGTAATAATCAGCAAAATAGTTTCATAGAAATTGTTATTGATCAAGCTCACTATTAACATACATAAAAAGCGGTATTCTCACTATCTTTGCTGCTTTACAAAATTAAAGTTTTGGCTTGAGATACTTTGTAGAGTTTTCATATAAAGGAACAAATTACCATGGTTGGCAAAATCAACCCAATGCTATCACGGTTCAAGAAGTTTTAGAAAAATGTATGTCTACCATTTTATCCTCGGAAATTTCTTTAACCGGAGCAGGAAGGACCGATGCTGGAGTTCATGCGGAGCAGATGTTCGCCCATTTTGATCACGAAAATGATTTGGAAGCAAATATCCTCTTCAGATTAAATTCATTATTGCCAGTAGATATTGCGGTAAAACATATTTTCGAAGTTAAGAAAGAGAGCCATGCAAGGTTTGATGCCCAGGAAAGGGTTTATAAATATTTGATCAATCCCACCAAGAATGTCTTTAGTAACGATTTGGCGTATAATTATTTTTATCCGCTAGATATAGATAAAATGAATGAAGCCTGTAAGTTGCTATTAACCTATAAGGATTTTCAATGTTTCAGTAAAAGCAATACTGATGTAAAGACGTATTATTGTAAATTGAATTTTGCTTGTTGGCAAAGAAGCGACACTAGCATTAGATTTGATATTTCTGCTGATCGTTTTTTAAGGAATATGGTGCGAGCCATTGTAGGGACTATGATAAATATTGGCACATCTAAGATTACTATAGATGACCTATCAAGAATTTTAGAATCAAAAGATAGGAGTGAGGCAGGCTATTCGGTCCCGGCAGAAGGTCTGTACTTAACAAAAATAATATACCCAGAGACCATAAAGTTACAAGTTTAATGGAGGATCAGAAAAAAGGAGCAGTGTTGGATGTAACGTTGTTCCGACGTTTAATGAAATATATAAAACCTTATAAGTGGGTTTTTGTTGCGACGATTACTTTTGCGGTTGGGCTTTCGGCGTTTGGGGTCTTCCGTCCTAAGGTTGTTCAACTTGCGGTAGATACAAAAATCGCGGTTCAAGATTACGACGGCTTTATGTACTACATCATTTTGATGGTTGGTCTGCTCGTTCTTGAAGTTATTTGTCAATTGTTGTTTATCTATTACGCCACTTGGCTTGGACAACATGTGGTCAAAGATATGCGGGTAAAGCTGTTTAAGCATATGCTTGCTTTTAGGATGAAATATTTTGACAACAGTTCCGTCGGTGTGCTTATTACCAGAGCTGTTACGGATATGGAGCGTATCGGCGATATTTTTGGTGAAGGACTTTTTGAAATCTTCAGTGATCTTTTAAAGATGATTGCAGTTGCATTGATGATGCTTTATATGAACTGGAAGCTCAGTTTGATTGTTTTTATAACGCTTCCAATCGTGTTATTTGCCACCAAGATCTTTCAAAAATATATGAAAACGGCCTTCCAAGAAGTTAGGAATGAAGTTTCAAATTTAAATTCGTTTGTACAAGAACGGATCACGGGAATGAAAATCCTTCAACTTTTTACTAGGGAAGACGAAGAATACAGGAGATTTAAGGAAATAAACGAAAGACATAAAAAAGGTTGGTTAAAAACGGTTTGGTATAATTCTATTTTCTTCCCAATCGCTGAATTTTTATCATCGATAACTCTTGGTTTGGTGGTTTGGTTTGGTGGGCTTAATGTGGTTGCAGATGATACGGCATCCGTGGGAGATTTAATGGCATTTATCATGATGATACCAATGTTGTTTAGACCTTTAAACCAAATTGCGAATAAGTTCAATACGCTGCAGATGGGTATGGTTGCCGCAGATAGGATTTTTAAGGTATTAGATACAGATTCCCAAATTGATGATACAGGAGTAGAGATTGCACCGAAGTTTCAAGGAAATATTCAATTTAAGGATGTGCGTTTCTCTTATATTAATGATGAAGAAGTATTAAAAGGGGTTTCACTAAAAGTTAAACCGGGGCAAACCGTTGCAATTGTTGGGGCTACCGGCGCAGGAAAATCTACTATCATTAATCTTCTGAATCGTTTTTATGATATACGGCAAGGTGAAATTCTTATTGACGGTTTAAATATTAGAGATTTAACTGTTACTTCCCTCAGGTCACAAATTGCTGTGGTGCTTCAAGAAGTGTTTCTGTTTGCGGATACCATTATGGCAAACATCACCTTAAATAAACCGGACATTAAGGAAGAAGACGTTATCCAGGCAGCCAAGGATATCGGTATCCATAAATTCATTAAAAGTCTTCCTGACGGATACAATTATAACGTGAAGGAAAGAGGTGCAATGCTGTCTTCCGGACAAAGGCAGTTGATTTCATTTTTACGCGCCTATGTAACCAATCCGAGTATCTTGGTTTTGGATGAAGCGACTTCTTCGGTAGATTCCTATTCAGAACAATTAATACAAGACGCGACCGATAAAATTACTACGGGCAGAACTTCAATCATCATTGCTCATAGGTTGGCGACCGTCCAAAAAGCTGATAATATCATCGTAATGGATGCTGGTATGATTGTAGAACAAGGAACGCATGCCGAACTACTAAACGTAGAAAAGGGTTATTATAGAAATCTATATGAAGTACAATTTATGAAGGCGGTGCAAAGTCTCTAAGACTTATATCCCCAAAAATGAGTACCAAGATTAAGATAATCATTGAAAGAACGATATAAGCAATAAGAAACATCGGCAAGAAAACTAGAATCTTAAGTACCATTTGGCCTATGCTCAAAGCGAATATTTTCTTTAGTACATATATATGATATATAAATACTAGAAAATACAAAACCACAGAAGCGGTCATAAAATTCTCCGGTACGGTTAGTAAAATTATTAAATTCACTACTACGGCAAACATCGAGAATAAAGACATTGTATACAAATAAAGTACAATGTGTTCTGACAGATTATAACGCTTATTCAGAAAAACAATTCAAGAAATAACAGCCAATCCCGGAATTATTAAAAATGTTAGAGCAGCGTTATATTCGAAAACATATTGCATAGCTTGCTCCGTAAACTTCTTTTGTATTTCTGAGTCATAAAAGGATGTAAAATTGAAGGCATCCGGAAAATATTTTTGGATGGCAATCATATAGAATCCACTGATTGTAATAGATATTGTAAAAAAGGTTAGTGGGTCTAAATACTTCATCCTAACACCACTCACGTAACCATCGATAACATCTGCTGGTCTTTTTATTAAACTTACCATTGTACGCAGTAATCTATTATCAATATTGAAATAGGTTTCGTTTAGGTAGTAGAAAAGATTTTTAAGTGAAAGCCGATTCCTAATGACTTTCGCGCCGCAGTTAGAACAATAATCTGCGTTTTCACGTAAGATATTTTGGCAATTTTTACATTCCATTAAAAGAGCTATTAGGAAAGATCTTCTTTAAGGATTATCATTAATTCTTCAATATTTTCAAATCTTTCAAATTCACCATTTTTAATATAGGAAATCTGACCGGTTTCTTCGCTCACCGCCAGCGCCACAGCATCGGTCCTTTCTGTAATTCCGATTGCTGCTCTATGTCGTAAACCAAAACGTTGAGGAATATTCTTCTCGTTGCTCACCGGTAAGATTACCCGGGTTGCTTTTACGATATTATTGGAGATGATAACGGCTCCATCGTGAAGTGGACTGTTCTTAAAGAAAATACTTTCCAATATTGGCTTGGTAACCACAATATTCATTTCGTCTCCGGTACTAGTTAGAAAGTCTAGGCTATTATTTCGCTCTATTACAATAAGAGCTCCGGTAAATGTATCGGCCATTCCTTTGCAGGCACCTAGGATTGCGGTAATATCCGTTTCGCTGGCTTCTTCATTTTTGAGGAAATTAAATTTGCTGAAAATCTTACCCTTCCTACTAAAATTTGTAGAACCGACCAATAAAAGGAATTTTCTAATTTCAGGTTGAAATACGACAATCAATGCAATAATCCCCACTTTCATAAAACCATCGAAAATGCTGTGCAGCATATCCATGTTAAGATAGGCGGTCAATCTCCAAACGAAGTAAACGATGATGATCCCAAGAAAAATATTAATGGCAACTGTTCCTTTTACCAGCCTATATAAATAATAGAGCAAAATCGCTACGAGAAAAACGTCGATGAAATCTATAACATCGAAATCGAGAAGTTTAAATTGATCCAAGGATTGGCATTTTGGTAAAATTAATAATTTTAGTTTAGCATCTTATGAATCTCCACGCATTCCATAGCTTCTTTAACATCGTGAACACGTAGAATTTTTGCTCCTTTCTGTAATGCGATTGTATTTGTCGACGTTGTTGCATTAAGAGCATCCTTTACACCCCCGTTAAAAGGTTTATAAACCATCGATTTTCTTGAAAGTCCTACCAAAATTGCTTTATCTAGGTTCTGGAATAATTCTAAGTTTTTTAGGATTTCATAATTCTGACTCAAAGTTTTCGCAAATCCGAATCCGGGATCAACAATCATATCGATGATGTTATGGGATTTTGCTTCAGCGATTTTTTGAGAAAAATAGAAAATCAAATCATGGATTAAATCCTCATAATCAGTTTGGCTTTTCATGTTTTGGGGAGTTCCCTTCATATGCATCATAATGTAAGGAACATGCAAAGCACCTACGGTAAGCATCATATTCTTATCTAAATTCCCTGCTGAAATATCATTGACAATCGCAGCTCCGCTCAAAACGGCGTTCTTGGCGACTTCACTCCTAAAGGTATCAATACTGATGATGGTTTCTGGAAAATTCAATAGGACTTTTTCTATGATAGGAACCACTCTTTTTAGCTCCTCATCAATCTCAATGTCCGCTGCACCAGGTCTAGAGCTATAACCACCAATGTCAATAAATGTGGCACCTTCTTTCAGCATTTTCTCGGTCTTGTTTAAAACATCGGCATCGCTCTTAAGGCTGCC
This sequence comes from Flavobacteriaceae bacterium MAR_2010_188, assembly GCA_900104375.1. NCBI lineage: Bacteria > Pseudomonadati > Bacteroidota > Flavobacteriia > Flavobacteriales > Flavobacteriaceae > Flavobacteriaceae bacterium MAR_2010_188. Next base: position 3,778,660 of record LT629302.1, read on the forward strand.
TCCATCATAAAATGAATCTGGAGTCATGTTAAGGATTCCCATCACTTTTGGCGTTTCCAAATCAACAAGTTTTCCTTTGCAATTAATCGTCATCTATCTCAGGACTATCTGGTGAAAGTTTTTTAGTTAGCTTATTTTATGCGAAATTTACGCAAATTTATAAGTTATCGATGCAGGATACTTCAAAACAATATGATGAGATAATTGAGACTTGCCGTAGTCTTTTTGTAAAAAAAATGAGCGATTATGGCAGCGCTTGGAGAATTTTAAGATTACCCTCACTTACCGATCAGATTTTTATAAAAGCTCAACGTATCCGAGGGTTACAGCAAAACGAAGTACAGAAAATCAATGAAGATGAATCTACAGAGTTTATCGGTATTATAAATTATTGTATCATGGCTCTGATTCAAATTGAACAAGGCGTGGTAGAAAATCCCGATATGTCCTTGGAGACTGCAACTGAGCTCTATGATTTAAAAGTTGCGGAAACTAAAAAGTTGATGCAGGATAAAAATCATGATTATGGTGAAGCTTGGCGAGAAATGCGAGTAAGTTCGCTTACAGACCTTATCTTGCAGAAATTGTTACGAGTAAAGCAAATTGAAAATAATTCTGGTAAAACATTGGTGAGTGAAGGAATCGATGCAAACTATCAGGATATGATTAATTACGCCATTTTTGCACTTATACATTTAAAACAAACTAACATCGCATGAGATTATTAGTAAATATCAGTAGAGTTTTAGTGGGGATTCTTTTTATAATTTCCGGATTTATAAAACTTAATGACCCAGTTGGTTTCTCATATAAGCTAGTAGAATATTTTGAAGAAGGAGTTCTTAACCTTCCAGCTTTGATTCCTTATGCCTTGGTAATTGCCATATTTGTGGTGATTTTGGAAGTGATACTCGGGATATTCTTATTGATTGGTTACCAGAAAAAATTCACCTTGGCCAGTATCTTTGGTTTGATCGTATTTTTTACTTTTCTTACGTTTTATTCAGCATATTTCGATAAAGTCAAAGATTGCGGATGTTTCGGAGACGCTTTAAAACTTACACCTTGGGAGTCCTTTTATAAGGATTTAGTTCTCTTAGTCTTGATCCTAATCATTGTTATCGGTGCCAGATATATTAAACCGATTTTTAGTAAACTTGGTCTTTCCATCGCGGCTCTTTTAAGTTTTATCGCTTGTTTAGGATTTGCGTATTATGTCTTGATGCACTTACCGGCGATTGACTTTAGAGCTTATCATATAGGCGCAAATATCGAAGAATCTATGCAAGTTCCGGCGGATGCTCCCAAAGCTATTATTGAATATGAGTGGACATACAAACAGAATGGTGAAGAAAAAACAATGACCGATGATGGTAAAGGGCCAAAAGAATACGATGAAATTTTAGGTGTACAAACAAATGAAATCCGTCCACCTTATACGCCACCAATTCAGGATTTCTCCATGGAAAAAGATGGAGATGATTATACTCCTGAGTTAATGGCGGAACCTAAATTAGTTATGGTGGTGATGTATAGTTTGGCGAAAGTCGAAAAAGATGGAATGTATAAATTGAGCGCTCTCGAGAAAGAGGCAAAGACAAAGGGTTACAAAATTATCGGTATTTCCGCATCGAGCGATAAACAAGCTGCAGAAATTAAGAAGAAATTTAATTTGGATTTCGATTTTTATCTCTGCGATGAAAAAGCTCTAAAAACGATTGTAAGATCAAATCCTGGAGTTCTTGTTTTAAAGAATGGTACCATCACCCAAAAGAAACATTGGAACGATATTGAAGAATTAGAATTATAAAATCTCCGTTTAACAAAACTTATCCTTGCTCAATTATATTTTAAGTAAATCATTTTACGCACTTCTAACATTATTTGGAGTGGTAACAGTGATTTTCTTTTTATTTAATGTTCTGCCCGGTGATCCGGCGCAGATGATGTTGGGGCAGAACGAAGACAGTGAACAATTAGCTAATGTAAAGAGCAAATATGGTTTTGATAAACCACTATCTACGCAATATCTTTATTATCTAAATGATCTCTCACCTATATCGTTTCACTCCAAGAATATAAAGGATTACACGTTCTTTGATAATAAAAAGTACACTGGCAAGCAATTTTTAAATTTTGAAAAATCTGCGGTTGCATTAAAATATCCCTATTTACGAGAATCCTTCACCAAGCAAGGCAAAAAAGTTTCCGAAATTATAAGTGAAACCTTGCCCAATACTTTTGTTCTAGCAGTAACGGCTATTATAATTGCGGTCAGTTTGGGAATTTTCCTTGGAATTGTTTCAGCATTACATAAAGATACTTGGGTAGATAAATGCATTCAAATTTTGAGTACAATCGGGATGAGTGTGCCCTCGTTTTTCAGCGCCATTTTGTTTGCGTGGTTATTCGGATTTGTTCTCCACAGATATACAAATTTAGAAATGACCGGAAGCCTCTATGAGCTCGACGACTATGGAGAATCCATGCACATAAGATGGAAAAATTTAATACTACCTGCGCTAGTTCTAGGAATCAGACCGTTGGCGGTAGTGATACAGCTTATGAGAAATTCATTGCTAGAGGTTTTTAATCAAGATTATATTAGGACTGCTCGGGCCAAAGGACTTTCAGAATACAACATTATTAAAAACCACGCGATCAAAAATTCCATGAATCCAGTAATCACGGCCATCTCTGGTTGGTTCGCTTCGATGTTAGCGGGATCCGTTTTTGTTGAATATATCTTTGGTTGGAATGGCCTTGGAAAAGAAATCGTAAACTCCCTGAATACTTTAGATTTACCAGTTATAATGGGAGCTGTGCTAATTATTGCGATTATCTTTATACTTATCAATATCTTTGTAGACGTCATCTATGCATGGCTAGACCCGAAAATTAAATTGAGTTAAATTGAATTCAAAAATCCTTGCTTTTTTCTTCTTTATTCTTAGTCTAACTGCCTGTAACCAAGATATTCCTAAAAATTTTAGTAAAGAAGCTCTAAATGATAAGCTTGTACAATTAAATGGTGAAGAAATCTCTTTTCAAAGTATCTTAGATAAACATAAAGGGAGCACAATATTGATCGATATATGGGCGTCTTGGTGCAGAGATTGTATTGAAGGATTGCCAGAAATCAAAAATTTACAAGACGAAAATAAGGATATCACTTATGTTTTTATTTCATTAGATCGATCAATCGAAGGCTGGAAGAAGGGAATCGTGAATTATAAGATTGATGGTGAGCATTATTTTATGCAATCTGGTTGGGATGGTCCTCTCGGTGATTTCGTCGATTTAGACTGGATTCCGCGATATATGATTATAGATAAAAATCAAAATTTAAAACTTTTTAAGGCCGTTAAAGCGACGGATATAAATATTAAAAAAGCATTAAAATGAGAAACAAAATTGTTGCAGGAAACTGGAAGATGAATAATGATTTGGCAATGACCCAAAATCTTTTGACCGAACTTAAAAAACAATTTCAAGCTTCTGATGTACAGATTATGATTGCGCCATCTTTTACAAATCTTTGGCCAGCATTCGAAACGCTAAAGGATTATGATATTGAAGTTATTGCCCAAAATATGCATCAAGCGGATTCTGGTGCATTTACTGGTGAGGTAAGTGCCGAAATGCTTAAAAGTGTTGGGATCAAAACCGTGATTTTGGGACATAGCGAAAGACGCGCTTATTTTAATGAAACGGATGAGCTTTTAGAAGAGAAGGTTAATTCAGCGTTAAAGAACGAAATGAGAGTTATCTTTTGTTTTGGAGAAGAACTAGCTGATAGAAAATCTGGTAATCACGAAAATGTGGTAGAATCCCAAATCCAGAAAGGGCTATTCCATTTAGATAAAGAAGATTTTAAAAATATTGTTTTGGCTTATGAGCCGGTCTGGGCAATTGGTACCGGAGAAACTGCAAGTCCAGAACAAGCTCAGGAAATGCACGCATTTATACGTAGTATTTTAGAGAAGAAATATGGTAATGAAGTATCAGATTCAGTTTCAATCTTGTACGGTGGAAGTGTAAAGCCAAACAATGCCGAAGAGATTTTCTCTAAACCAGATGTAGATGGTGGACTTATTGGTGGTGCTTCATTAGATGCGGCAGACTTTTATGCCATCGCAAATGCCTTCTAATCTGTAATTACAAAATGGCCAATACTAATTACATAGAGGTAAATTTCACTGTTAGTCCCGTGCAACCTGCAACGGATATTCTAATAGCTCAATTGGGCGAAATTGGTTTTGAAAGCTTTGAGGAAACCGAAAAAGGTGTTAAGGCCTATATTCAGAAAGATGACTGGGATGAAAGTTGTCTCAATGAAATTGATGTATTAGGTTGGGAGCAATATGATTTCGATTATACTGTTTATGAAATCGACCAAGTTAATTGGAATGAAGAATGGGAAAAGAACTTTGAGCCTATCATCGTCGATGAAAAGTGTTCTATCCGAGCTCCGTTCCACGAGAAGCCAGATGTACAGTATGATATAATCATAGAGCCTAAAATGAGTTTTGGAACCGGTCATCATGAAACAACCGAAATGATGGTGAAGCATTTGCTCAAGCTAGACCTAGAAAATAAAACGGTGCTAGATATGGGATGTGGTACCGCAGTACTTGCCATCCTTGCCGAGATGAGAGGAGCTAAAGAAGTTGAAGCAATCGATATTGACAAATGGTGCTATGAAAATAGCCTTGAAAATATTGAAAGAAATTCTTGTAAAAATATTGAGGTATTTGAAGGAGATGCGGACCTTCTTGAAGGAAGAAAATATGATGTAATTATCGCAAATATCAATAGAAATATTCTCCTTCAAGATATATCAATTTATAGTAATTGTTTGAACCCCGAGGGGGTGTTATTATTGAGTGGATTCTATACGGAAGATATCGAATCGATTGAGAAAGAATGCAATGATTATATGTTAAAACTTAGCGAAACCCTCGAAAAAAATAATTGGATCTCTTTAAAATTTTTAAATTAGTAAAAAAAAATATGAGTACGAGGGAAAAAATATCAGAGGAAACACTTCTGGCTGAAGAGATCTCTAGGCAAAATGAAATTGTTTTATTCAATGATGATGTAAACACTTTTGAACATGTCATCGATACGCTGATTAACGTCTGCGAGCATACTCCAGAACAGGCGGAGCAGTGTTCCATCATAGTTCATTATAAGGGTAAGTGCACCGTAAAGACGGGAGAGTACGATGACCTTAAGCCTAAATGTTCACTTCTATTAAATGCCGGACTCAGTGCTGAATTAGTATAAAACGCATAAAAAAACCATCTCCGAAATCGTTTACAGATTTCAAAGATGGCTGAATTAATTAGACAAATCCCTTAAATTATTCGCCTAATCGTCTTTTTAATTATTCCAAGGAGAGAACTCAAATTTTTGACCTCCCACTGATGCTTCGGCCATTAATCCACCTTTTGGCATCGCAAAAACCGCAACGCCATCATTAAATTTAGCTTCAGCTGATTTACCAGATTTAAGAACGACAGCAGATGCATTAGCTGCAAATTCTAATTCATTATTTTTAAATTTTTGGAAAGCTTCATCTGTATTAAAGATAATAGCTTCGCTAAAAGCTTTACCACCAGCTTGCAAACCGATATCCAATTTCTTAAGGTCTGCAGTCCCTATCATCACTCCATTTTCATACACGACACCATTACCAGAAGAAACACCCACAACTAACGCACCTTTTCCAACATTAGGGAAGATTACGTAGGCTACAGCATCAGAAAATTTCTGCGCCATGGAGGCATCTGTAGATTTAAAAGAGTCAATAGCAGCATCCGCATCGGCCATTAGCTTAGCGTGGTCATTTTCATTATCTACCATTGTTTCATCAGTAGACATGTCGTCCATGTCATCATCGTCTTGAGCAAAAATTGTAACGCTAAAACATAGCATTAACAATAGAATCAATTTATTAGTTTTCATAATAGTAAAATTATTTTTGACAAAGTTATATTAGATATACGCTCGCCTACGTTAAAAAGGTGTTAGGATTTAAGTGAAAAATAGCTGTATAGAAGCTTAGGTTGACACTATCAGATATATAAGATCTTTTAGGATTAGCTCGGGTAAAAATTTTTTTGATTTTCATAATTTTGTAGTTAACCCCTTGATTATGTATTAAATAAAAAAACCATGCTCGTCGATTGAGCATGGTTTTCTAATTGTTGTGACCTCGACTGGATTCAAACCAGTAACCTCTTGAGCCGTAATCAAGTGCGCTATTCAGTTGCGCCACGAGGCCAGTTTTTTGTGGGTGCAAATATAACTCTTTTTAGTAATTTCCCAAAACAGACGATGGATATTACATTATGCTTTTTATAATGAGTTCTTGGTCACATAAGCGCGCCAACCAATTATCGCGAGCTGCAGTTTGCTAGCTTTAGCGAGGTCTAGTTGTTTCTTAGTATAACTGGGCAAGACCGAGCGGTTGACCTTTGATAAAAATTTGAAGATGGATTTTTTTAGTTTCACTAAGTCTTTATCTAGTTGTACTTATAAAAAGACCCTTTTTATCTTTTCCAAAATAAATATTTGGAACTCCATAACTATCTGTAAAGATGCTGCTAGCAGTATTTCCATCCGCATCTTTTAGGGTAATTCGGATGCGAGTAATGTAATCTACCGCATCTCTCTGTATTTTAGAATATTCTACTTGCACATTAATGTTCTTAAGATATTCCTTTTGCTTTTCTAAATCCTGCATATCTGAATCCTTTTCTATATACAAGGTCATAAACTCAGGTTTGCTTCCGGGGTTATTTGTTTTTTCAGCATCCGAGAATCCTTCAGCTTTATGTTCGTCTGAAGAATTGTTCATGGTTATTTCAATAACGCCATTCTTGCCCAATTCACCATATTTAGAGATCGCCTTTTCACCTTTTAATACATTTATAGATTTTATTTCCTTAGAGTTTATCTGCTTTAAATCGCTATCGGAAATTACCCCGTCTTTTACAAATAAGGGTTTTTCGTTAGTATCGCTAAAAACAACACTATTACCATCTTCGACCGCTAGAATATCATTTTCTGAGTTGTCTTCGGCAAACCATTTAAGATTTCCCCCAGATTTGGCAATAAGAGAATCATTAGAATTTACCTTCCCATTCACTTTTTTTATTACAAAAGTATTGGTCTCTTGGTCTATATAAACATGATTGTCTTTGGCTTCCGTTCTTACCCATAGGGTATCAATCCTTGAGGTCGATTTGCCAGGTTTGCTTATTATGGTGTCCCGGATCGTTGTCTTGGTTACAATCGGCAATGTACTTGTTGGATTATCTACTGACATTCTTTTTATGGAATCTCCCGAATTTGGAATCGGTATACGCTTTGGTTCTAGTTGAATCGTTTGAGATAAATTGCTAGTTGGATTTAAACCGATACTCATAGTTTTCCCAACCACATCATACTGTATTGCAACTGGTTTAAAAGGTTCAGAAGAATCGATTACATAATCACCACTAGATTTTTCGGTTTTATAATCGATTTTTATTCCTAGTAATTGATTGTTATTCGGGTTCCTTGAAATGTCGGAGAAATCAATTGTAACGTTTAATTTTTTAAGTCGAGATTGCATCTCATCTAATTGTTCTTGGGACGTCTTTTGATTGATTACAAATTTCTGAACGTTCCAATAATTTAAGGTGTCTTTTTTGACTTGAAAGGCGAAGGTTCCAGATTGTAATTGAGTACCTATTATAAAGAAGAGTAAAAGTATTAGAAAACTTGAACTTCGAGGTAGATCAAATTGCTTTAATATATTCATGAGATTGCTTAATTAAGTTCTTAAAATTAAGATTTTTAAATGTCTTAAAGAATTTTTCTTTAATCCTCGGATAACTGCAATTCTTAAGCCGAAAAAAGGATTTCTAGTTTCATCCTTAAATAATGAAATAAGAGTTATAAATAAGCGGAGTATTAAATTGAATCTTCCTTGACTTAAAAATTTCTTCAAAAAACAATTAACCGTCCTCTAAATACTATCTTCGCGAAAAAAATAATTGATGAGTATTTTTCTAGTAATCATAGGATTATTATTCTTGGTCGTGGGGGGAGAATTTTTGGTGAGAGCTTCTGTTGCCCTTTCCTTTAAGTTGAAATTATCTAAACTTGTAATCGGTATGACCGTGGTTTCTTTCGCCACATCTGCACCAGAATTATTAGTGAGTTTGCAGGCTGCTTTACAAGGTTCCTCAGATATTTCTTTGGGGAATATCATTGGTTCTAATATCGCAAACATCGGACTGGTCTTAGGAATTACCGCCATGATAACCCCGCTTACTGTGGATCGTAATTTTTACCGTCTCAATTGGCCAATGATGATGCTCGTGTCTTTTGCGATTTATTTCTTTTTGAAAAACGACTCCTATCTAGGTGTTGTAGAAGGATCCATCCTCTTAATCGGGCTCATTGCCTTTCTTTATGTGATGATTAGAAGTTCCAGAAAAATAATGAAAGCTAATGTTGAAGGAATAGATGATTCATTGATTGAAACATCTAATTTTAAAATAACCGTTTGGCTCATTATTGGAGCGGTTTCACTTTACTTTGGGTCTGAATGGTTGGTAATAGGTGCCAAAAAGTTAGCATTGTCTGTAGGTATTAGTGAATACGCAATTTCGGTTACTGTAATCGCGATTGGTACCAGTGTGCCAGAATTGGCTGCTTCTGTAATTGCTGCATTAAAAAAGGAAAAAGCTATTTCTATAGGAAACCTTATAGGTTCTAATATCTTTAATATCGCGTCTGTCCTCGGATTAACGGCGGTGATAAGTCCTATAACAATCAATCCAAACACGCCAGAGATTCTTTCTACCAATATTTTTTGGATGATCGGTTTTGCGGGAGTGCTTATCCCGCTCATCTTGATCGGTACAAAATATAGGATTGGCTGGAGAAAAGGTTTGTTTCTATTTGGCGCTTATGTCGTTTTCTTATTCTTAACTATTTCGTAAAAAAAAGGCCTTCGAATTTTTCGAAGGCACTTTTCACAATTTTAAAATTTAAAAACTAGTTCAGGTTGGCTGACTTAACTGTCTTAACAATTCTTCCTGCTATTTTGTATGGATCGCCGTTAGATGCTGGTCTTCTATCTTCTAACCATCCTTTCCAGCCTTTTTCGACTGTAATGATCGGAATTCTTATAGAAGCACCACGGTCAGAAACGCCATAGCTAAAATCGTGGATAGAAGCTGTTTCATGTTTACCAGTTAGTCGCTGATCATTAAATTCGCCATAAACAGCAATGTGCTCTTTAGTCAATGGTCTAAAAGCCTCACATATTTTCTCATAAACATCTCTAGAACCGGCAGTTCTTAAGGTAGTATTAGAGAAGTTTGCGTGCATCCCGGAACCATTCCAGTCACCTTTAATAGGTTTAGGGTGATATTCGATATAGTATCCGTATTTTTCGGTAAGACGATCTAATAGATAACGAGCTACCCAAATTTCATCTCCAGCTTTTTTTGCACCTTTAGCAAACAGTTGAAATTCCCATTGTCCACTTGCAACTTCCTGATTGATTCCTTCAAAGTTTAGGCCCGCATCGAGGCAGAGATTTGCATGTTCTTCAACGAACGGTCTACCATGGGTATTTTTTCCACCTACGGAACAGTAGTAAAGTCCTTGTGGTCCTGGATAACCACCAACAGGGAAACCTAAAGGTAATTGGGTATTTCTGTCCATTATAAAGTATTCTTGTTCGAATCCGAACCAGAAATCATTATCCTCATCGTCAATTTTCGCTCTAGAATTCGATTCGTGTGCGCTGCCATCTGGATTCAAAACTTCGGTCATTACTAAATACCCGTCCCGTCTTGCCGGATCAGGATAAATAGCTACTGGTTTTAAAAGGCAATCAGATGAGCCGCCTTCTGCCTGTCTAGTGGAACTTCCATCGAATGACCAAATTGGGCAATCTGCCAATTTTCCGCTGAAGTTATCTTCAACTTTTGTCTTACTCCTTAAGTTCGCAGTCGGCTCATAACCATCGAGCCAGATGTACTCCAATTTAGATTTACTCATAACAGATTAGTGTATTTATTGAACACTACAATATTATCAATTTTGTATGTTGGTTCAAAAAAAAGAGGGTTAAAATAGTATAGTTGGTGCTAATTTTTATTAACACCCCAAATTTGGCAGGGTTTTAACTGGATTCAAATTCATTTTTGATAAATTTACCCCTAAATAATTATAAATATGTCAAAACTCAGATTTCACGCAGTGTTTGAAACACTAAACCGCAAACCAGTAAATATCGAAGAAAAAGAACGCCGCTCCGTCAGTTTTGGTGCAAACGTGTTTAACGAGAATACTATGCGGCAGTTTTTGACTAAAGAAGCTTTGCAAAGCATTATGGATGCTATAAATAAAGGTTCTAAAATAGATAGGATTGTAGCCGATCATATTTCTACCGGAATGAAAGAATGGGCCATCTCTAAAGGCGCAACTCATTACACTCACTGGTTTCAGCCTCTAACTGGTGCTACTGCAGAAAAGCATGATGCGTTTTTTGAGCCAATCGGCGGTGGACAGGCAATAGAAAAATTTGGAGGTTCTCAACTAGTTCAACAAGAACCAGATGCATCCAGTTTTCCTAACGGAGGGATTAGAAATACCTTTGAAGCTCGGGGTTATACGGCATGGGACCCCACTTCGCCAGCATTTATTTACGGAACGACCTTATGTATACCGACGGTTTTTGTGTCTTACACTGGCGAGGCTTTAGATTATAAAACACCTCTATTAAGAGCATTGCAAGCTGTAGATAATGCAGCGGTCGATGTTTGTAAATATTTTGATAAAAATGTAAAAAAAGTAAATGCGTCACTAGGATGGGAGCAAGAATACTTTTTAATAGATAGTGCCTTGGCAACGTCACGTCCAGATATTGTTCTTACAGGAAGAACTCTTCTTGGTCATGCGCCGGCAAAAGGTCAACAATTAGACGATCATTATTTTGGTACTATCCCGAATAGAGCGATGTCCTTTATGCGTGATTTGGAGCAAGAATGTATGTTGCTGGGTATTCCTGTTAAAACACGTCATAACGAAGTAGCGCCAAACCAATTTGAACTTGCTCCGATTTACGACGAAGCAAATCTCGCGGTCGATCATAATTCACTTTTGATGGACTTAATGGAAAAGGTGGGTCAGCGTCATAATTTTAAAGTTTTGCTACACGAGAAGCCTTTTGCGGGAGTTAACGGATCAGGAAAGCATAATAACTGGAGTTTGGGTACGGATACCGGTGTTAATCTTTTGAGTCCTGGTAAAACGCCGATGAGAAATCTTCAATTTTTGACGTTTTTTATTAACACCATTATGGCGGTTAAGGAGAACGAAGAACTTTTACGTGCGGCGATTGCCTCTGCGAGTAATGACCATAGACTTGGGGCAAACGAAGCACCTCCGGCAATAATTTCTGTATTTATTGGTGAGCAACTTACCAATGTCCTTAATGAATTGAAGAAGGTAACCACCGGCAAATTATCCCCGCAAGAAAAAACCGATTTAAAATTGAATGTCGTCGGTAAGATTCCAGAGATATTACTGGATAATACCGATAGAAACAGAACTTCTCCTTTCGCCTTCACCGGAAACAAATTCGAATTTAGAGCGGTTGGATCTAAAGCAAATTGCGCAAATCCAATGACGGTCTTAAACGCTATTGTTGCGAGCCAACTTATTTTATTCAAAAAAGAGGTGGATGAGCTAATCGATAAGAAGGATATGAAGAAAGATGATGCCATCTTCAATGTGCTTCGAGAATACATTAAAAAGTCCAAGAACATTTTGTTTGAAGGAAATGGATATAGTGATGAATGGGAAAAGGAAGCTAAGAAACGTGGACTAAGTAACAACAAAACTACACCAGAGGCTTTAAAGGCGAAGATTTCAAAAAAATCTTTAAAATTGTTTGAAGACCTTAATATCATGAACAAGATCGAGTCTGAATCTCGATACGAAATTGAAATGGAAGAATACGCCCTGCGTATCCAAATTGAAGGTCGGGTCCTTGGTGACATCGCAAGAAACCATGTAATACCGACCGCGATTAAATATCAAAATATCCTTTTAAAGAATGTAAAAGGTTTAAAAGATGTTTATGGGAAAGATTTTAAGAAGCATGCAAAAGAGCAATTATCTCTTATTGAAGAAATTTCTACCCATATTTCTGCAATCAATTCTAAGGTTACTGAAATGACAGAAGCGAGAAAGCAAGCCAATGCCATTGAAGATTTCGTTAAAAAAGCTGAGGCGTATTGTACAGAAGTAAAAATAATGTTCGAGGATATAAGATATCATTGTGATAAATTAGAAATTCTTATTGACGATGAGCTTTGGCCTCTTACAAAATATAGGGAAATGCTATTTACCAGATAATTAGTTAATTTTTTAGGTCTTTAATCCATCTAATTATACTAGTTGTCGAAAACTTGTTTAATAGCTAATAATCAATCGCTTATTTACTTAAATTTAGAATGCTATTAATCAGTTTTCCCCGAAAAGCTTTATCGTGATAAATCGCATTAAAACTTTTCAAGAAAAGACAAGCTACTTTTTGTAGCTTGTCTTTCTCTTTTGCACCCATTACTGCCGTGCATTTGTTATTTTTGAAAACTAAACCAAACCTATGACTTCGGAAAATAGCGAACGCTATGCGCAAAGAGGTGTTTCTGCCTCTAAGGAAGACGTTCACCAAGCAATTTCAAAGATTGATAAAGGTCTTTTTCCTAAAGCTTTTTGTAAAATCGTACCAGATTACCTAACCAATGATAAGGAATATTGCCTCATCATGCACGCCGATGGAGCGGGGACCAAAAGTTCCTTAGCCTATATGTATTGGAAGGAAACAGGAGATATTTCAGTTTGGAAAGGCATAGCACAAGATGCATTGATTATGAATATAGACGATCTTATTTGTGTCGGAGCAACCGATCATATTATGCTTTCCTCTACCATTGGTCGTAACAAAAACTTTATTCCCGGAGAAATTATTAGTGCCCTTATTAATGGGACGGAAGAGTTGATAAGTGATTTAAAGAAATTCGGAGTAAATATTTATTCTACCGGAGGGGAGACAGCCGATGTCGGTGATTTGGTAAGAACGATTATAGTAGATTCTACCGTGACCGCTAGAATGAAAAGATCTGATGTTATAGATAATTCAAACATAATAGCTGGGGATGTTATTGTTGGTTTAGCCTCATCTGGACAGGCGATCTACGAGAAAGACTATAATGGAGGAATGGGAAGCAACGGATTAACTTCCGCAAGGCACGATGTTTTTGGTAAATATTTAGCTGAAAAATTCCCGGAAAGTTATGATCATTCCGTACCTGAAGATTTGGTTTATTCCGGAAGTAAAAAGCTTCAGGATAAAATTGAAAATTCTCCGATTGATGCAGGTAAATTGGTGTTGTCACCAACAAGGACTTACGCACCGATTATTAAAAAGATTTTTTCTGAAATCGCACGAAATAAAATCCACGGCATTGTGCACTGCAGTGGTGGGGCACAAACTAAAATTCTTCACTTTATAGATCATTTACACATCATTAAAGATAACTTATTCGATGTGCCGCCACTTTTCAAATTAATCCAAGAGGAATCAAAAACCGATTGGAAAGAAATGTATAAAGTCTTTAACTGTGGTCACAGAATGGAACTTTACGTTGATGAATCTATCGCTCAAGAAATTATAGAAATTTCGAAAAGTTTCAAGGTCGATGCTCAGATTATTGGTAGGGTAGAAGCTTCAGATGCTAAGCGACTATCAATTAATAGTGAATTTGGTGAGTTCGAATATTAGGAATTTTATAATTCCATCATCACAATTTTACATATCCATAATCTTCTAGCGACTCAAAAGATTCCATCAAAATCGTGCAATTATTTTTGATAAGATAAAATTTATCTGCAACGGTTTCGATGTGTCGGTACATATGGTCGGTAAGTATAATCACCTTTTCATCTTTTTGCTGATGCATAATCTTTATGATTTGATCAAAATGTAAAGGTGAAAGATGAGAAAAAGGTTCATCCAACAACATAATTTTATAGTCTCCTTTTAAAATTAAGTAGGTTTCAATAAGTCTTCTTTCTCCGCCGGATAAATCTTTAATCCCCGAATTGTGATACTTACCAAATTCTGGAAACTCCATGGTAAATTCTTCCCATTTCACCTTATAAAGCTTAAAAATTTGAGGTATACTAACTGAATTAGGGAGGTAATTTTGTTGAGGAAGATAACCGGCTAATCCAGTTTTGTATAATTGCTTCAATATAGGTTTCGCGTCAACTTTTACGAGTCCATATTTTGGCTTTAAATCTCCAAATATAATCCTCAAAAGCGAGCTCTTGCCACATCCGTTTCTACCTAAAATCCCGGTAATGCTTCCGGTTTCTGCCTTCAGATAAATGCCTCCCAATACTTTTTTCTCTTTAAAGTAAAGTTCAACATTATCGATTTCTAAAATCATATAAACTCTTTAACGAGCATAAGATAAGCAATCATCATTAAGGCGTCAATAGCATAAAGTGAGCTGAAAAGCTGTAAAGGCGAAATACCGAGATTTTTGTAGAAAATTAATTTCCGTCTTCCATGGGTTTCAGAAAGTAGATACCAAACAAAAACAGTTAGTATTAATTTTACCAGCAGAGCGGCAAAGATATTGGGATTAAAAAAGGTGAGAAAGATATTCACACCAAAAGACCACATAATTAATGGCTTGTAAAACAGTATAATGGCACCAAATCTTTGCATACTATTGTTAACGTTTTATTTTCTGCTTCAGTATAAAGCAATTCGAGTTCTTTAAGAAAAAAATGCCTCTATAATCTTAAATCTCGATTCCTCATTCTAGAAAACATATCGTATTTTTGCAGCCAATTTTAATTGATTTATGTTAGATAAATTAAATTTCATTAAGCAGCGTTTTGATGAGGTTAGCGATCTTATTATTCAACCAGCTATTATTTCTGATCAGAAACGTTATGTTTCACTGACAAAAGAATACAGCGACCTCAAGGACATCATAGAAAAGCGTACGGAATATAAGCGTCTTGTAGACAGAATTGAAGAAGCAGAAGAAATAATCGATGCTGGAGAAGATGCAGAAATGGTCGAAATGGCTAAAATGCAATACGAAGAAGCCAAGGACGAACTTCCTAAGTTGGAAGATGAGATAAGATTTATGTTGATTCCTAAAGACCCAGAAGATTCTAAGAATGCGGTGATGGAATTGCGTGCCGGTACCGGTGGAGACGAAGCGAGTATTTTTGCTGGTGACCTATATAGAATGTACACTAAATATTGCGAAAGTAAAGGCTGGAGCGTTAGTACGGTAGATTTAAGTGAAGGAACCAACGGTGGATTTAAAGAGATAATTTTTGAAGTTAATGGTAAGGATGTTTACGGAACCTTAAAGTTTGAAGCTGGCGTTCATCGTGTACAACGTGTGCCACAGACTGAAACCCAAGGCAGGGTACATACGTCTGCTGCGACGGTTATTGTTCTTCCAGAAGCTGAAGAATTTGACCTAGAATTAGACATGTCCGAAGTTAGGATTGAAAGAACTACTTCGACTGGTCCTGGTGGTCAGAGTGTCAACACTACCTATTCTGCTATAAAATTGCATCACGAACCGACCGGAATGATAGTAAGTTGCCAAGATCAAAAATCTTCCCATAAAAACTTAGAAAAAGCTTTAGGAGTTTTAAGGTCTAGATTATACGAAATAGAGCTTAACAAAAAGCTAGAAGCCGACTCGCAGAAACGTAAAAGTATGGTGAGTTCTGGTGATAGATCAGCCAAGATTAGAACCTACAATTATCCGCAGGGGAGGGTTACTGATCATCGGATTGGACTAACGCTTTACGATTTGCAGAATATAATAAATGGGGATATCCAAAAGATTATCGACGAATTAATGTTGGTAGAAAACACAGAGAAGCTCAAAGCTTCAGATGAAGTTCTATAGATTTCAATAAAAATTAGTATCTAAAATGACGATTGCGAAACTGGTTGAAGAAATTAAAGAAAAGCAATCATTTTTATGCATCGGACTTGATGTAGACTTAGACAAGATTCCCGTTCATCTTTTAGGATTACAAGACCCAATATTTGAATTCAATAAAGCGATAATCGATGCTACGCATAAGCTTTGCGTTGCCTATAAACCAAACATCGCATTTTATGAAGCGTATGGTTTAAAAGGTTGGGCCTCTCTTCAAAAAACTATTGATTATTTAAATCAAAATCATCCCAAAATCTTTACCATTGCTGATGCAAAAAGAGGCGATATCGGCAATACTGGGACGCGCTATGCCAAGGCGTTCTTAGAAGATCTAGATTTTGACAGCATTACTGTCGCGCCGTATATGGGACGCGATTCTGTTGAGCCTTTTTTGGAATACCAGGCTAAATTTGCAATCCTTCTAGCCCTTACTTCAAACGAAGGAGCATTCGACTTTCAAACTAAAAATAATGGCGGAGAAGAACTGTACAAACAAGTTCTAAAAACCTCGATCAACTACAAAAATTCTGAAAGATTGATGTACGTTGTTGGTGCGACAAAGGCAGAATACTTTAAGGAAATAAGGAAAATTGTTCCTGATAGCTTCTTATTGGTTCCCGGAGTTGGTGCGCAAGGCGGAAGTCTTCAAGATGTGTGCAAATTTGGAATGACTGAGAACATCGGTCTATTGGTAAATTCTTCAAGAGGAATTATATACGCTTCAAATGGGGGTGATTTTGCTGAAAAGGCGAAGGAAAAAGCAGAAGAATTGCAATTGGAAATGAAGCAAGAGTTATTGAGTTATTCGAAATAAAAATGAGCATTAGATAATTTTAAATCTGTAGAAATTAAAATGAAAGGACTTCGAATTACATCTTTGATTTTTTTCATTTTAAGTCAATTGAGTTTAACTTTAATTCCGTTTTTTAATGACCAATCGGCTGAATTCGATTTTCCTTACATTCTCATAATTTGGGGAATAGGACTTGTCAATGTAACCTTAAATTTTTATTACGCAATAAAATTAAAGCTAAGGAGCTGGATTTTCATTTTACTTCTGATTAGTTCTTTTGCATGGTTTTTCCTGCCCTTTTTCTATACGTATTTTGGAATTCCATTCTATGCATTATATTTTATAATTGTACTTTATATGCACTGGGCTTTTAATCGCCGTGGGGGAGCATAAATAATTTAAAAAAGTTGCCAATGATTATAAATCTTACCTCTAAGTAATTTAATTCGAAGTTATGATGTTTTACGCCCTACCTGAAATTTTATTTAGTAGAAAATCTGAGTTGGGCCTGAACCTGCTTTAATCTAACAAAAAAATATGAAAGTTAGTGATCAATTAAATAGGACATTTACCCTAGATAAACCCCCCTCCCGAATAATTTCTTTAGTGCCCAGCCTTACCGAATTGCTTTGCGATTTAGGTTTGGAAAGTTCATTGGTAGGCATTACCAAATTCTGCGTTCATCCCGAACATTTAAGAAAAAACATTAAGGTTATTGGAGGCACAAAAAAGGTGAATTTTGAAAAAATTAAAAACCTTGAGCCCGATATCATCATTGCAAATAAAGAAGAAAATACCTTAGAAATTATCCAAGGTTTAAGTAAAGTAGCGCCAATCCATATTTCGGATATTGGGAATGTTGAGGATTGTTGCGACTTGATTGAAGCTTATGGTAAACTATTTTTAAAAGAAATAGAAGCTCAAGATTTAAATGCAAGAATCGAAGAAAAAGTTTTAAACTTTCAAAATTCATTTAAAAATAAAAAAGTAAGATCAGCGGCTTATTTTATCTGGAAAAATCCTTGGATGGTCGCGGCATCAGATACTTTTATTGATTACATGCTTTCCCTAAATAGTTTTAGTAACATCTATTCTAACAAGACACGCTATCCAGAAGTAGAGTTGAAATCAATGCCGAAAGACCTGGATTTTATTTTTTTGTCGAGTGAACCATATCCATTTTCCAATGATGAGGTTATAGAGCTAGGAATTCTATTTCCTAAAACAAAAGTTATTTTGGTAGATGGTGAAATGTTCTCTTGGTACGGGAGCAGAATTCTAAAAGCAATCGACTATTTCGAAAATCTAAATAAGGAGTTAGATAAACTTTCTTAAAGTGAGTATTTTCTTTTTTAATTGTGAAGCTTCATAATGAAGAAAGTCGCTGATAGAAGTATCTACGTGCATATAGCTGTAGGCTTCATCCATAAATTTCACATATTCTTCTTCCAGTTTTGCCAAGTTGTATTCCAAGTATTCACTTGGTTTAATCTTTCCTACTTTGCAAAATTGGGGTGTCATGGTATTCTTTCTTTATGTGATATACGAAGTTTTATTGTAAACGGATTTTTGAGAGAGTAACTTTCTAAGAAAGTGATTGGGTAAAATCTCGAGAAAAATATTTTAGCCTATTTAACTCGTTTAAAAGTTTCATCGCATCATAGGCATATGTATCGCTTAAATTAGAGTCCGTTTCACGAAAATTATAAGCATCCTCAACTAAAAGTTTATACTTGTTCTGAAGCTTACGCGTTTTCTTATTAATTTTTGAAACTGGATTCATCTCATTAAAAGTGATATTTAAATATATCTAATTAATTAGAATGTAGCACTATATAAAATAATAATTTCAAAAAACTTTTTAATGCAATCGATGCAGACTCAACAGTATAGACCTAAAGCAGTGGTTAAATGTAATTCTTTGCAATAAGTTTTTCTGTGTCCAGCAAGGATTTAAAAACATCAAATCCTTTGCCTTGTGTCCTTAAAGCGCCAAGAGCGTTCGCGAAATGTGCGGCCTTTATGAAATCGTTGTATTTTGTAAGTCCAAATGCTAATCCGCCAGCAAATGAATCTCCACAACCAGTAGTATCTATAACATCGGTAACTGGCACGGATTTTACAAAGTCTTTTTTGATTACCCCTTGGTCTTTAGTATAGATTACGCATCCGCGAGAATCTAAGGTAACGTACAGAGCAGTAACTCCAGAATCTAAAATATGCTTGGCAAATTCTCCCAAGTGGTCCGTATTATTTTCATCATAAATCTCATCATCATCTTCATAATCTTTGTCGAACCAACTACATTGGGATTCTTCAAGATTCATTTTTAAGATATCGATATAAGGCAGCCATTGATCAATATCTTTCCAGTATTGTCGGTGACGTTTGCCATGTTCGTTCACGTAAGTGGTCGGCCCGTGGGCATCAAAAACAATTGGGGCTTTAGATTTAGACTTTATGATTTTAAGCGCTTCCAATTCTATTTCAAAATCGGTAATTGGTACGAAAACAAAACAATCCGCGTCTAAGAATGGTTCTATTTCGCTAGCGGTTATGGGATGCATATTAGATAGTTGGGTTTCAACCCGATTGTTCTGATCGATAAATATCAGTTCTATATCCGTGCCTTGATCCTTTTCTGTAAAGATTCCAGAGGTATTAATATTGTCGTAGTCAGCGAATAACTTAGTGATGCCGGGCTTATCCTTCTTGTGGATATGTGCCACGGGGATTACTTCACCTTCACCTGCAAGCAACTTTGCCAATGCAATGGTGGGATGGGTTACACAGCCATATTTAGTGACAGTGTCGCCTTTATAAGTTTTTATTGTATCGTTCGGTATTGGGCCAACTACGGCAATCTTTAATTGTTTTTTCATTTAATCTTGAAGAGAAAATACCCTGCGTAACAAATCTGTTGTCCTTGCGGATATTTGGGTTCTTATATCTTTTTCTTCTACTGCAATCATTGTAAATACTCCTTCCAAAGCTTCACCAGTAACATAATCGGTTAAATCTGGATTCACATCTTTCGTCAAAGGAATAGCGTTGTACCTATTGATTAAATCTTCCCAAACTCTATCCGCTCCAACTTCCTGAAAAGACTTCTTTATAACCGGATTAAATTTTGCGTACAACTCATTTCTGGTCGTTAGGGTGAGATATTGCGTTGCAGCATCGTCTTTACCTAGCAATATATTTTTCGCATCTGTAAAGGTTATGCCTTTAACCGCATCTACAAATATTGGAGTTGCCTCCTTAACCGCATCTTCTGCGGCGCGGTTAAGAAGTTTTAAACCTTCATCCGCAAGACTACTTAATCCTACATCGCGTAAAGTTTTGTCTACTCTTTGTAGTTCTTCTGGCAAAAGAATCTTTACTAATTCATTTTTAAAAAAGCCATCAGTATTTGCTAATTTCGTCACTTGTTTATCAATCCCGAAATCCAAAGCTTGTCGCAATCCTGAGCCAATTTCTGCTTCAGATAAAGGTCCTTGTGGAAATTGTCCCATCACATCCTGTAATTCTCCACAAGAAAAAAGACTTAATGATACTATTAATACAAAATAAATTCGTTTCATGTTATAGGGCTTTTAATATCTTTATCAAAGATAAGTTATGCGTGTGAGACGTTTTCAATTACTATGCCTAATATCCTTTTCAATTTTGATGGGATGCGTCTCAACTTCAAAAACCATTCTCGATAATTCATCCCAACAATATATAACTGTTTTAGGAATTGCACAAGATGCCGGCTATCCACATATTAATAATCCGGCGGAATTCAGGAATCTAAAAGATAATAAAATATCTAGAGAATTGGTAGTAAGTTTGGGTCTAGTTGATCAAGCCGAAAAAAAGAAATGGTTATTTGAAGCTACTCCAGATATGCCTGAACAACTCTATAATCTTGAAAATAAATCTTTTAAATCTAAAAATGTTATTGATGGGATTTTCTTAACCCACGCTCACATTGGACATTACACAGGTCTTATGTATTTTGGGAGAGAGGCGATGGGAGCAAAGGAAATTCCTGTTTATGCGATGCCAAAAATGAAAACTTTTTTGGAGGAGAACGAACCTTGGAAGCAATTATCTACCTTAAATAACATTCAAATTCAGACAATTTACCCGAATTCTAGCTTGAATATTTCCCCAAATTTAATGGTTACTCCGATTCTTGTTCCGCATCGTGACGAGTTTTCAGAAACCGTGGCTTATAAGATTCAAGGTCCCAAGAAATTACTTCTCTTTATTCCAGATATCAACAAATGGAATTTATGGGAAAAGAATATTCAGGATGAATTGAAAAACGTTGATTATGCTTTAATCGATGCTACCTTTTTTGAAGACGGGGAAATACCGCGACCGATGAGCGAAGTGCCGCATCCATTCATCATGGAGACGATAGAACTTTTTGCTGAAGAATCCGTACAAACCCGGTCCAAGATTTATTTTATTCATCTTAACCACTCAAATCCTGCCTTAAATATTAAGAGTGATAAAAGAAAATATGTTGAAGGTTTGGGCTTTAAATTTGCATTTGAAGGTCAAATTTTTCCTTTGGATTAAATTTATTCAAGAGAAAACAATAGTCTTATTATTGTAAACCATCACTTTTCTGTGACTGTGCAATTTAATAGCATCTGAAAGCACGATTTTTTCAAGGTTACGGCCTTTGGCAATTAAATCCTATATGGAATGGGTATGGGTAACGGTGGTAACATCTTGAGCTATAATTGGCCCCGCGTCCAATTCTTCGGTAACATAATGACTTGTTGCTCCAATGATTTTTACTCCTCGTTTAAAAGCTGAATGATACGGTTTTGCACCCA
Organism: Flavobacteriaceae bacterium MAR_2010_188; assembly: GCA_900104375.1. Classification (NCBI taxonomy): domain Bacteria; kingdom Pseudomonadati; phylum Bacteroidota; class Flavobacteriia; order Flavobacteriales; family Flavobacteriaceae; species Flavobacteriaceae bacterium MAR_2010_188. Next base: position 3,800,361 of record LT629302.1, read on the forward strand.
CAAAAGCTGGTAAAAAAGAATGGTGTATGTTAATAATCTTATTGGGATATTTATTGATTAGGGTTGGCGAAACAATCTGCATATATCGGGCTAGAACAATAAAATCAATCTTATGTTGGGTCAGCAATTCTAACTGTTGTTGTTCTGCCTTTAATTTTGATTCGGGATTTACTTCAATATGAAAAAACGGGATCTTAAAATTTTCGGCGACGTCTTCCAACGTTTTGTGATTGCTTATTATTAAAGGAATCTCAACGTTTAGTTCGTCAAGATTATAACGGCTAAGAATATCATAAAGGCAATGGCTGTATTTTGAAACGAACAAAGCCATTTTAGGTTTTAAAGAACTTTCATAAAACTTCCATTTCATCTTAAATTCTTCAGCGATATTCGTCTGAAAATCTTTTTCAAGTTCAGAAATGATAATTGATTCATCAGAAAACTCACTTTCGAGCCTCATAAAAAAGACTTTTTGGTCACTGTCAACATATTGATCCACGTAAATTATGTTACCTCCATTATTGAGTATTAAAGTTTGAAACTTTCGCAATAATGCCTCGTGCATCATCACAAATGACTAATATGGTTATGGATTTGCCCATCTTTTGTTTTGAAATAAATGTAAATGAAAATTCATAGGTCTCGTGACAAGCATAATATTATTATAATATTAGGAGTGAGTCCCTAACTTTTTTGGAGTTTCCGTAAATTTGTTGCTCATATTCACCATAATTTTAAAGATGACTCAATCTGAACCTTACAAGCCAAAAAATAAAATCCGTATCGTAACGGCGGCCTCCCTTTTTGATGGGCACGATGCTGCCATAAATATTATGAGAAGGATAATCCAATCTACTGGAGTGGAGGTAATTCATTTGGGACATGACCGAAGTGTTGAAGAAGTCGTGAATACTGCGATACAAGAAGATGCAAATGCTATTGCGATGACGTCTTATCAAGGAGGTCATAATGAGTATTTTAAATATATGTACGACCTGCTCAAGGAAAAAGGAGCAAGTCATATTAAGATTTTCGGCGGCGGCGGCGGCGTAATTCTTCCTGAAGAAATAAAAGAGTTGATGGACTATGGGATTACAAGGATTTATTCTCCTGACGATGGACGCCAATTGGGTTTGCAAGGGATGATCAATGATTTGGTGGAGCAATCTGATACTAGCGATAAACTCACATTCCCGAAGGATAAAAAAATCAACGGAGAACTAAAGGAAAAGGATGTTAATACCATTGCGCGACTTATTACGATAGCAGAAAACGAACATGAACGCTTCGACGAAATTTTTCAGTCTAACAATACCGTTAAAAATGATGAAGTTTCCCCAGTTGTACTTGGAATTACCGGAACCGGTGGTGCAGGAAAATCTAGCCTTGTCGATGAATTAGTAAGGAGGTTTTTAATAGATTTTCCGGAGAAAACAATCGGGATTATTTCCGTGGATCCATCAAAACGTAAAACAGGTGGAGCATTGCTTGGAGATAGGATTAGGATGAATGCTATAAATTCTCCACGTGTTTATATGAGAAGTTTGGCCACTCGACAATCTAACTTGGCACTTTCCAAACACGTCAATGAAGCAATCGACGTGCTAAAAGCTGCGGAATATGATTTGATTATTCTAGAGACTTCGGGAATTGGGCAGTCAGATACCGAGATTATAGAACATAGCGATGTCTCTCTTTATGTGATGACGCCAGAATTTGGTGCAGCTACCCAACTCGAAAAAATCGATATGTTGGACTTTGCCGATTTGGTGGCGATAAATAAGTTCGATAAACGTGGTTCTCTAGATGCGTTACGAGACGTAAAAAAACAATATATGCGTAACAACCATCTTTGGGATACTCCGCAAGACCAACTTCCTGTTTATGGTACCATCGCTTCTCAATTCAACGACCCAGGAATGAACGCTCTTTACCGTGCGGTGATGGACAAGATTTCTGAAAAAACAGAATCCAAGCTAAATTCGCATTTTAAAGGCACCAATGAACTCAGTGAAAAAATCTTTATTATTCCTCCAGCACGGACACGTTACCTTTCTGAGATTGCAGAAAATAATCGAGCTTATGATAAAACAGCTCTTCAGCAGGTAGAGGTTGCGCAGAACCTTTATGCTATTTATAAAACCTTGGAATCTGTTTCCGGGATCATGCTGAGCTTGTCGAAGCATGGGATTGAAGATAAGGGTCTTCGACAGGCTCAGACCGACACTGAGACTGATACTAATAAAGATTTAATTAAAATGTTGATTGCTGAGTTCGACCGAGTGAAACTCAATTTGGATCCACTCAATTGGGAAACAATCAAGGGATGGTCAGATAAAGTAAATCGATACCAAGAGCCGGTATATAAATTTGAAGTAAGGGGAAAAGAAATAAAGATAGAAACACATACCGAATCACTTTCGCATCTGCAGATTCCAAAGGTTGCTCTTCCAAAATATAAAGCTTGGGGCGATCTTTTAAAGTGGAATCTTCAAGAGAATGTACCGGGTGAATTTCCTTATACCGCTGGTCTTTATCCATTTAAAAGAACCGGTGAAGATCCTACTAGGATGTTTGCGGGCGAGGGTGGGCCAGAAAGAACCAACCGACGTTTTCATTATGTGAGTATGGGGCTTCCGGCAAAACGACTTTCAACTGCTTTTGATAGCGTTACTCTCTATGGAAATGATCCGGATTATAGACCTGACATCTATGGAAAAATCGGAAATGCAGGTGTTTCGATTTGCTGTTTAGACGACGCCAAAAAATTATATTCTGGTTTTAATTTGGCCGATAAAATGACTTCGGTGAGTATGACCATTAACGGTCCGGCACCGATGTTACTCGGATTTTTTATGAACGCTGCAATCGACCAGCAATGTGAAATCTATATTAAGGATAATGGCTTAGAAAATGAGGTTGAAAAAACATTAAAAGAGTTTTACGGAGATTCTGAAAGACCTCAATATTATGGAGAAATCCCAGAAGGAAATAATGGTTTGGGACTCATGCTCTTAGGAATTACAGGTGATAAAGTGTTGTCCCCCGAGGTTTATGAAAAGATAAAACATGATACGATAACACAAGTACGAGGTACGGTTCAGGCTGATATATTAAAAGAAGATCAAGCGCAGAATACCTGTATATTCTCAACTGAATTTGCCTTAAGATTAATGGGAGATGTGCAAGAATATTTTATTGAGAATAAGGTTAGGAATTTTTATTCGGTTTCGATTTCTGGTTATCATATAGCCGAAGCAGGAGCAAATCCTATTTCACAATTGGCATTTACACTTTCCAACGGTTTTACTTATGTTGAATATTATCTAAGCCGTGGGATGGACATCGATAAATTCGGACCTAATCTTTCCTTTTTCTTTTCAAATGGAATTGATCCGGAATATGCAGTGATTGGAAGGGTGGCAAGACGGATTTGGTCCAAGGCATTAAAAAACAAGTATGGCGCAAATTCTCGTGCTCAAATGCTAAAATACCATATACAGACTTCAGGTCGAAGCTTGCACGCCCAAGAAATCGATTTTAATGATATCCGTACGACACTTCAAGCGCTTTACGCGATTTATGATAACTGTAATTCTCTTCATACCAATGCTTACGACGAGGCCATTACTACGCCAACTGAAGAATCGGTAAGACGCGCAATGGCAATTCAGCTTATAATCAATAAGGAGCTTGGTCTAGCTAAAAATGAAAATCCGATTCAAGGCGCTTTTATTATTGAAGAACTGACCGATTTGGTCGAAGAGGCCGTGCTTTTAGAATTTGATAGGATTACCGAAAGAGGAGGAGTTCTTGGAGCAATGGAAACGATGTACCAACGCAGCAAAATTCAAGAAGAGAGTCTTTATTATGAAACCTTAAAGCATAATGGTGAATTTCCTATAATTGGGGTGAATACATTTTTGAGTTCTAAAGGTTCACCGACCATTCAGCCAAAAGAAGTTATACGTGCCACTGAAGAAGAAAAGCAACTTCAAATTAAAACCTTAAAAAATCTTCACGAGGCGTTTAATACAGATGAAATTTTGGAGAATCTTCAAGAACGTGCGATAAAAAACGAAAATATTTTTGAAGCGCTGATGGAAGTTTGTAAAGTTTGTTCCTTGGGACAAATAACGAATGCTTTATTTGAGGTAGGCGGACAGTATAGAAGAAATATGTAAGCAGCGAACCACTTTTTCCTTTACGGAAAAAGTGTGTGAGTCGCTTATGCCGACATGCGCAGCATCGTCGGTATCATGTTTACCCGAATTCAAATAGAGTATTATTTATGCCGACATGCTCAGCTTCGTCGGTATCAAATTTAGGCGAATTCAAATAAAGCATCATGTATGCCGACATGCTCAGCTTCGTCGATATCATATTTTCCCGAATTTAATTAAAGAATACGCTTATGCCGACATGCGCAGCATCGTCGGTATCATGTTTTTCCGGATGTAAATAGAGAATACGCTTATGCCGACATGCGCAGCTTCGTGGGTAGCTTATTATGAGCATCTTCCAAGGTATGTAACGCTGTTTTTTTCATTTAAAAAGCATACTCGCAACCCTATTTTAGAATTCTAGATGAGCATTTCAACGTTAAATTCTGTAAGAAAAATACTTTCAATACCTTATTTAATCCCTTCAACTAATTTTTATTTTTATTCTGTTTCCTGATTGTAGATTTGGTTTCCCTCATTTACTAAAAACAAGTTTAACCTCAACTATATGATTATGGAAACTACATTGAATTACCGCTTTGAGAGAAAATCTCAAAATTTCTTTGAATGGTTATGTTATACCATTAAATCAGAAAGATACTTTGAAGCTGAAAGCCAAATTGTAGGCTATACTGAAGGAAACTAAGAAGTACAATTATATGTTTAAATAGAGACCTCATAGATTTCAATAATCTTTGAGGTCTTTTTCAATCTCGCTATTAATATTTCGTATATTATAAAGTCATCATCCAATGACTTTGCATTTTTCTAAATTTTTTCAGCTCTCTCCTAAGAAGTGGTAAGAATTCCTTACCGTTGCTATCGCATTTTTCTAATCTATAAGAATTGCGATAAAGCAAATTGGTCATAATCCTAACCCTTGCAGCATGCTTGTGACGTCTGTCTGAACATTGCTCCAATTCAGCCTTAAGAATCTCTGGAGCGAGAGAAGTGGATTGTTGAACAATATCCCCGCTAAAATAAATTTCCTTTTTCTCCGAACCATCCTGATTTAAATCCGAAAGGTCGTAATTTAAATAGGCAGAGATATTTTGGGAAAGGGTAAAGATATCCAGTGCCTTCTTATAAATCGGCATGTCGTACAAATGATGTGGCAAACTGGAGAGCATTGTTTTTCTTATTCAATACAGTAAAAATAATGACAAGTACTGCAACTCTTCTTAATATATTAAAGCAAATGATTAAATTTGCCTTCGATATTAAATTATTTTTATCATATAACTTATGAATATAGACGAACTTAACTGGAAGATTCTGACCTGCCTGCAGAGCAATGCCAGACAATCGAACGCCGAAATTGGCCGCAGGGTGGGGATTTCCTCTCCGGCTGTTGCGGAGAGAATCAGAAAAATGGAAGACCTTGGAGTTATTGACAGCTATAAGACAATAGTCTCGCCATTTGAAGTGGGTTATCAGCTAAAAGCGATTATAACCTTAAAAGCCTTTATGGGAAAATTAAAACCCTTTTTAGAAAAAGTAAAAACCTTTAGAGAAGTTCTGGATTGTTACCGAATAACCGGAAATGAGAATATCGTGATGATCGTGGTTCTTAATAATCACGTGCATTTAGAGCGTTTTATAGACCAATTAATCACCTACGGAGAAACCAAGACCCAGATTGTGCTTTCTTCTGTAATCAACAATAACCCGATTTCAAAAAAACAACCCATCGCTCAGCCATTCGCTAACCCGTAACTTAATTATCTATGTTTTTAAAGCTGAAAACAACTAGGGTTATTTTAATAATTCACCGTTTCAGCAGCGCTTTGTCTTTTGGCCAAATTGATACTGGCATGGTAAAATACATGAAAGTTTATGGATAGATACAAGCTTTATGAACTAACTTTTGTCCGTTCTAATCCCGATTACGTTCCTGTTAGCCCGGAACAAAAGGAATTTTGTGATTTTATAATTACCCAGCGAAGCGAAAATCAAACTAATTGATCATTCATTGCCGAATCTTTCAGATAAGGTTTGCTGAATAATGCATTACCGCACCTACCCTTAAAAGATAATACTCTCGATTATGCGAAATTTTTCGCACCCACTAAGTTTTATTGGAGACCTATTCCACAGTAGATACTTAATTAGAACTTTTTCTAATGATAATATTTTGCGTTGTTATTTGTATTTTTAAATAAACTAATGGTATTTTAAATACAACATAAAATATGAAATTCCTTTACCTAATATTTATCCTGCCAATTTTTTCACTGGCGCAAAATAACACCAAAGCCTTAGTTGGCGGTACTTTGATCGATGGTTATGGAGCTACACCTATCCAGAATAGCGTAGTCATTATTGAAAATGATAAAATAACCCAAGTAGGAACGGTTGAAACTATTAAGATACCTGAAAATGCAGAAATCATTTCTACTGAAGGAATGTCTGTTTTGCCCGGTCTCTGGGACATGCATGTTCATACGATGATCAATGGACATGCCGATTACGACTATTGGGACAAAACCTACCCGCCACTGCTCGAAGATGTAATTATGCCAGCATCGGCCAACCAATTGCTTATGGCAGGCGTTACTAGCGCAAGGGATTTGGGTGGACCATTAAAAGAAAGTATATCGGTTAGGGATAGAATAAATAAAGGTGAGATACCTGGCGCGACTCTATATGTTTCTGGCCCTTTTATTCAGAAGAAACCCTATCCCGGGACCGAAGATTTTAGATGGGGAATCGATGGGGTGGAAGATGCCCGAAAGAAAATCAAGACCTTAGCAGATGCGGGTGTAGATTGCGTTAAACTGATCGATCAAGACCAAATGACTCCTGAAGAATTAAAAGCAGTCGTGGATACGGCCCATAAATATAATCTCAAGGTCGTGGCACATGGTCATCGCCCGGAAGAAATAAGGAAAGGTTTAGCGGCAGGAGTAGATTGCATTGAACATACAGGCTTATCTTCATCACCCAAATACCCGGAGGATATAATGGAAATGATAAGGGAGCGAACTGCCCAGATGAATCTGGGACCTCTTTTTTGGTGTCCCACTGTAGAAGGTTTATATAATTATGAATATGTTAGGGATAACGGAGAACATTTAGATAACGACTCTTGGCATAGAGGCTTGAACGACACCATCGTTGCTGACATAAAAAATAGTTTTAAGCATAAGGATAGACTGCCATATTTTCAATTAACCCCGATAAGGAAACCCACTTTACAAACTAAAATTAAACAACTAATGGATGCAGGTGTGGTTTTATTGATAGGTACCGATAGTGGAATCCCAATGAAATTTCACAGTCAATCAACTTGGAATGAATTTGATGTATGGGTCAATGAATTTGGAATTGATCCTATGTATGCCATACGGGCCGCTACCTATTGGCCTTCTAAATGGATGGGAGTAGAAGAACAGGTAGGGACCATATCAGAAGGAAAATATGCCGACATCATAGCCGTTAAGGGTGATGTATTAAGGCATATTGATTTATTGAGCGATGTAGATATTATTATAAAGCATGGTAAGAGATACAAATAACCCTGCCTAATTTGTTCTTTCTTTCCTTACTTAGAGCATTAAAAAAAAAGCACTTGAGGAGTAAGTCTAGTCTTTAATCCCAGGCTGTTTTAAAGTGAAGTTTTCTTCAACTTTCGCTTTGTCTACCATGTCTTTTACCTCTGCCAAAAGTCTTTTCGCATCGTAAATGATTCCATCTTTGATGGTATATTTCACCCCGCCAACTCTGGTAACTTCATTATCATCAGTTAGCCTTATCGCGCCAGTACCATATAATACTTTAAAGTTGGCCAAAGGATTTTCTTCAACAATAACAAAATCTGCTAACTTCCCAACTTGAACCGAACCAATTTTATCTTCCCAGCCCAAAGCCTCTGCGCCATTTAAGGTGGCAGAACGGATTACTTCAAGAGGATGAAAACCAGCTTCTCTTAAAAGTTCCATTTCGCGGATATAGGCAAAACCATAAAGTTGGTAGATAAAACCAGAATCCGAACCAGTCGTAACTCTTCCGCCACGATTTTTATATTCATTTATAAATTGCATCCAAATATTAAAATTCCTCTTCCACGCAATCTCTTGGTCTGTACCCCAATCGTGCCAGTAACTTCCGTGGCTTACTTTACTTGGCTCATAAAACTTCCATAATGATGGCAAGGTGTAATCTTCGTGCCATTCGGCCCTTCGAGCGCCCATAAGATCACGACTCGCTTCATAAATATTAAAGGTGGGGTCTATTGTAAAATCTAATTCTAGCAATTCGTCCATAACGGCATTCCATTTTTCTGACCCTGGCTTGGCCGCTTGTTGCCATAGATTTCCGGCATTTTCAAAACGATGTTGTTCATTTTGATAATTGTAATCTGCTGGATAATCTTGTACCGTTCTATCATCAAAAAGCGCTTCTGGTAGTCCATACCAATGTTCCATTGATGTTAGTCCAGCTCTTGCTGAATGTAACACATTCCACCTTGCAACGCTTAACTGCGCGTGATGGCAAGCTGAGCCTAATCCAAGTTTTTTATTTTCGTTAAGTGCTGCTTCCATAACAGCTGGCTCTGCTCCAAAGAATTTTATTCCATCGGCACCATTTTTTGCATTATTCCGTACCCACTCCCGTGCTTGTTCTGCAGTGGTGATTTCGGTATCGTTTCCAGAACCGAAACCGACATAATCAAATAGTCTTGGTGCAACAATCTCATTTGCCGAACTTTGTTTTTTTAACTCTTTAGCCGGGATTCCACTTGCTTGTCTAACTGTAGTAACACCATGCGCCATCCAAAGCCTAAATACATATTCTGGAGATGCGCCTTGAGCTTTACCACCAATGTGCCCGTGCATATCTATAAATCCCGGTAAAAGATACATTCCGTTGGCGTCGAGCTCTTTGCCACCTTCCTTTAATTTTGGCCGGCCAGCTTCATCAATTGGCACTCCATCATAACCGACAACCTGAATGTCTTTGATTATATTATTTTCAACCACAATATCTATTGGTCCACGTGGAGGGGAACCATCACCGTTGATTAGGGTAACACCACGTATTATAAGTTGATTGTATGGACCATCTCCCAAATAATCTTGTTGGGAGAATGTGCTTATTGTAAACAGCACTAAGAGGGCGGTAACTAATTTTTTCATATTTGGTTTCTGGATTATAATCAATTTGGTGTTATTGTTTTGGTACGGATATTTCTTCACCTAAAAAGAGAGCATTTAAAAATAGCCTATTTGTGCCATACCAAGCTCCTCTAAAATTAGGATTGTCAGCGAACATAATTACCCTGCCACCTCCAATTGGGCTTATAATGATTGATGCTGAAGGTTTTAAGAATACCTCATAGTTTTCCGTAGAAATATAACCGTCTATGTGGGCGTTGTCCGTGTATTTTGCAACCGTGGAATATTCATTTTTACTGGGAGCGAGAAACACATTATTGTTCTTATAAACTGGAAGCTTCTTATCGTGATAGCCAAAACCTAATGGATGAGTGATGTCTAGGTCAACTTCAAAAATTGCTCCGCCCAATTCTTCACGTCCTAGATTTTCTGAAGCTTCTACATAGGGAAGTCTTTCTGCAATTTTTAAACTGTCCTTTTCTTTAGGTTTTGTAGTTAGTTCTTCTTTTACCAGTTTTTTATCAATTGCCCATTTTGAGCCTCCTGCAATGGTTACTAAAGTATTTCCTTTGCCAACCCATTCCTTAAGTTCTTTCACCTTTAGAGAATCAATGTCGTCATAACTTCCAGAAACCATTACCAGTGTATTATAATCCTCTAGGTCGGCGCGGCCGTAACTCGTCATCCTAATTTTTGAAATCGGCATGTCCATCCTTGTATCTAGCAAATGCCAAACTTCGCCAGCTTCGTAAGAACTTACACCTTCGCCGATAAGCATTGCGACTTTTGGTTTTTCTATCGATTTAAAGTTGGCGCTACCAAGGTCAATTCCTTTGGAGCTAAAACCCGTACTCACAGAATAAATTGGGACGCTATATTTCTCTTGAGCATCTTTCACGATTTGATAGACTTCATCAACCGATTTTTTCTGTTTGCTAACCGGAATTAACACCGAGCCATAATTAAAATCTTTTTCGCCCACATTGGTTTTGGTAGAAAAAGGTTTAAAGGCCGAAGCTCCTACCAATCCTTTGGACTGCATATAATAAAGAGCTGCAGGAGCATAATAATCGTCCCAGTCCATTATATAAGCGTAGCTCGTTTGAGGTACAGGTATTACTTTATTAATATTTTCGGTGTCTATAACTTCGTCACCCAACTTTAGGTTTTTAAGTCCAGTACTTTTCATATTGTAAAAGTTGGACATACTCCAAGCGGAAGCATCGTAAAAAACACTGTCGCGATATTTATTATAGGTTTCGAACATGGTCTGTACCATTCGGTGCTGAGGTTGAGCGACCGGTACTACATATTTTTCGCCACTTTTATAAACCTTTATTTCATGAAGTTTTAAAAAGTCGACAAATGCCTTATTTCTATTCTGGTCATACTTGTCCCCAAATTGGTAACCAATAAAACCGGATTTATCTTTTTGGTCAATTGCAGATTTAAAGAATTTCTGCTGATATTTTCTCAACATTTCTTTATTATCTACCGCTGCTTTAACTGTGGTCATGCTGGACGTATATTGATTTCTGATGGTAAAAGGAAAAGTAATAGTTCCATAATCAGTATCCTGTAAGTGACCTCGAGAACTTGCTTGTTCAAAAAGTAAGGCCAGCCCACCTTGAAGATCTGGATAGGAAGAACCATAACCTGGATAAGTTCCGTCAAATGCCTCCTTGGTAAAATAAAATGAACCGATATTGTCTAAAGCCGAAGCATAATAAGTTGCAAAAAGATCGTTAAGCTCCTGAAAATTTTCTTTTGGCATTATAGGATCTTGCGAGCCAATGGGTTTCATAGGCTCAAAGAAATAGTTACTTTCTGTACCCATTTCATGAAAATCCGTCACCACATTTGGGTACCACTCATGGTACCATTTCAATTTACCTTTACTTTCTGGGTTTACCGCTAAAAGCCAATCCCGGTTCAAATCAAACCAAAAATGATTGGTCCTTCCCCTTGGCCAAGCTTCATTATGTTCCGCATCGTAGGTATCGGATACTAATTGATTGGATTTATACTGGTTTGCCCATTGAGTATGTCGGTCACGACCATCCGGATTAATATTTGGGTCGATAAAAATCACCGAATTTTCAAGATAATTTTTCACTTCTGCGCTGTTGGAAGCGACCAAGGTATATGCGGTTAAAATGGCGGCTTCAGCCGAAGAAGGCTCGTTGCCATGCACGTTGTAACCCAATTGAATAAAAATCGGAACCTCGCCAAAGTTGGAAGGTGAAACCTTTGGGTCTACGAATTTTAGATGATTTTCTTTAATTGCTTCAAGGTTCGACATGTTGGTTTCCGACGAAATAGTTAGCATCACCAATTTTCGTTTCTCATGGGTAACACCATAGATCTCAATACTTACTTTGTCAGAAATATCGGCCAGTTTTTGAAAATAGGCGACAATCTGGTCGTGTCGTGTATGCTGCTCTCCGATACCGTAACCAAAAAATTCTTCAGGTGAAGGAATCGAAGCATCAAATGGTCCTTGGTCTTTTAAAAAGTAATCTTGGGCAAACGAACTTTGGATCATAAATAATGAAATTATTATGATACAAACATTGGGAATTTTTGTCATGAAGTTATTGTTGAAGAATTTCCCTTAAAAATAAGCAATTATTTTCGGGACAAAAACTAACTGACGAGGAGCAAGTAAACTTCTCTTTAATTTGAAAACACCAAGTCTTCTTTGTCAATCCTTAGCAGTTGAATTTTTTTGTCCTCAATCCCTAATTCATAGACAGAAATCTCTTGACGCTGATTAAATTTTCCCCAATTAAAATAAGTGGTCATCTTTAAGTAGGTGGGGAGAGGTTGCTTATTGCCATGATAGGTAAGATTAATAAGCCAAGTACCATCGCCAATATCATCTAAAAGATATTCTTTACTAGAATAACCTTTGGTTTTTTCCTCCATTATTAAGGAAGGATTATTTTCTAAGGAATGATCAAAAACATAAGACCGTAATTCTGGGTTAACAAACTCAATTTCGAACTCAGCTTCCGAGGTATTCCACTCAAAAACAAGACGGACATCATGATTAAATTCGTCCTTCTTTTCAAAACGAGGGACAAAGTTTTCTTTGATTTCAGTTTGATTGCTCCGATTATAGAACAGATATTCCATTTCATTATAGATAATGCTTCCGATGCCCTCACCATCAGTCTCACGGCCCTCTAAAATGTAATTCATATACAACCTCCAACCACGCTTAAATTGTTCATTTTCAATATAGGCATTGGCGACATCTCTATGACTTTGATTATAATCTGGTCTTAAATAGTAGATATTCTGATAGGTTTTTATCGCCTCTTTTTTCATTCCAAAAGCTTGATAATTGTAAGCAACTGCTTTAAGAACTTCAGAATTATCGGAATATCTGGTTTCTATGTCGCCTAAAATTTCTTTTGCTATGGTGGGGTCGTTATAACTTTGCAAAAACATTTTCGCAATTCCGATATGGTTTGAGTAATCCTTGGCTGAGTTTTTTATTGTTTCGAGATATTGATTATAAGCTATTGTTTTATCATCGAGGGATTGAAGTTCCTTTAAATAATCATTTGGTTTGGCCAATAAATCTTCACCCACTTCAGCATCATTAAAATAACGCTGATTGTTTTGATATTCTGCGGTGGCCTTAGCCCTTCCTGCGTTTTGCGCATCAAAATTACCGGTTTTTGTAGTTACCAGAATGACGCCACCCGCTGCGATACTTCCATAACGATTGGTCTGACCAACCGATTTTAAAACCCGGATATTCTCAATTGAATTAAGGTCAATTTGAGGCTCATCTTGGTAAATGACGCCATCTACATCCCAAATAGCAAATTGTGGAGTATTGATAGAGGATGAAGGTTTTACCACCAGTTTTTTGGTAGGTCTATCGTATCGTACGCCAGGCAATCTACCATCTAATGCTGCTCCCAAACTTTCGTATCCTGCGAGGATCGATGCACCGTCTATATAATCTGATCTATAGCCACTTTTTCTTGGGTCATAAGTTCCCATCGAAGTATTAAATACTTCATCTGCCTTTATAGAACGGTCGGTAATCTTGCCGCTTTTATTGTTGGTAGAAATGACAATTTCGTCAAGAGCATTATTAGCAGCCGCCATTTTGATATTAATAATTTTGGTCACATCTTCTACCATAACCGAAACTGATTTAAATGAGATATGGGAGAAAACTAGAATATCACCGGGACTGGCTGAAATCTTATATTTACCATTCTTGTCACTTACTGTTCCTTGATTCTTGTCTTTTATAGTAATTGAGACGGCAGGGACTGGTGCATTAAGATAGGTTATCTGGCCTGTGACGGTGTTTTTTTGATTGGCTTCTTGTTTGGTATCGTCAATCTTTTCTATCTTTTCCGTTTCATCGGTGATAGCATCTTCTTGATAAAAATTTTGATTTTTATAAATCTCAGTTGATTCTTTCACCTCCTTTTCTATGTACTCTGGAGAATTCACGGTTCTGACTATTACAACCGGCCCTCCCCATCTAACTGTACCTAGATTAGTATTTAGGACGAACACATCTTTTACCGAGGATATATCAATGAATGGCGGATTACCTTTAAATAATTGACCATCGATATCCCATTGTGTTGGTATATCGCCAGGTACTTTACCGTAAAGCGCCTCTTGTAAGGTTCTATATCCATTGGAGAGTAGTTCTCCACTGACATAGTACATTCTACCTGCTATTGCGTCAGGGTTGAATTCGCCCACAGATGTCATTAAAGTTTTTGGTCTCCTATTTTGAATATTATTTAGTGCGGTCTGGGTCAGCCGGGCGTTAACCACGACTTCATCCAACTTATTGTTTTTGTCGATCATCTCAATGTTAAGAACTGAAGTAACGTCCTCTACCAAAATTGAAACGGTCTTAAAGGAAACATGAGAGAATTCTAAAATATCTCCTTTTCTCGCGTCAATAGAGTAATTACCTGTCTCATCAGTGAGAGTCCCGCGTTGCGTTTGCTTTGCTACAATAGTAACATTAGATATTGGCGAACCGAGGTAGGTTATTTTTCCGGAGATTGTTTGGTAATCCTCGTTCTCGTTGTTAGTGATTTGGCAAAATCCCAAATTTATTGTTAAGCACAGGAGAAAAAAAGGAAAAAAGGTTTTCATCACCTTGGCATTTAGAGTTATACAGTTTCAAGGTAACAATTTTATTTCAATAGAAAGAACAAATTCATTAAGTCGCTAAACACTTTTTATATCATTGCTCAATATATCTTCTATAATCATTTTTGCATGCACTCTAGAATTTTCTATAAACCATTTATGGGTTTCCATTCCGCCACAAATAACTCCAGCGAGATAGAGACCTTCAACATTAGATTCCATAGTAGATTCGTCATAATCTGGATGGCGGTTATCTTCATCTGAAATATGAATCCCGCTTGACTTTAGAAATTTGAAATCCGGTCGGTAACCGGTTAGGGCCAGAACATAATCGTTTTCTAATTCTAAGCTTCCACCAGGGGTTTTTATGGTTACAGTTTTAGGTTTTATTTCTTCAATTTCAGAATTAAAATAAGCTTTGATACTACCTTCTTTAATCCGATTTTCCATATCTGGTTTCACCCAATATTTTACTCTCTCGCCAATTGCTTCACCTCTAACCACCATAGTCACGTCACCACCTTTTCGCCAAATCTCCAAAGCCGCATCGACCGAAGAGTTGCTTGCCCCAACCACGATTACCTTTTGCATAACGTAGGCATGTGCTTCACGGTAGTAGTGGGTGACTTTGTCCAAGTCTTCACCAGGAACCTCCAAATATTTTGGAATATCATAAAAACCTGTGGCAATAACCACTTTTCTCGATTGATAAGTTTGTTTATCGCTTTCAATCGTAAAAAGGTGCTCAGTTTTTTTAATATTTACAACCAGTTCGTAGAGATTTATATTTAAGTTGTTAGAAACCGCCACACGTCGGTAATATTCTAAAGCTTCGTCCCGATGCGGCTTGGGATTGTTACTGATAAATGGAATTTCGTCTATTTCTAACTTCTCTGAAGTTGAAAAAAAACTCATATTAAGCGGATAATTATAAATAGAATTAGTAAGCGCCCCTTTTTCTATAACCAAGTACTTCAATTTTGCCTTATGACACTCTAAAGCCATAGCAATTCCTATTGGTCCGGCGCCTATAATTACAACATCAAATATTTTATTTTCATCCATTAAACCGGGCTTGTTATTATACTTTTCTTTAAAAATAAAAGCAAAAGTACACATATTGCGGCTAGTAATGTAATGACAATCCAAGTCTGGTTAAACCCGATATGTTCTACCATTTGCAGTCCAGAATTATGACCGAAAATATGACCGACAGAAAACGCTATGCTGTAGAGCGCCATATATTCTCCTTGGTTGCCTTTTTTGGCTCTGTTAATCGCAAAAGCATTCGAAAATGGGAAAACAATCATCTCGCCGACAGTCATAAAAAGTATCCCGATAATTAAAATCCCGGACCAAGTGGTGGCGTTTAGGACCAAGAAGCTTATTCCAGTTAAGATGGCGCCTATTATCATTAAGCTAGAATGACTTAATTTTCCGTTCTCAAGCCATTTTATCAAGGGCATTTCGAAGAGGAATATCAGAAATCCATTTAGTCCCAAAAGCAGACCAATTTCTAATTCTGACAAGCTATGAGCCTCTCGATAATAAATCGGCATGGTAGAGAAATATTGAAGAAAAACAACTCCAAATAAAATCATCGCGAACAGGAAGATGAAAAATGTTTTATCCTTGTAAGCAGAAATAGGATTAAGATTTTCTACAACATCATGCACCCGTGCCTTTTTTGGATGAAGAACTTGTAGCAGTACAATCGCAGCCAGCAGACAGGTAATGCCGTCTACCCAGAACAAACCGCTGTAGCTCCAAGTGGTGATGATAATGCCACCAACGGCAGGACCAGCAGAAAATCCAAGGTTTATTGCCAAACGGATCAGTGTTACAGAACGGGTTTTATTTTCTGGTTTGCTATAGGCACTGAGTGCCACAAACATAGCCGGTCTAAACGAATCGGCGACCATCATTACGATAAAAATCCCCACGCAAAAACCTACAAAACTATCTAGTAATTGAAGACCAATAAATAGAATGCCCGTACCGACAAGGCTAAAGACCATTACCTTGTAGTATCCGATTTTATCAGTAAAACTGCCACCTAGCCAAGAACCCGTTATCGAGCCTAGGCCAAAGCAAGACATGATCCAACCAACGTCAGAAAGGGTAAAGCCCAAATCTTGTTTTAAGTAAAGCGAAAGAAAAGGGATAACCATCGTTCCGGCGCGATTTATCAAAGTAATCAATGCAAGCCACCATACCTCTTTAGATAATCCATTGAAGGTATTTAGGTAGGGAGTTACTACTCCGGTGCCGAAAAGTGATATTAATCTTTTCATTTTAAAGCAAAAAAAGTCCGGCGTTTTCGCCGGACTTTCGTTTATAATTATTGTGTTTTTACATCAATATCCATAATACAGAATCCGGCCCGCGCTTACACGGGTTGACTGTGTTTTATAAATAAAGACGTTTAACATGAATTTTCTAATTGGTGAACCAAAACTAGTAAAAATTTCCTAATGTTGCAGATATAATTTTATAATTCCATTGGAAATGAGAGGTCTCATTGTGCTCTTGTCTATTTTATTATTGAACTGCGGGGAAGGAAAAAAACCGATTGTTGGGCAAACTGACTTTCAGCTAAAAATGAATTCTGAATTTAAGGACGCTTCAACTTCACCTTTAAAGGATAAAGACAGAAAAATATTTACGGGTCTAGAATTTTTTCCGGTTGACAGCAATTTTGTTGTGAAAGCTCA